>DIYV01000145.1:10789-14852 GCA_002429165.1 Gallionella sp. UBA6045 | reverse complement strand
CCGCCGATGACGAAGCGTCCGGTCGGGTTGACCAGATAATTGATATTGCCCTTGATCAATTCTTTCGGCAGCATCGGCTTGATGATCTCCTCGATCGCGGCTTCGCGGATCTGGGCCAGCGTCATCTCGGGCGCATGCTGTGTCGACAGCACCACGGTGTCGATGGAATGCGGCTTGCCGTCCAGATAGCGGATCGTGACCTGGGATTTCGCATCCGGGCGCAGCCAGGGCAATCGCCCGTCGTGGCGCAATTCCGCCTGTCGCTCCACCACGCGGTGCGCCAGGTATATCGGCAGCGGCATCAGCGTCGGGGTTTCATCGCAGGCATAGCCGAACATCAGTCCCTGGTCGCCCGCGCCCTGATTCAGGTAATCATCGGATGCGCGATCCACGCCCTGCGCAATATCCGGGCTTTGTTTGTCATAGGCCACCAGCACCGCGCACCCCTTGTAGTCGATGCCGTAGTCGGTGTTGTCGTAGCCGATGCGCTTGATGGTATTGCGCGCCACAGTAATGTAGTCCACGTTTGCGGTGGTGGTGATCTCGCCCGCCAGAACCACCAGCCCGGTATTGGTCAGCGTCTCCGCTGCCACCCGCGCATAGGGGTCTTGCGCTAGAATAGCGTCCAGAATGGCATCGGAAATCTGATCCGCCACTTTGTCGGGATGACCTTCGGATACTGATTCGGACGTAAACAAGTAATCACTCATGGTTCTCAACTCAATCCATAAAAAATCAAAGGGGCGCATTGTATCAAATAGTTCGCCTGACCGCTGATGACCCCATTACTGTTCAAATCGATCTTTCGACTGCTGTCCATCTTGCCGTTGCGCTGGCTGCACGGTTTGGGCGCGCTGCTCGGTCACATTACCTACGCCACGTCGAAACAATATGCCGCGCGCACCCGGGAAAACCTGCGCCAGTCACATCTGGCCGGCAATGAAGCCGACTTTGCAAAATTGCTTAACCAAACCATCGCCGAAGCCGGCAAGGGTATGGTCGAGTTGCCCTGGGTGTGGCTCAGGCCGTTCGAACAGGTCTGTGCCACCGTGCGAAACTGCCGTGGCTGGGATCATGTAGCGGCAGCACACGCACGCGGCAAGGGAATCATTTTTCTGACCCCGCATTGGGGTTGCTTCGAAATCACCAGCCTGTATATCGGACAACACCTGGCGTTGACCAACCTGTACAGCTCGCCAAAACAGGGCTGGCTGGAACCATTGATGCGCAGTGGTCGCGAACGCGGAAAGGCCCGTCTGGCAACCGCGGATCTCAGCGGTGTACGCCTGCTTTTCAAGGCGCTGAAACGCGGCGAGGCGATCGGGCTGTTGCCCGACCAGGTGCCAGGCCAGGGCGAGGGCGAATGGGTGGATTTTTTTTCGCGCCCCGCCTATACCATGACATTGAGCGGACGTCTTGCCCAGTCCAGCGGTGCAGCCGTGCTGCTGGTGTATGCCGAACGGCTGCCGAAAGGTGCGGGATACAAGCTGAGTTTCGAGCCGCTGGAGCTGGATTTTTCAACATCTGTGCCGCTGCAGATCAATACGGCGCTGGAACAAGTGATTGCGGTTTCGCCCGCCCAGTATCTGTGGAGTTATAACCGTTACAAAATCCCGCCAGGTGTGCAACCACCCGCATCCAAGGAACAGGCATGCTAGTAAAGCTGGGCATCTTCATATTATGGCTGTTGCATTTCCTGCCGTTCCGCGTGCTGGTGTGGATCGGCACTACCCTGGGTTCGCTGCTTTACCTGATTGCAGCCGAACGCCGCAAGGTGGGCGCCATCAATTTGAAACTGTGCTTCCCCGATATGAGCGACGAGGCACGAACCAAACTCCTGCGCGCGCACTTCAGAATGTTCGCGCGCGGCCTGATCGAACGCACCATCCTCTGGTGGTCCAGCGCCGAATACATTTCCAGCCTGATCCGGGTGGAGGGCGTCGAACACTTCGAAAGCTTGCTAGGCAAGCCATCCATCATGCTCACGCCGCACTTTGTCGGCATGGATGTCGGCGGGCAGTGGATCGCTCAGCATACCGATACGGTATGCATGTATGCGAACCAGAAGAACGTCTACCTCACCGAACTGCTGCTGAAGAAGCGTGCCCGCTTCCGCAACCAGCGCCTGTATTCCCGTCAACAGGGACTGCGTCCCATCCTCAAGGGTATGCGCGCAGGCATGCCGTTCATCTATCCGCCTGACCAGGATCAGGGTGTCAAGGATGGCGCATTCATCCCGTTCTTCGGCGTAGCCGCCGCGACCATGACTTCGGTGCCGCGCATCGCGCAGATGACCGGCGCGAAAGTCTTGCCATGCATCACTCGGTTGCTGCCCGGATCAGCAGGATATGTGCTGACTTTTTATCCGGCCTGGGAAAATTATCCGAGCGGCGACGACATTGCCGATACGCGCCGCATGAACGAATTCATCGAACAGCGCATACTGGAAATGCCGGAACAGTATTTCTGGCTGCACAAACGTTTCAAGACTCGCCCATCCGGCGAAAAAAAGTTCTATTGAAGCTACTGCACTCGACATAACTTTGTTACTCAAGGGCTCAAAATGCGTGATCGCGTAGCGATAAACCTAAATGTAAACTCCGCTTTTTGCGAGTTGGCCGGCAAGCCGACCATCCCTGCGAGACCCACTTCGCCCTTTCGTGCCGCGTTCTGTCTTCGCTCGCGACGCTTCAATAAAATTTTTTGAGGGATACTCTATGCGATATCGTGATTTGCGGGATTTCATCGCACAACTTGAAAAGATCGGCGAACTCAAGCGCGTCACCACAACGGTTTCGCCGTATCTGGAAATGACCGAGATCTGTGATCGGGTGCTGCGCGCGCAAGGACCGGCTGTGTTATTCGAAAACGTCGCGGGTCACGACATGCCCGTCCTGGCCAATCTGTTCGGCACGCCGCGCCGCGTCGCGCTGGGCATGGGTGAGGAATCCACTGCAGCGTTGCGCGAGGTGGGCAAGCTGCTTGCCTATCTGAAGGAACCCGAACCGCCCAAAGGGTTGAAGGATGCTTGGGAAAAATGGCCAGTGCTGAAGCAGGTGCTGACCATGTCGCCCAAGATTTTATCCCGTGCGCCTTGCCAGGATTTGGTGTGGGAAGGAAGCGAAGTGGATTTGAACAAATTGCCGATCCAGACCTGCTGGCCCGGCGATGTTGCGCCGCTGATCACCTGGGGCCTGGTGGTCACGCGCGGGCCGAACAAGCCGCGCCAGAATCTCGGCATCTACCGCCAGCAGGTGATCGCACCGAATAAAGTCATCATGCGCTGGCTGGCGCATCGCGGTGGCGCGCTGGATTTTCAGGACTGGCGCAAGGTACACCCCGGCGAGCCGTTCCCCATTTCAGTCGTGATCGGGGCCGATCCGGCCACGATACTCGGCGCGGTCACGCCGGTGCCGGACAGTCTTTCCGAATACCAGTTCGCCGGATTGTTGCGCGGCAGCAAGACTGAATTGGTGAAATGTCTGGGCAGCGACCTGCAGGTTCCGGCCAGTGCCGAGATCGTATTGGAGGGTGTAATCCACCCCGATGAGATGGCGCTGGAAGGACCGTTCGGCGACCACACCGGTTACTACAACGAACAGGATAAATTCCCGGTATTCACGATAGAGCGCATCACCATGCGCCGTGACCCGATCTACCATTCCACTTACACCGGCAAGCCGCCGGATGAACCCTCCATGCTGGGGGTCGCGCTGAACGAAGTGTTCGTGCCGCTGCTGCAAAAACAGTTTCCCGAGATCGTGGATTTTTATCTGCCGTCGGAAGGTTGCAGCTATCGCATGGCGGTGGTCAGCATCAAAAAGCAATACGCCGGACATGCCAAGCGCGTGATGTTCGGCATCTGGAGTTTTCTGCGCCAGTTCATGTACACCAAGTTCATCATCGTGGTGGACGACGACATAGCCATACGCGAGTGGAAAGAAGTGATATGGGCGATCACCACCCGCGTCGACCCGGTGCGTGACACGCTGCTGGTGGACAACACGCCGATCGATTATCTTGATTTCGCCAGTCCGGTGTCGGGATTGGGCGGCAAGATGGG
>DIYV01000145.1:7169-10636 GCA_002429165.1 Gallionella sp. UBA6045 | reverse complement strand
AACAAATGGCCGGGCGAGACGCGGCGCGAATGGGGCACACCGATCGTGATGGATGCGGCGGTAAAGGCAAAGGTGGATGCGATGTGGGGCGAGTTGGGCCTGTAGTTATTCGTGCAGAAAATGCCAGAACCGGCCCGGAATTTTCTGCGTTATATCAAATCAGAACCCGTATCCCAATCCGATCTTGACCGTCGTGTAATTTGTCTTGCTGTCCGGTTCCCACCCGACGAAACCGCCACCGACAGGGTACACAGCGCTGATGCCATAGTTGAAACTCGTATAATCAACTCCAATTTCCCCGTGCAGGTCTTGCGCAAACGCATAATCCGCGCCGGCACCAACCTTGTACAGGCTCGAATTGCCAAGTGCTCCCGAGAATCCATTAAGGCCAGGGCCTGAATTTACAGTTATATACGATCCAAACGTACTGCCGGTCATGGCATTGGCCGAAAGCACCAGTCTGCTGACAGGCGAGTACTGGCCCAGCGCACCGATACCAAAATAATTGTGCGTATAGATCTCACCATAATTGGCCCCCCTGTCCCATTCGTGATGGCCAAGTTCTATGAAGGGTGTCAGCATAAACTCGTTCCTGACCATGTAGCCTTTTCCGTAACGGGCGCTGTAATTGATCAGTGTTGCGCCTGAAGTTCCGACTGCTGAACCATACGGCGTAGCAGGCGGGCCAATCAACCCGCCCACATATTCCGTATTGCCGCTGGAGTTGTCGTACTCGGCTTCGATATAGTCGTTCCCCAGCCACCGATCCTGCATCGTGGAGATCGACAGCGCATAACCGGGCACAGCACCCTTCTCGGTGTCCAGCGTTCCGGACGGCGTCAAAACCCCATCGCCGGTTTCGGTGTAATCGACATTGGTCGAGACGAGCTGGAAGCCAACCTGGTTGTTGGCTGCCTTGATATCGGACGTATCCGCCAATGCCGTTGCTAGGCCAGACAACCCGGCGACTGCCATTACAGCCAAAGTAATTTTCTTCATGTTTTTTCTCCGGGTACGATATTCGTTTTATCTAAATCTGCATCCGTGCGGCGCGGTTTGCAAATAAAAAAGCCGGAACCAGTCCGGCTTTATTGCTGATACAGCAATACTTAAAACTTGAAAACAACGCCTGCAGAAAGCAACGTAACTTTGGTGGTGCCAGTGGTATTGGTATCTCCAACCGTACCCAAGTCTTCATATTGGGCGCGAATGGCAGCATTCTGGGTGAAGTCATATTGCGCACCGATGCCAAAAGCAAGGTTGGTGCTGGTGCCACTGTCACTGAACCCAATGCCTCCGAAAGTGCCGGATACTTTAAAATCTGTGCGTGCAATACCCAATTTTCCGAGCAGGGAAAACCTATCAGCAATAGGAAAAGTGCCGGTTCCAGAAACCTGCAGCCCGCTAGCCTAGCAATCTTCTGACACTGGGAAGCCAAGGTAAATACCCGCTCCGGCGCTTTCCTTGCCATAACTGCCATAACTGACTTCCGCTCCCCCACATAGGAGTAATCTGGGTACCAACTGCACCCCGGAACATGGTGCCGGTATCTTTACATCCACTAACCCCCGCGGGCACTCCGGTACAGATATCGCTTCCCGATGATTGTCCAAGATCAAGTGCACCATAAAGATTTCCCGCTATAGCGGGTGCGGCAATGAAAGCAGACAGCAGTACGACAATAGCAATTTTCTTCATGTTAGCTCCCCTTTGGTTAAGTTAATACTGCTCGTGCAACAAACAACATAAACACACACTACGCCCCTTCCTCGAAACTTGTCAATATCGACTATATGGTTACTACAGCCACGCTAAATATTGAAGCTATACCACGCTATCCAAGTATCTTGCCATGGCTATACGCGAACGGTACATTAACGTAAGCCAGTCCGAGTCGGGGGTTTGCAGGCAACAAAAAAGCCGGAGCAAGTCCGACTTTTTTGATAGTGCGCGAAGCGTATCTAACTTTAGATAGGCACCCAGTTGGAAACTTCAATTAGAAATTAAAGTTTGCCCCGATGGTCAGTCCGCCAAAGTTGTTGTAGTTCAGGTCAGCATCAAATTGAGGGGTTAAATAATATCTGACCCCGCCGGTGACATACACATCAGTGTTGGTTGCTGTGCCAGTATATGGTGGGAATCCTGGAAAAACTACAGTCTCAGAAACATGTTTAAGCCCGGCACCCGCGTAGGGGTGGATTTTTTTATCCAGTTTAGCCAGAGCGTTAAAGTCATATATCCCTGCAGCACCCAGAGCCGTTTGATCTGCTGAAACACCATAATAAGTCTGCGATGCTTTCTTCCAGAACACTTGAATCGAAACAGGTTGCTTATTGGTCATGGAAGAAATATCGAATTCCCCCTGAATACCAACTACGCCATTCAGATCCGTGCCGTAATTTATTCCGACGCTATTCTTGCCATCTGCCGCGAAAGCAGGAGCTGCAGCGAAAGCGGACAATAACGCAACAATTACTATTTTCTTCATGATTTGTTCCCTAAATGTTTAATTGCTTGCAAGACATACGTTGAGTGCAGCAAGGCTGCGGATCGCATCGTATCGAGCATGGTGACCTGAATCAAGGAGTATCACAGCAATCGTTGTAAAAAAGCCACATCTAGTGTTCTTTTTGCAGCCACTCGATCAGCGCGTCTTGAGCAGGCTCTGCCAGCGCGGCGTTGCGGTTATTGACGATAAACACCACGACCCATTGCTTTCCGTTGTGCGCTTTCACGTAGCCCGCGATGGATTTCACGCCATCCAGCGTGCCGGTCTTGAGGTGCGCATATCCTGCCATATCGCTGTCCCTGAAGCGTTTTTTCACCGTGCCGTCCATACCCAGTATCGGCAGTGAAGCTTCCAGTTCAGCGTGGAAAGGGCTGCTCATGGCGCGCTGCAACAACTCGGCGATATGCCGGGCGCTGATGCGTTCTCTGCGTGACAAACCGGCGCCGTTTTCTAGGACCAATTCTGGAAATTGCAACTGTTGAGTGTTTAACCATTGCTGGATCGCCGCAATGCTGCGGGCGATGTTTGCTGCGGGAGGGTCGATGCCTGCGCCAAGACCGCCCAAAGGGCGAGTGTCTGGCGGCGGTGCAAACTCCGTCCGGCCTTCGGTTGGAAACGGATTTGCCTGCCTTGTGCTCCCGTTTACAGGGGGAAGCAGCGGGGCACCCACCGGCGGTGTCAATTCTGTATCGAGCTTGCTCGATAACAGATTGCCTGCCTTTGGCGAACCCCCTGCGGGTGCTGCGGGAGGGGCGATGTCTGCGCCAGGACCGCCCGAAGAGAGAGCTGTCGGTGACGCGATTGCAAGTTCCGAATCAGCTGTATCCCCGCCTTCCTGTCTTGCTTGAAGCGATTCTTCACTGAAAGCTTGTGGGCCTGAATACTCGTCACGTCTGTCTTTGCTGTCAGCGGTCAACACGCTGCCTTGATTGCCATTTGCCTGTTCTGCCATCCCCAG
>DIYV01000145.1:956-7099 GCA_002429165.1 Gallionella sp. UBA6045 | reverse complement strand
ATACCGGGCGAACGGAACCTGCCCGGCAGGCGCAGTTCCTTCGCGCAGTTGGCCCCGAACTGTCCCGCCGAGTTCCTTCCACAATGCGCTGAACACCGCGAAGAAGTATTCATTTTGCGGCAGCAGCGAGAAATAATCGTCCGCCTCGCCGCAACCGGCCGGGATGCTTCCTTCCAGCACGATGTTGTGTCCGTCCAGATGCGCCTCGTAGGCATCCTTGCCGCCGCAGTGCAGTCTCGTTGAGGTGGTGATTCGATTGATCACCGTATAGCCGTCCAGGTCGGGTTCCAGCAGAGCCGTGGTTGCGTGACCATTCGGTATCAGATGCAGATGCAGCGCATTGAAGTTGAGCAACAGCGCGTTGGTGCCGACGTTGTATGCACGGTTGGGATCATGGTCGAATTCCGCCGGATTCTGCTTGACCGCCTCAAAATAGCTGTGGTCCAGCACGATGTCACCGCGTATCTCGCGCAGCCCGCGCTGGCGCAATTCGTGCAGCCACATCCAGAATTGCTCGACGGTCAGTTTCGGGTCGCCATAACCCTTGAACACCAGATCACCCTGCAGCACGCCGTTTTCCAGTTTGCCGTCGAGATACGCTTCGGTCTTCCAGCGATACGCGGGGCCCAGCGTCTCCAGCGCGGCAATCGTGGTGAGCAGTTTCATCGTGGAGGCCGGGTTGATCGCCCGGTCGACATTCAGACTGACAAGAGGCCTGGGTGCGCCAGTCTCCTGCACCAAGATACTGACGCTGGTCAGAGGTATATGCGCGCGCTTGAGTGCCTCGCTGACCGGCTCCGGCAAGGTGGATGCAACCGCCCGTGTCGTGATCAGGCAAAGCAGGGACAGCTTGAAGAAAAAAATTCGCATGGTGATTAACTCAATTCGTCGACTATGTGCAAGGTACGATCGACCAGCCAATCCATCTCCGACTCGTCAATTATATACGGCGGCATGAAATAAATCGTGTTGCCGATGGGGCGCAGCAATAATTCATGTTCCAGCGCAAGCGCGAAGCAGCGCCGGGCAAAGTCGCTGTGTGGCGATTCCACTTCGAAAGCCCAGATCATGCCGGTATTGCGCCAGTTGCGCACCGCGCGGTGTTCGCGCAAAGGCGCTGATATCCCGTTCAGGTACGCCGCCTTGCCGCGGTTCGCGGCGAGCACATCATCCCCGTCAAAAATATCCAGCGTGGCAAGCGCCGCCCGGCAGGCCAGCGGATTGCCGGTATAGGAGTGTGAATGCAAAAATCCGCTTGTTATTTCGTCGCCATAAAATGCCTGGTAAATTTCGTCGCGCGTCATCACCACAGACAGCGGCAGATAGCCGCCGGTGATGCCCTTTGACAGACACAAAAAGTCCGGAGTAATTCCCTTGCCCCCCCGGGAAGAGGTCGAATCGTTCTGCGCCGGCGCCTGCTCGCAGGCGAACATCGTGCCGGTTCGCCCCATGCCGACGGCAATCTCATCCGCAATCAAATGCACCCCATATTGTGTGCAAAGCTGCCGCGCGCGCTGCAAATAGACCGGGTGATACATCGCCATGCCCGCCGCGCCCTGTACCAGCGGTTCGATAATGAAAGCGGCCAGCTGCGCATGATGCTGCTGCAAATATTGCTCCAGCGCATCCGCACACCTTAATGCATAAGACTCGGCGCTTTCCCCTGCTTGGGCTTTGCGCCAGTCCGGGCTGGGTACCGTGGCCTGCTGCCGAACCAGCGCGCCATAAGCAGTGCGGAACAGCGCGACGTCGGTCACCGACAACGCCCCCAGCGTTTCGCCGTGATAGCTGTTTTCCAGGCTGATGAATTGCGTCTTGTCCGGTTTGCCGCTGTTGCGCCAATAATGCGCGCTCATCTTGAGCGCGATTTCCGTGGCCGAGGCCCCGTCCGAGGCATAGAAGCAATGCCCAAGACCAACGGGTGCCAGTCCGCGCAACCGTTCCGAAAGCTGCACCACCGGCTCGTGTGTGAATCCCGCCAGCATCACGTGTTCCAATATTTCCAGTTGATCGCGCAACGCGGCATTGATGCGCGGATTGCTATGCCCGAACAGATTCACCCACCATGAACTGACCGCGTCCAGATAGCGTTTCTTGTCGTAGTCATACAGCCAGACCCCTTTGCCGCCTGCAATCGGCAGCAGCGGAAAGCGTTCGTAGTGCTTCATCTGCGAACAGGGATGCCACACCACCGAGAGGCTGCGGGCAAGAAGATCGGTATTGCTTTGTGGATGATTCGTCATGCCTGGAATCATAGCGGGTTTTGCGGCTTGCGCGCAGCGCAAAGTATGGCTAGTCTGCAATCAACCTTGAATTTCTGAAGGAAGCTAAAGTGCATATTCTCATCACCGGTGGCACCGGTTTGATCGGCAGACAGCTCTGCAAGACACTGCTGGCGGACGGGCATGTATTGACGGTGCTGAGCCGCAACCCGGATACGGTTCCGGCAAAATGCGGCGCAGGTGTGCGGGCGCTGGCCAGTCTTGACGAATGGCAGCCCGGCCGGAGTTTCGATGCGGTCATCAACCTGGCCGGGGAGCCGATAGTCGATGCGCGCTGGACCGAACAGCGCAAACAGGCTCTCTGGAATAGCCGGGTTACTTTGACGGAAAACCTGGTGCAACGCATCACCACCGCGCAGCACAAACCCGGTGTGTTGTTGAGCGGCTCAGCGGTGGGCTATTACGGAGATCGCGGCGATGCCGGGCTGGGTGAGGCGGCAGGACCCGGTGCAGATTTCCCCGCCCGATTATGCAATGCCTGGGAAGCAGCCGCGCTCGTCGCGGAAGCCTCGGGCGTGCGCGTGTGTCTGCTGCGCACCGGCCTGGTATTGAGCCGTCAAGCCGGACTGCTGGGACGCATGCTGCTCCCGTTCAAACTGGGTTTGGGCGCGCGCCTGGGTGACGGGAAGCAGTGGATGAGCTGGATACATATGGATGATTATGTGGCGATGGTGCTCAGTCTATTGCGCGACGCACAGGCCCGCGGGCCGTACAATATGACCGCTCCACAGCCGGCAACCAACCGGGAGTTCACCGCAACGCTGGCGAAGGTATTGCATCGCCCCGCTCCATTCATCGTGCCGGCATGGTTTCTGAAATTCGTCATGGGTGAACGCGCCTGCCTGTTGCTGGAAGGGCAGAAAGTATTGCCGCAGAAGATTGAATCGGCGGGTTATCGCGTTGCCTTTGCAAAACTCGCGGATGCATTGAGGGACTTGCTGGGCAAGTAGTTTTGGCGGTTTATATCCTTACCGCAGAGCGCGCTTTGCTTTCAGTATCCCGGCGTTTGTGGCATCCTTGGCAACTTACATGTTGTAACACAGAATATATTACGCCCCTTTGCTGACTAACCGGGGGCGGTCGGAGGATGGCAGCAATGAAACGAGTTGATGATTTCCGTTTGCACTTTGGCAAGCGTGAACTGGTGCCGATCATAATCGGCGGCATGGGCGTGGATATTTCCAGCCGCGAACTAGCCTGGGAAGCCGCCAGACTGGGCGGGATCGGACATATTTCCGACGCAATGCTGCCGACCGTCACGGATCGTCTCGACAAGACCAAATTCGTCAGCCACAAACAAAAGCAGTACAAACTCAACGTCAAAGAGACCAGCAAGGCGATCGTGAAATTCGACCTGGCGCAGGTGGCCGAATCGACCCGCCTGCATGTCGGCAAGACCATGGAAGCCAAGCGCGGCGATGGCATGATTTTCGTCAACTGCATGGAAAAATTGACCATGAACGCGCCGCGCGAAACACTGCGCGTGCGGCTGTGCGGCGCGCTGGATGCCGGAATCGACGGCATCACTCTGAGCGCGGGGCTGCATCTCGGATCGTTCGCATTGATGGAAGACAACCCCCGTTTCCGCGATGCCAAGCTGGGCATCATCGTTTCCTCGCTGCGCGCCTTGCAATTGTTCATGCGCAAAACAGCCAGACTCAATCGCCTGCCCGATTACATCGTGGTGGAAGGTCCGCTGGCTGGCGGACACCTGGGCTTCGGCATGGATTGGGCACAGTATGATCTGCACACCATCGTGGCGGAAATCGTTGCCCATTTAAAAGCAGAACAATTGGATATCCCGGTGATCGCGGCGGGTGGGATCTTTACCGGCAGCGACGCGGTCGATTTCCTGGAAAATGGTTGCGCTGCGGTACAGGTGGCAACCCGCTTCACCGTTGCCAGGGAATGCGGCATCCCGGAAAAGGTCCAGCAGGAATACTTCAAGGCCGACGAGGACGATATCGAGGTGAACATGATCTCGCCGACCGGTTATCCGATGCGCATGATCAAGAGTTGTCCGGCGATCGGTGCCGGCATACGCCCAAACTGTGAAGCATTCGGTTATCTCCTTGACGCAAACGGACATTGTGATTACATCGATGCCTACAACCGCGAAGTGGCGTTGCACCCAAATGCCAAGAAGATTTCCGTCAAGGACAAGACTTGCTTGTGCACCCACATGCGCAACTACGATTGCTGGACCTGCGGACATTACACCTACCGCCTCAAGGATACGACGCACCGCAATGCCGATGGCACTTATCAAATCCTGTCCACCGAGCATATATTCAAAGACTATCAGTTCAGCACCGACAACAAGATCGCCCTCCCCCCGCAAAAATAAATACCCGCCCTGCCCTTGAAATCGGGCGGGGCCGCCCCTACTATTGGCACTCGAGGGTGGAGAGTGCTAAACTCCGCCTCCGCAATTTTTTAACCCCTTGTTTTAGGAGACATCAGTATGAAAATTCGTCCTTTGAACGATCGCGTGATCGTTAAACGCATGGAAGAAGAACGCAAGACCGCCTCTGGAATCGTGATTCCTGATGCCGCAACTGAAAAGCCGGATCAAGGCGAAATCGTAGCTGTAGGCAAAGGCAAAGTTGGCGATGACGGCAAATTGCAGGCCATGAGCGTCAAGGTCGGCGACCGCATACTGTTCGGCAAATATTCCGGCCAAGCCTTCAAGATGGATGGTGTCGAACTGCTGCAGATGCGTGAAGACGACATCATCGGCGTGATCGAAGCCTAACTAACACCAGAATTCAGGAGAAATAACATGGCAGCTAAAGACGTAAAATTCCACGACGTCGCTCGTGCAAAAATGGTAATCGGCGTAAACATTCTGGCCGATGCAGTCAAAGTCACACTGGGTCCGAAAGGCCGCAATGTCGTACTGGATCGTTCCTATGGCGCACCCACCATCACCAAGGACGGTGTATCGGTCGCCAAAGAAATCGAACTGAAAGACAAGTTCGAGAACATGGGCGCACAGATGGTCAAGGAAGTCGCTTCCAAGACATCTGATGTAGCGGGCGATGGCACCACCACCGCAACCGTACTGGCGCAATCCATCGTTCAGGAAGGCATGAAATTCGTCGCAGCCGGCATGAACCCGATGGACCTGAAACGCGGCATCGACCAGGCGGTCATCGCAGCCGTTGCAGAACTGAAGAAAATCTCCAAGCCATGCACCACCAGCAAGGAAATCGCCCAGGTTGGCAGCATTTCCGCCAACTCCGACACGGTGATCGGCGAGAAGATCGCTTCAGCCATGGAAAAGGTCGGCAAAGAAGGCGTGATCACGATTGAAGATGGCACCGGTCTGGAAGATGAACTGGACATCGTGGAAGGCATGCAGTTCGACCGCGGCTACCTGTCCCCTTACTTCATCAACAACCAGGACCGTCAACTGGCTTTGATGGAAAACCCCTACATCCTGTTGCATGACAAAAAAGTTTCCAACATCCGCGACCTGCTCCCGGTACTGGAACAAGTCGCCAAGGCCGGACGTCCGTTGCTGATCATCGCAGAAGACATCGACGGTGAAGCACTGGCCACGCTGGTTGTAAACAACATCCGCGGCATCCTGAAGACCGTTGCCGTCAAGGCTCCCGGTTTTGGCGACCGTCGCAAAGCCATGCTGGAAGACATCGCAATCCTGACCGGCGGCACCGTGATCGCCGAAGAAGTCGGTCTGTCTCTGGAAAAAACCACCCTGGAAGAATTGGGCCAAGCCAAGCGCATCGAAGTCGGCAAGGACAACACCATCATCATCGACGGCGCAGGCAAGGAAGAAGCGATCAAGGGTCGTATCGGCCAGATCAACAAGCAAGCCGAAGAATCCACCAGCGACTA
>DIYV01000145.1:0-703 GCA_002429165.1 Gallionella sp. UBA6045 | reverse complement strand
GCAACTGAAGTGGAAATGAAGGAAAAGAAGGCACGTGTTGAAGACGCGTTGCATGCTACCCGTGCAGCCGTCGAAGAAGGCATTGTTCCCGGCGGCGGCGTGGCACTGTTGCGCGCCAAGGTTGCGGTGGGCAAACTCAAGGGTGACAACCACGACCAGGATGCCGGTATCACCATCGTGCTGCGTGCCATGGAATCCCCATTGCGCGCTATCGTAGCCAACGCAGGCGACGAACCTTCGGTAGTGGTGAACAAAGTGATGGAAGGCAAAGGCAGCTTCGGTTACAACGCAGCTTCAGGCGAGTATGGCGACATGCTGGCCATGGGTGTGGTTGATCCGACCAAGGTGACGCGCGTCGCATTGCAGAATGCGGCCTCCATCGCCGGCTTGATGCTGACCACCGCATGCATGGTAGCTGAACTGCCGGAAGACAAGCCAGCAGCCGGCGGTATGGGTGGCGGCGGAATGGGCGGCATGGAAGGCATGATGTAATTAATTGCTGTTCTTTTTGCAGTAATCAGACAAACCCCGCTACTGCGGGGTTTGTTATTTGGCGCCGTACCGGTATAATGCGCGGCTTCCCGAGTTGGCCGGTTTGCTTGGTTGACGGGAATATGGCCTGGTAGCTCAGTCGGTAGAGCAGAGGATTGAAAATCCTTGCGTCGGTGGTTCGGTTCCGCCCCGGGCCACCAGTATTTAGAAG
>DIYV01000171.1 GCA_002429165.1 Gallionella sp. UBA6045 | reverse complement strand
TTCGCATTCCTCCTCGTAGGTGGAATACATATAGGCGGTGTTGGTGGCGAATTCCGCCGCACAGGTATCCACGCGCTTGAACACCGGGCGCACGCCCAGCGCATGGCGGTAGGCGCGCATCGCATCGGCATCGGTGCCCAGCAACTTCGCCAGGCGCGCATCGGCAAAACCGCTGCGTTTCAGGGCGCGCAGTTCATCCGCGCCCAGGCTTTCCAGCGTGCGGCCAGTCAGGGATTCTTCCTGGCGTATCAGGTCTTCGATCTGCACCAGGAACCACGGGTCGATCTTGCTGACGCTGAACACCTGTTCCACGCTCATGCCGAGGCGGAAGGCATCGCCCACTGCCCAGATGCGATCCGGTCCTGGGCTGCCGAGTTCGGCGGCGATCGCTTCACGGTCGGTATATTTTTCGTCCAGGCCATGCACGCCGACTTCCAGGCCGCGCAGGGCTTTCTGGAACGACTCCTGGAAAGTGCGGCCGATCGCCATCACCTCGCCCACCGATTTCATCTGCGTGGTCAGGCGGCTGTTGGCTTGCGGGAATTTTTCGAAAGCGAAACGCGGAATCTTGGTCACCACGTAATCGATGCTCGGCTCGAACGACGCCGGAGTCGCACCGCCGGTGATATCGTTCTGCAGTTCGTCGAGCGTGTAGCCCACCGCCAGTTTGGCCGCGACTTTTGCGATCGGGAAACCGGTTGCCTTGGAGGCCAGCGCCGAAGAGCGCGACACGCGCGGNNACGCCGATCTCGCGCAGCACCGCGATCGAGGCATCGCGCATGATCTGGTATTCCTTGTCGGTCAGCGTCTGCGCCGGGGCGACCGTGATCGAGTCGCCGGTGTGCACGCCCATCGGGTCGAGGTTCTCGATCGAACAGATGATGATGCAATTGTCGGCGTGGTCGCGCACCACTTCCATCTCGAATTCTTTCCAGCCGAGCAGCGACTCCTCGATCAACAATTCCTTGGTCGGCGATGCTTCCAGACCGCGTTCGCAAATCTCGACGAATTCCTCGCGGTTGTAGGCGATGCCGCCGCCGCTGCCGCCCATCGTGAAGGACGGGCGAATCACCGTCGGGAAACCCATCACCTGCTGCACCTGCAACGCCTCTTCCATGCTGTGCGCAATCGCGGAGCGGGCGGAGGCCAGGCCGATCCTGGTCATCGCCTGCTTGAACTTTTCGCGGTCTTCGGCTTTATCTATGGCTTCCCTGCTGGCGCCTATCATCTCGACATTGTATTTTTCCAGCACGCCATGCTTGGCCAGGTCCAGCGCGCAGTTCAGCGCGGTCTGTCCGCCCATGGTCGGCAGGATCGCGTCCGGCTTCTCCCTGGCGATGATCCTCTCCACCATCTGCCAGGTGATCGGCTCGATGTAAGTCGCATCGGCCATCTCCGGATCGGTCATGATCGTGGCCGGGTTCGAGTTCACCAGAATGACGCGATAACCTTCCTCGCGCAGCGCCTTGCAGGCCTGTGCGCCGGAATAGTCGAACTCGCACGCCTGCCCGATGACGATGGGGCCTGCGCCGATGATCAGGATGCTTTTTATGTCTGTGCGTTTTGCCATAAGTGCAGCTTGTGGCTGGTAGCGGGTAGCGAGTAGCGGTTTTGTCGCGCCCAGTGGGCGCGGGGTTGGCTACAAGCCACGAGCTACGAGCTACCAGCTCCTTCCATCATCTTAATAAATTTATCAAACAACCCATCCACATCGTGCGGGCCCGGACTCGCTTCGGGATGCCCCTGGAAGCAGAACGCGGGTTTGTCGGTCAACTCGAAACCCTGCAGCGTGCCGTCGAACAGCGACACATGCGTGACGCGCGCATTCTTCGGCAGTGTCGCCGCATCCACCGCGAAGCCGTGGTTCTGGCTGGTGATCATCACGCGCCCCGTCTGCGTGTCCTGCACCGGATGATTCGCGCCGCGATGGCCGAACTTCATCTTCATCGTCTTCGCGCCCACCGCCAGCCCTATGATCTGGTGGCCGAGACAGATGCCGAACAGCGGCACGCCCGCCTCGATAAATTTTTTCGTCGCCGCAATCGCGTAATCGCACGGCTCGGGATCGCCGGGCCCGTTGGACAGGAACACGCCGTCCGGTTCCATCGCCAGCACATCCTTCGCGGCGGTCTGCGCAGGCACCACGGTGATGCGGCAGCCGCGCTCGGCCAGCATGCGCAGGATGTTGCGCTTCATGCCGAAGTCGTAAGCCACCACATGGAATTTCGTGTGCTCGGCCTCCGGATAGCCCACGCCCAGCTCCCACTCGCACTGCGTCCATGAATACGATTTGGGACACGTCACTTCCTTGGCCAGATCCATGCCCTCCAGACCGGCAAATCCGCGCGCCGCTTCAAGTGCCGCAACCTCATCCGTGCCGGTCGCGATGCAGCCGTTCTGCGCACCCTTCTCGCGCAGAATGCGCGTCAGCCTGCGGGTATCGATCCCGGCGATCGCCACCACACTGTTGGCTTTCAGGTAATCTGGCAAAGATTTCGTGCTGCGGAAATTGCTCACCGTCATCGAAAGGTCGCGGATCACCAGGCCGCTGGCAAATACCTGGCGCGATTCCACATCCTCGTTATTCACCCCGACGTTGCCGATGTGCGGGCAGGTCAGCGTGACGATCTGCTTGCAATAGGACGGGTCGGTGAGGATTTCCTGATAGCCGGTCATCGCGGTGTTGAACACCACCTCGCCGACACTGCTGCCGGAAGCCCCGATGGAAATGCCGCGAAACACCGTACCATCGGCTAATACAAGAATGGCAGGGCTCGTTTGCGACACCGGATGACTCCCAAGACAGATGACATAAAGAAGCGGAACGAACCGTGTGTTCATCCCGCTTTGGATAGACGCGCATTATAGCCGATTGGAGGGGTGGCATCAAATGCAATGTGCAGCCGTTACGCTAACTCAGCTGCGCCATTAGGAGGCAATCGCGCCTTCCCGTACAATTATGCATATGCGGACAGACAAACAGATGAGACAACAATGAATCAAACGCTTAACGATAATCTGTATGCTTCATTATTTTCAATAGTACAGACTCGTGGGTCCGTCTAATAACTGTTAGAGAACACTATGACCCCTCAGCAAATTGTTGGCCTCGCTGTTCGCCTTTTCTCGATCTGGCTGGTTTTCTTAACGCTCCAATTTGTTGGTTCTGGAAAAGCACTCAATGCCGAGTTGGGTAGCGAGGCGGGGTACGCCTACTATTTCGCAGCACTGATGATGATCTGTCTGGCGGTAGCCCTATGGTTTTTCCCAATGTGGATTGCCCACAAGTTGGTGCCACGCATCCAGTTTGAAAATGTGCTGCGTGTTCCGGCTCATGAGGCAGTAATGGTTGCTTGCGTAATTATCGGGCTCTGGCTCTTTGCTGCCCATGTTCTGCCAGGTCTAGCCCATTTTGTCTCTCTAGCCTTTGCAATGAAGGTCAACAACCAACCTCTGTCAGCGAGCGATCAGTTCACTATTGTTCGTCTTGGCCCTGTTGTTATTGAATTAGTCATTGCGTCAGTCTTTTGTTTCAAAGCCCAAGCAATCTCAAGACTCTTCTTGACTGAACGTGTTTCGCGGGAGGAGGAATGAAGGTGATCTCTAACGATTAAGGTTAGGTC
>DIYV01000040.1 GCA_002429165.1 Gallionella sp. UBA6045 | reverse complement strand
GTCAGATGTGTATAAGAGACAGACACGCTGAAGAGTTATTTGAGCGGGCAGGATTTCGAAAATCTGGGTATTGATGCCCAGTTGCGCGCCGAGAATCTGGCGGTGGCAGACTTCATCAAGGTGGCGAATTACCTCGATGAGACGAGGTAGGGTCTATTCAGTTTATGCGTGCTCAGCTTTCCACAGATCAGTTTCTGATGAGGCACTTAACCTGACGGTCAGATGCCAACATGCAACCCTACCGTCATCGTCTGTGCGGCGGGGATATGATAACCGGCGATAGCGTCTTTCGTGTTTCTTGCCAGGAATACAAAGAGCTTGTCGCGCCATACGGCCATTCCATGCAGCTTGCGACCGGCCAGCAGGTCGACGTGGCCGACAATGTAGTGTATTTCATCCAGATCGAGATGTAGCCCGAGCTCGGCGCATGCGCTCAGATCGGAAGGAATGTTGGGTGTATGCATGAATCCATAGTGCAGCATGATGCGATAAAACCCTTCGTCGAATGCCTCCAGTTCTATGCGCTCGTCCAGGTTGACGGTAGGCATCGGTTCGATGACCACCGTCATGAGGATGACGCGCTCGTACAGGACGCCCGTGTGTCGTACCAGTTGCTGCAGCGACGGCGGAGTCGGCTCCAGCCTGCCGGTAATAAATACTGCCGTACCGGGAATGCGCGGTAACTGTTCGCCCTTCACGCGCCCGATGAAGGTCTCGAGATTCGTCGTGGCATTGGCAATCTGTTCCGCCAATATGCCTGAGCCCCGGCGCCATGTGGTCATTACGGTGAACAACAGCACACCGATGAATAATGGCAACCACCCGCCATCGGTTATCTTGAAAAGATTAGACCCGAGGAATCCCAGGTCGATAGCCAGGAATCCAAACAGGAAGGCCAGCACTGCAGGCAAGCTCCAGTCACCGCGCTCGCGCGCCACGTTGAACGCCAGCACGGTCGTAATTGCCATGGTGGAGTTGACCGCCACACCGTAGGCTCCCGCCAGATTGTCCGACGAACGAAATGCAAGCACCAAGCCGATGGCGGCTGTCATCAATATCCAATTCACAATAGGCAAATAAATTTGCCCGCGCGCATCGGCGGACGTCTGTTTGACAGTGAGCTGCGGAAACATGCCGAGTTGCATTGCCTGCCGTGTCAGCGAAAAAGCGCCCGTGATCACCGCTTGCGAGGCGATGATCGTTGCGGCCGTGGCTCTGAACGCTGAATAGCAGGACCAGGATGATCACGGTAATGGGTATTACATAGCTTTGCAGGCCGGGTGCGGCAAGCTGCAGTCCTTCCACCGCGCTCAGCACCGAGATCGCCGGTGTGATCACTGCGTCACCGTACAGTATGGAGGCGCCCAGCAATCCGAGCAGAATCAGAACGCGACGGATCCACCGGGTTTGTTGCCTGTCCGGTCGGAGCAGAGCAAGCAGGGCAAAGATGCCGCCTTCGCCGCGATTATCTGCGCGCAGCACGTAGACCATGTACTTGAGCGAAATTACCGGGAGCAGCGTCCAGAATATGAGCGAGAGAATACCGAGGACGTTGTCAGTCGTGACTGGAATGGGATGCTTACCGGCGAAACATTCGCGCAAGGCGTAAATCGGGCTGGTGCCGATGTCCCCGTAGACTACCCCGAGTACCGCTACGGCCAGAACAGCGAATAATTTGCTCTGGGGTGAGGCGGAGGTGTTTGCTTCGACACCTCGTTTTGGACATTCCTGCCTTCTTCTATTGTTGATTCGGTTGGCATTCCTACCCTTGGTCGATTGCTGGAGAAAGCAATAGCAATTTGAATTTTGGCAATATGGCCGGCTGCAAACCGACAAACGATGTTGGGTATGTCATTGGAGATAGCTGTCGGACTATCTCCGGCGAAGTTGCCTTAATCTATTTGATGAGTCAAGGTGATCGCTTCAGGTATCACGAGTTTATGTGTTAATCCTTCTTCTGGATCAGCTCGATCTTGTAACCATCAGGGTCGTCAACAAATGCGATTACTGTGTTGCCGTGCTTCATCGGCCCCGCCTCGCGCACCATCTTGCCGCCGCGCTGTTTGATGTTTTCGCAGGCGGCGTAAGCATCTTCCACTTCAATGGCGATGTGACCGTAGGCGTTGCCGAGTTCGTATTGTTCCGTGCCCCAGTTGTGGGTGAGTTCGATCACCGCACCGCTGGCTTCGTCGCTGTAGCCGACAAAAGCGAGGGTGAATTTCCCGTCCGGATAGTCGGTGCGGCGCAGCAATTTCATCCCGAGTACGCCGGTATAAAACGCGAGTGATTTCTCCAGATCGACCACGCGCAGCATGGTGTGAAGTATGCGCATCCTGTTTCCTCCCAATCGAAAATATCATTGTGTTCGGTAGTCGCTATCATATAGGGTAAAATGCGTACACGTCGCGCATATTACCCATACCCTAGATTATGTCTGAATCGTTCCCGTTAGTAATGACTTTTGCCGCATCCGACCCCAGCGGGGGTGCGGGCTTGCAGGCTGACCTGTTGACCATTTCCAGCATGGGCTGTCACCCATTGTCGGTCGTGACGGCAATCACCGTGCAGGACACCAGCGGTGTGGATGATGTGCTGCCTATCGATCCCGAATGGGTGGTGGATCAGGCGCGCGCCATGCTGGAGGATGTGCCGGTTGCGGCATTCAAGATCGGTCTGCTCGGCAGCGTGGAAAACATCGCGGCGATAGCCGAGGTATTGGCGGACTATCCCGATATTCCGTTGGTGCTGGATCCGGTGCTCTCTTCGGGACGCGGCGACGAATTGGCTAATGAAGACATGCTGGATGCGATGCGCGAGCTGTTGATCCCGCAGACGACCATCATCACGCCGAACAGCATGGAGGCACGCCGTCTCGCGCTGGACGAAGACAATGAAGAGGACGACCCGACGCTGGAGGAATGCGCCAAGCGCATATTGCGCATGGGTTGCGAGTATGTGCTGATCACAGGTACGCATGAACAGACGCCCAAGGTCACCAACACTTTGTACAGTGAACTTGGCGTGGTCAGCAGCGATAGCTGGGCGCGCTTGCCGGGTATCTATCACGGTTCTGGCTGCACCCTTGCATCCGCGATTGCGGCGCTGATGGCGCAGGGTGTGGCCGTGCCGGAGGCGGTAAAGGAGGCGCAGGAATACACATGGCAAACCCTGAATGCGGGATTTCGGCCCGGCATGGGGCAGCACATACCGGATCGTTTATTCTGGGCGCGCGGTGAAGAGGATGATGAGCCACAGCCTGAGCGCCCGAATTAACGGTTTATACGCGATCACGCCGGACGAGCAGAATACGGCGGATCTGTTGTACAAGGTAAGGCTGGTTTTATCCGGCGGCGCGCGGGTGTTGCAGTATCGCAACAAGACCGCTGGTGCGGCGCTGCGTCTGGAACAAGCCAGTGCATTGCGCGATTTGACCCATGAATTTTCTGTGCCGCTGGTCATCAATGATGATGCGGTGCTGGCGCAGCAGGTAGGCGCTGAAGGTGTGCATCTGGGGGGTGAAGATGGCAGTGTGGCCGCCGCCCGCGCGGTATTGGGCAAGGCTAAACTGATCGGCGTATCTTGCTATAATCGCGCCGCTTTGGCGCATGAAGCGGTTCAGCAAGGCGCGGATTATGTGGCTTTTGGCAGCTTCTTTGCTTCGACTGTCAAGCCGGATGCAGTGCTGGCATCGCCGGATCTATTGCGGCAGGCACGCCGCGAAATTGGAGTCCCGTTGGTGGCGATAGGCGGCATTACAGTCGGCAATGGCGCGCAGTTGCTGGAAGCCGGCGCAAATGCCTTGGCGGTGATTTCCGCTGTATTCAGTGCGGCCGATATCCAGAATGCTGCGCGGCAGTTTTCAAATTTGAATTATCCGAAATTTGTTCGATAGAAAGTAAAGATATAACATGACTTCGCACAACCAGCAGCTTTTCGATGAATCACAAAAAGTTATTCCGGGTGGGGTGAATTCACCGGTACGCGCGTTCCGTTCAGTCGGCGGTACGCCGCTGTTTTTGCAGCGTGGCCAGGGTGCTTATGTTTGGGATGCGGATGGCAAGCGCTATACCGATTACGTCGGTTCATGGGGGCCGATGATCGTCGGGCACTGTCATCCCGACGTGGTCAAGGCGGTGCAGGATGCGGCAGCACAAGGCCTGGGTTTCGGTGCGCCAACGGCGGCCGAACTGGAAATGGCGGAGCTGTTGTGCAAGCTGTTGCCGAGCCTGGAAATGGTGCGCCTGGTGAGTTCCGGCACCGAAGCCACGATGTCGGCAATCCGTCTGGCGCGGGGCTTTACCGGACGCAGCCGCATCATCAAGTTCGAGGGCTGTTATCACGGGCATTCCGATGGTTTGCTGGTCAAGGCTGGATCCGGAGCGCTGACGTTCGGGCAGCCGAGTTCGTCCGGCGTGCCTGCCGAGATCGCCGCGCTGACCACGGTGCTGGATTACAACGATGCAGCGGGACTGGAGCGCGCCTTCGCCGGGATGGGCAAGGAGATTGCGGCGGTAATCGTCGAACCGGTGGCGGGAAACATGAATCTGATCACGCCCAAGCCGGAGTTTCTGAATGCATTGCGCAGCCTTTGTACCAAGTACGGTGCGGTGCTGATCCTGGACGAGGTGATGACGGGTTTCCGCGTCAGCCTGCAGGGCGCGCAAGGCTATTTCGGCATCAAGCCGGATCTGGTGACGCTGGGCAAGGTAATGGGGGGAGGCCTGCCGGCTGCGGCATTCGGCGGGCGGCGCGACATCATGCAATGCCTGGCTCCACTCGGTGCGGTGTACCAGGCCGGCACATTGTCCGGCAATCCGGTGGCGGTGGCAGCTGGAATGGCTACTCTCAAGCTCGTGCAGGCAAAGGGTTTTTACGAAAACCTTTCCAAACTGGCAAAACATTTGACCGATGGATTGTCGGCCAGCGCCAGGCAACACGGCATTCCGTTCTGCGCGCAATCCATAGGCGGCATGTTCGGCCTGTATTTCAGCAAGGCTTTGCCGACCAGCTATGCCGAGGTGATGAATTGCGACAAAGAGGCGTTCAATCGGTTTTTTCACGCCATGCTGGAGGCGGGGGTATATCTCGCGCCGTCCGCCTTCGAGGCAGGCTTTGTTTCCTCGGCTCACACCGAGGCTGACATCGCGGCCACCATCGCGGCAGCTGACAAGATATTCAAGTCCTGGAAATAATGGGGCTGTTCTCACAAGCTGCGTTCTACACCACCGTCAATCATCTGAAAGACTTGCCGCAGCATGGCGGCAGGGAAGTGGCATTTGTCGGGCGTTCCAATGCGGGCAAGTCGAGCGCGATCAACACATTGGCGAATCATGTGCGTCTGGCTTATACCAGCAAAACACCGGGGCGTACCCAACACCTGAATTATTTTTCCCTGGGTAACAATAATTATTTAGTGGATTTGCCCGGTTACGGATATGCCAAAGTCCCGCCAGAAAGCAAACGTCATTGGGAAGGTTTGCTCAGTGAATATTTGCAAACGCGCGATGAATTGAGCGGCCTGGTTGTGATCATGGATTCCCGCCATCCGCTGACCGAGCTGGATGAGAATATGCTGGACTGGTTTGCGCCGACCGGCAAACCGGTGCATATCCTGCTTACCAAGTCGGACAAGCTCAGCAGGCAACAAGCCACGCTGACATTGAGTCGGGTAAAATCCCATCTTGCCGAGCATTTTCCGCAGTGCACTGTGCAATTATTTTCCAGTCTGAAAAAATTGGGCATGGACGAGGCGGAAGCCGTGATTGCAAACTGGTTTGAAGGAAAATCCAAAATGCCTAAGCCAGACTAGGCGCACGAAAATAATCGTAGCGCCGCATACAAGGCGGTATGCAAGCAAGATTATTTGAGTGCAACAACGTATGGCGACGGCATTTTGGATTTTGGGCAAAAAAATGCCCCCGGCCAAAGGGGGAGGCCGGGGGCAAAGTCTTAACAGAGTCAAGACACACGCTCAGGGAGGAGAAACGTGGAATGATTCACACCATTCACGAGATGAGATAAGTAGCTCCTGAATTAGTTCCAAAGAAAATAACTTTTGTAGGAATGATCATGCAAACACTAGGGAAATACCCACACAAGCGAATGCGGCGTATGCGTCGCGATGGCTTTTCGCGAGACCTGATGCGTGAGCATGTGCTCACACCGGCGGATTTCATTTACCCGGTTTTTGTGCTGGAAGGCAGCAATAAAATCGAGGATGTGAAATCCATGCCCGGGGTGCAACGCAAAACGCTGGATCTGCTGCTCAAGGATGCCGAGCAATGCGTCAAACTGGGGATACCGGTGATGGCGATTTTCCCGGTGATAGATATGCCGCTGAAGAGTCTGGATGCACGCGAAGCCTACAATCCGAATGGCCTCGTGCCTCGTGTGGTTGCCGCGCTGAAAAAGAACTTTCCGGAACTCGGCGTGATGACCGACATTGCCCTTGACCCCTACACCAGCCACGGGCAAGACGGCCTGATCGACGCCAGCGGCTATGTCCTCAATGATGAAACCGTTGCGGTGCTGGTGCAACAGGCTCAGGTCCACGCCGCCGCCGGTGCCGACATAGTCGCTCCATCCGACATGATGGACGGCCGCATCGGTGCGGTGCGCGCGGCGCTGGATGCCAACAATCACGTCCACACCCGCATCATGGCTTATTCGGCCAAGTATGCATCGAGCTTCTATGGCCCGTTCCGCGACGCCGTCGGCTCCAGCGGCAACCTGGGTTCGGGCAATAAATACACTTACCAGATGGATCCAGCCAACTCCGATGAGGCGCTGTGGGAAGTCGGCCTCGACTTGCAGGAAGGCGCCGACATGGTGATGGTCAAACCCGGCATGCCCTACCTCGACATCGTGCGCCGCGTGAAGGACGAATTCAAGGCGCCGACTTTCGTGTATCAGGTCAGCGGCGAATATGCCATGCTCAAGGCGGCCGCGCAGAACGGCTGGCTGAACGAAAAGGCATGCGTGCTGGAATCTTTGCTGGCGTTCAAGCGTGCGGGAGCTGACGGGATTTTGACTTATTTCGCGCTGGATGCGGCTCGCTGGCTGAAGGAGCAGGCATAATAACCAACAGCCATTTAAGGGATTAATGGTTCTGAAGGCTGCAAAGCGATTCATTTCTCGCACCCTGCATTCCGATCAGGTAGCTCGGTAGGATGGGTTGAGCAACGCGATACCCATCGTTTGTGTTTCGTTTGTTGGGTATCGCTACGCTCCACCCAACCTACATCATCAACCCGCCAACAATGCCTCCACCGCCGCAATATCCGCATGGGTCTCAGGATGGCGGCTACCGCTATGGCGCGCGTTTTCCGGCAGGACGATGATGTGAATCTGTGCACCGGATTCGCCGATCAGGGTATAGCTCGGTACCGACTCTTCGCGTCCATTGACCCGTATCTTCCATTCCCCATCCTCAAAATCAATTTTGTGCTTTAGCAGGAACAACAGGACGGCCTTGGCGTCGTCGCTGAACAGCATCAGGTTGACATCGGACTGTTCGCCGGCCGTCCCGTTCAATACCGAACCGGTCAGGTAGGGATGAAACCCTGCCAGAAGGCGCATGGTGGCGAGCGCTTCCTCGCGAAGCTGATAAAGAATGTCGGGGTGGCTGTCTTGCTGGTAGAGCGCGCGATAGCTGTTCAACGCTTCATCCACTTCCTGATTGCTGGGCAAATGTTGAGTGTCCGCTGCGCCGAGTTGCCGGGCCGCCTTGCGTTTGGCAAAGGCGTGGTCGGTGATGCCATCTTCCGCCATCAGTTTTGCGGCCTGATGCGCAAGTTGCTCGCGCATCAGGTCGCGTCTATGTGCATATTCTCTGGGCGGGCGTTCTTTGCTCATGCCAGTGGTTAGAGCAATTGATCCCTGACAGTGTCGGTCGGTTTTGTTTCCTGGCTGGGCGTGCGCATGGCACGTTCGGGGGGAACGTTCTCTTTATAAAAATATTCGACCCGCGGACTATTGTCATCACGATAACCATCTGCATCGATGTGTACTTCAACCATATTGTCCGGCATGGTGTAAGTGGCTTCCGGTACATCTTTGAGCACCTTTCCCATGTAACCCATCCAGATTGGCAAAGCTGCTCCCCCGCCGGTTTCCCTGTCGCCCAGACTACGCGGTTGATCGTAGCCCATCCAGGCGATACCGACCACGGTCGGCTGGAAGCCGCAAAACCAGGCATCAATAGAATCGTTCGTGGTGCCGGTCTTGCCGGCCAGATCTTGCCGGCCAAGTTGCATGGCACGAATGCCCGTACCATGCTTGACCACATCTTGAAGCATACTGACCATGGTGTAGGCGTTGCGAACATCGAT
>DIYV01000039.1 GCA_002429165.1 Gallionella sp. UBA6045 | reverse complement strand
GGCGACCCCGGTTTACCGCCGCTGCGCGGTGCCCTGCGTTGCTCGACTGGTCAGGCGGCTGCGGAACTCGCACTGCGTGCTCAAACAATCCTCGCCGACACCCCCTGACCAGCCTGCGCTACTCGGCGGCGCACAGGGGATGAGAAGCAAAAATCGTTTAATCGTGGGCAAAAAATTGCCCGATATTTCTTTACTGCCAGGTGGGCACGTTGTGCCCACCTGGATTGAAAGCAAAGCGCCATGTGCCGCTTTCGGGTAGGCTATTGCAAGGATCAAAGGGCCGCTCTGTGCCATTTGCTGCCGGTCGATGTATAAAATATCCAGCAAGAAAGCAGGCGGTCGTGACCGGCAACAAGCGGCCACAAGCTGCCGTAGAAAATGCAAAAAAACCGAGCACCGCGAATGGCAGTTAACTCATCAGATATTGGCGGCTTTGCACTGTCCTCTACCCATGCAGACTTTGTTCAGCATGATCAGGAGCAACTACTGTAAATGCAAAATGGACAATTTTTTAGGAATAGATTAACACTCTGAATTGCTAGAATGGACACGATGGGAGTTCAGATTGGAAAATTTACCTTCAGGTTACTTGGCTTCTGCTGTTGCCTGGTAATCGGCTTGGCGCATGCCGGAGAAGACGTGCGTATTGGTATCCTGGCCTGGCAGGGGCAGGATGAGGCGGAGGTCCAATGGTCATCCCTAGTCCATGGGCTGGAGGAAAAACTGCCTGGCAAGCGCATCGTTCTGAAGCATTTCAATCTCGCGGGTATAGCTACGGCGTTGAATACCAGACAACTGGATTTCGTCGTGACCAATCCGGGCAATTATGTCGTCTTGGAGGCGAAAAGCGGAATTACCAGAATCGCCACGCAGGTGGCGGAAGTTTCAAACGATCCCGGTCAGGTGGTCGGCTCTGCGGTGGTTGTTCTTGATCAACGCAAGGATTTGCAGTCGCTCGACGACCTGCGAGGGAAGACCCTTGCTGCTGTGTCCCCCGAAGCTTTTGGTGGCTACCAGTTGATTTGGGCAGAATTGCGGCGACTGGGCATCGATCCGGAACGTGGCGGGGTGAATCTACTATTCACTGATTTTCCGATGGAGCGAGTGGTCGAGTCCGTGCGTAGCGGTCGGGCGGATGCCGGCGTGCTGCGGGCTTGCCTGCTCGAAAGCCTTGAGCGGGATGGCGTATTACCGGCGGGTGAGTTACGCGTGCTATCTCCACGCCCGAGCGACTCGACCTGTCGGGTGTCGTCACGTTTGTACCCTGGCTGGGCCTTCGCTGCGGCAAAAGGTACGCCGGCAGCGTTGTCGCGCAAAGTGCTGTTTGCCCTGCTATCCCTGAAAGCAGATGCAGACGGCGAGTCATGGAGCGTTCCAGCAGACTATCACCCGGTTCATGAATTGTTCCAGGAGTTGCAGATCGGTCCCTACGCTTTCCTACGTGAAACCAGTTGGGATTCTCAACTGCGGCGTTATTGGCCATGGCTGGCGGGCTTGATATTGGTTCTGCTATCCTGGGGGGGCTATACCTTGCATGTTGAGCAGATCGTGCAGCGGCGGACTCGCGAACTGATCTTGGCGCTTGACGAGCGGGGTAGCCTGGAGGCGCGGGTTCGGTCCGGACAGCAGCAGATGGATCATTTGTCCCGCCTGTCGATCCTGGGGGAGTTATCCGGGACATTGGCGCATGAGTTGAACCAGCCGCTGGCCGCCATCGGCAACTACGCGCGCAGCCTCTTGCGCCGACAGGACCGTGGACAACTGTCACCGGAGGCGCTGCGTCAGGCTGCAGTGGAAATCGCCGAGGAATCGGAGCGCGCGGCGGGCATTCTTGGTGGTATTCGTGCCTTTGCCAGAAAGCGTAGCAGGGTGCGTGAAGTCTGCGATATCGCCACACTGGTTCGCGACACGGCGGGGCTAATGCGCGGGATGCTGGCTGGCGCGCCGGAACTCGTCCTGAACGACACGCTGGATAAAGCCGGCAGGCGGGTCGATGTCGATCCGTTGCAAATCCAGCAGGTGTTGCTCAATCTGTTCAAGAATGCCTGGGACGCCCAACTGGCCGTTGGTACGACACAGCCGATAGTCGTGTCGCTGACTCGCGAGGCGGAACGTTGTACTGTCGCGGTGCGCGATTATGGCATTGGTCTGGCGCCGGACGTGCGCAATCGCCTGTTCGAAGCATTTTTCACGACCAAGCCTGATGGCCTCGGCCTTGGCCTGTCGATCTGCAAGACCATCATCGATGCACATGGTGGCGAGTTGCAGGCGCACACTGCCGACGAGGGATCTGGCATGGTATTCCAATTCAGTTTGCCGCTGGCGCCGATGCCCGTGGTGGATGGAGGAGAGACATGAATTCGCCTGACGGTCAGCCAGTGATATACGTCGTAGATGACGAAGCACCTTTTCGCCGTTCGCTGCTTTTTTTGCTCGAATCGATGGGCTGGGACGCTGTCGGCCACGAATCGGCCGAGGCTTTTCTGGCCGCTCAGCCACCGTTTCCGCTTGGTGGCGGTTGCCTGGTGCTCGATATTCGGATGCCGCGGGTCAGTGGCCTTGAGTTGCAACGCCGCTTGCAGGCAGCCGATTCGTCCTTTCCCATCATCTTCATGACCGGCCATGGCGATGTCGAACTGGCCGTGCAGGCGATGAAGGCAGGCGCGTTCGATTTCCTGCAGAAACCGTTCAAGGATCAGTTGTTCCTCGATACCGTCGAACGCGCCGTGCAATTGAGCCTAGAGCGCTACGCCGCCACGCGCCGCCACCAGGAGGCGCAGGCCGTGCTCGGCGGCCTGTCGGTCCGCGAATGGGAAGTGGCCCGACTGCTCGCCCAGGGACTGGCCAACAAGGAAGTGGCACGCCTGCTAAATATCAGCGACAACACAGTGCACGTCCATCGCCAGCATGTCATGGAAAAGACCGGCACGAGCAGTGCCGCCGACCTAGCACGGCTTATCCTGCGGGCGGACCCGAGCGGGCTGGACTAAGCGCTAATCAATTTAGGCTATTGCACTAGCCCAATGTCTGAATAGCCATGTCGGATAACTTTCCCTAGACTGGGGCAGTGATGAATAACAGGGAGAGCAGCATGAAAATTCGTTGTTTGCGCAGCATTCTGACCATTCTGGCTATCGCTGCAAGTGGCTTGGTGTTGGCCGCCAATGAGTCGGTGGAACGTGGTCGCTATCTGGCCCAGCTAGGAGACTGTGTGGCTTGCCATACGGCGGAAGAAGGCAAGCCGATGGCCGGGGGGCGTGCGCTGGAAACGCCGTTCGGCAAGTTGTATTCAACGAACATTACTCCGGACAAGGCAACCGGTATTGGCAATTACACCTTCGAACAGTTCGACCGCGCCATGCGCAAGGGTGTCGCAGCGGACGGTCACAATCTCTATCCGGCCATGCCTTATCCTTCCTATGCCAAGATGACACCTGACGACATGCAGGTGCTCTACACCTACCTGATGCAGGGTCTGGCGCCGGTCCAACTGACTAACAAGCCGTCCGAAATGCACTGGCCGTTCAACATGCGCTGGGGCCTGGCAATCTGGAACTGGCTGTTCTTGGACGACAAGCCTTTCGTACCGAACAGTAGCCAGGATGCCACCTTGAACCGCGGCGCTTATCTGGTCCAGGGTCTGGGGCACTGCGGCGCCTGCCATACGCCGCGCGGCCTGCTATTTCAGGAAAAGGCAATGAGCGAGTCTAGCTCCAATGGATCCCTCTTCCTGGCCGGCGAGACGGTGGAATCCTGGCGTGCCTTGAGCCTGCGTGATCTCTGGACGGTTGAGGACACCAAGCTGTTCCTGAAGACTGGTCAGAACCGCTATGCGACGGCGTCGGGAAATATGACCGATGTCATCATGCACAGCATGCAGCATGTCAATGATGACGATTTGTTGGCCATCGCCAGCTACCTGAAGTCCTTGCCTGCGGGTCCGCACGACAAACCGGCCCACCCCGCGCCGAAGGTAGTGGTCGCCAAGGTGTCGGACGATTTGTTCACCACACGCGGCGGCTTGGGTTACATCCAGTTCTGCGGTGACTGTCACCGTGCCGATGGCAGTGGAGTCAACAAGGTCTTCCCGCCGCTGGCCGGCAATCCGACCGTCAGTTCGAAGGATGCGTCGACACTGATGCACATTATCCTGACTGGCGGACAGACAGCTGCCACGGCGACACATCCGCGCGCGTTCACGATGCCGGCCTTTGCCCGACTGACGGATAAGGAACTGGCCGAGATCCTCAGTTTCGTCCGGGCAAGCTGGGGCAATGGCGCTCCCTTGGTAGACGCGGGCTCGGTGGCCAAGATGCGGGCCGAACTCGATCCAAAGACAACCGATTCGAGCAAGTTTGAAACGCCGCGTCTGGCCAACATGCTGATGGCCAAAAATGCCCAGCAACTGGTGCGCGGCATGCGCTTGCACCTCGAAACCAGGGACTTGCTGCCCGAGCATGTCGGCGACCAGCTCAATTGCACGAGCTGTCACCTCAATGCCGGGACCGTGGCCGATGGTTCGCCTTTCGTCGGGGTTTCCGCGTTCTTCCCGAGCTATGGCGCGCGGGCCGGCAAGATCATCACGATGGAGGACCGCATCAACGGTTGCTTCCTGCGTTCGATGAACGGCAAGCCGCTGCCCAAGGATTCCGACGACATGAAAGCGATGGTGGCCTACTTCGACTGGATGAAGGGCGAAACCAAGGCAGAAGAGAAGGTCGCCGGTCGTGGTGTGGGCAAGATCGACCGCTCGATCAAGCCAGATTCGGACAATGGCAAGAAGATTTATGCAAAGCAATGCGCGGTTTGCCATGGCGAGAAAGGCGAGGGCCTGAGAAACGCTGCCGGCGGCATGATTTACCCGCCGCTATGGGGTGATGAGTCCTTCAATATCGGCGCCGGCATGGCCCGGACCTATACCGCCGCCGCCTTCGTCAAGCGCAACATGCCGATCGGCTTCCACGGCAAATTCCCACTCGGTCAGGGAGGTCTGTCCGACCAGGAATCGGTCGATGTGGCCTACTACTTTAGCCACCAGCCGCGTCCAGACTTTCCGGGCAAGGTTAAGGATTGGCCAAAGGACCCGAAACCGTCCGATGCACGCTATTGATTGATCCCTCATTTTGCCCATGGCAACGCCCCGTTTTTCGGGGCGTTTTTTATGACGAAAGCAGACTCAACTGGAATGGCGCTTGAGGGAATTCCCCGTTTTCTGGCCATTTTTATAAGCTGTTCTGATGCACTGAGTGGCAACTCTCTTTTTCGCAAGCTAATCATCACCGACATTACCTTGAGCCTAGCCGCAGCAGACGAAATCGAGAATCTGGCGTACTTTGATTCCTAACCCTTTGCCGATTGAACAGTTTGAGGACTTGCTGAAACAGAGATGAAGGGCTGCTTTGGTGAGGACAGAGTGTCTCAAATGGGTCGTTTGGAGAAATCAATTTCGCTAAATTGGTTGCAGGATAGCGGACGGTCGCCAAGGACCGCAACGTGTCGGAGGCAGACGCTCGCGAATGACTGCAAAGGTGGGCAACTTGTTGCCCACCTGTTTTTTGGGTTTTGGGCTTCCGCTTTTCTTCCCCTGAGCGCCGCCTCGATCAGTCGTAAGGAAGCGGAGGTTTAGGCGAG
>DIYV01000022.1 GCA_002429165.1 Gallionella sp. UBA6045 | reverse complement strand
AGGAACAGTAATGAGCGACATCATCAACCAATACCGGATCGAAACGGAACCCTACTACCGGACAGTATCGGACGAAGTCGCTGTCTATGAAGCTGCTTATTCCACACGCATGCCCATGATGCTGAAGGGCCCGACTGGCTGCGGAAAAACACGCTTCATCGAATACATGGCATGGAAACTCCAAAAACCATTGATTACCGTCGCGTGCAACGAAGATATGACCGCTTCCGATCTGGTGGGCCGTTTCCTGCTCGACGCCAATGGCACCCGCTGGCAGGATGGGCCGCTCGCCATCGCGGCCCGTTACGGTGCCATCTGCTATCTCGATGAGGTTGTGGAAGCGCGCCAGGATACTACCGTGGTCATTCATCCGCTCACTGACAACCGCAGAGTGCTGCCGTTGGAAAAAACCAGCGAACTCGTGCATGCACATCCTGATTTCCAGCTCGTGGTTTCCTATAACCCGGGCTACCAGAGTGTGATGAAGGATCTCAAACAGTCAACCAAGCAGCGTTTCGGTGCGCTCGATTTCAATTATCCCGAGCATGCGATCGAGGTTGAAATCGTTTCCCATGAAACAGGTGTTTCCGGGGAAATCGCCGAGAAACTGGTTTCTGTTGCGAAAACCGCACGAAACCTAAAAGGGCACGGCCTGGACGAAGGCGTTTCCACCCGGATGCTGATCTACGCAGGCAATCTTATTGCCAAGAATGTTGAAGTAAAAAAAGCTTGCAGCGTCGCTCTTGTGTCACCGATCACCGATGATCTGGATATGCGTGATGCGCTTGAAGCGGCAGTAACAACTTTTTTCGGGTAGCACGCCGGAAATTTGATGAAGGGCAGATTCTGACATGAGTCATGGAGAAATTCTGATTTTAATGTCCACCTCTTCCAGCCTGCATTCCTGCCATGCTGTGTTTCCGCCATGAAGATTATCATCGGTCGCCTTGCGTGCGAATTGCAGAATTATTTCGGCCGGAAAACCAAGGAATCCCCGCCTGGCCTGCAGGAAACATGCGCGAGAACCCTATTGGCCGGCGTACAGCGGCGCATCAGAATATATCTGCATGCCTTATGGGGCCGCGATTTCGCCATCAAACCGATTGCCGGCAATCAGGAAAACAATGCATCACGCCAGCCTTTTGTCGAAAAGTCCTCCATCCATGCGCCTTCTTACTTTGACGACTTCGTGGCGGATGGGATAACGCTCTTTACCGGCCTGGATGTCTATCGTGCAGCGGCCACCCATGCCGCAGCGCATATCATTTACTCGACGCAACGATTTCCCGACAGATTGGCCAACGACTGGCAACGCGCGGTCGTTGCCACGATAGAGGATGCCCGGGTGGAAACTCTGTCGATACGCAATTTCCCCGGCCTCAAGCAACTCTGGACGACACAGCATGTTGTTACGCCCTTGCACAATCAGATTGCCGGGGATTATCTCGACCGTCTGTCACGAGCGTTGCTGGATGAGCACTACCAGGATGACGATCCCTGGATTAGCAGAGGACGGTCAATGTTCCTCGCTGCGGACGATCTGGAGAAACACAATTTTTCATGGGACATCGGTTTGGAGCTTGAGCAGTCGTTCCCGAACAGGAAAATCAAATCGGATAACCTCCCGGGAAAAGCAGGCGCCCCCTACCGTGACGACAACCGCAATTTCTGGGAATCGGCCAATGCGGATTCCATAGAGCCGATGGTTGTGCCCTGGCTGAAATTGATGTCATCGGACCAAACCGTGTCCGGAACTGAAGAAGATAAAAAGCGCCCGCACACCCGGATGCTAATAAAAGATGCAGCCGCTTCAAACACATATGTTTATCCGGAATGGGATTACCGCACCGAGGTCAGTACGCCTTCCTGGGTCACTTTACGGGAGAGAGATACCGTGGCGGGTGATCTTGGAATCATCGAGGACATTATTGCGCAGAACAAGCATCTCATTACGCGCCTGAAGAATCTTCTTCTTGCCATTCAACACAAAGGGGTGAGACGCGTCAGAAAACAGGAAGAAGGCGACGAAATCGATATCAACGCGGCGGTGCGTGCCATGATGGATATCAGACTGGGCATACTGCCGGACAGCAGAATCATGATGAGCTCATTGCGGAAGACCCGCGACATTTCAGTGCTGGTACTCCTGGACCTTTCGGGTTCGGCGAACCAAAAGATCCACGGGCAGGACTATACCGTGCTGCAGCTTACCCAGAAAGTCTGTGTCCTGTTTGCAGAGGCGATCGAGGCAGTCGGGGATCCGCTGGCCATTCATGGTTTCAATTCCAGGGGTCGGCATGACGTCGATTATTTCCGGTTCAAGGATTTCGACCAGCCCTATGACGATATCCCAAAAGCCAAAATCGCCGGCATGGCGGGTGAACGTTCCACCCGTTTGGGCGCAGCGATTCGCCATGCCACCCATCACCTCAATGAGCACAAATCCAGCAAGAAGTTGTTGATGACCATAACCGACGGCGCACCAGCGGACATTGATATGCCGGACCGGCATTACCTGCGCTATGACCTGAAACATGCGATCAGCGAGGCCAGACAAAGCGGTATACATACCTACGGCATTGTGCTCGACCCCAAGGCAGACGAATATGTTTCACGGACATTCGGTGCAAAGAATTACATGGTCGTGGATCATGTCAAATCGCTGCCCGAGAAAATGCTGCATATTTATGCAGCGCTTACCCTTTGAATAATCGGAGCAAGTGAGTACGGCCCAATGATGCAGGCAATGATGGCATGTGGCGCCCAGACTCTCTATTTGCGCTCTGACGGAGCTGCTGTAGTCCTTGGCAAAATATTTATGGATTAGATCTTGAACGTCGCTATTGGCCACCGAAAATTGAAAGCGCGCGTCTGATTTAATTTCTGTGTTTATACACAGCCTGGACACAGAACAGACGCCCAGCGCTGCGGAAATAAAACATTCAAAGCGAATAAAAAAACGGCAGGGTCACCCCTGCCGTGTTCAGTTTGCTTCAGATCTCAATTTCACCTGGGCTTTGCGCAGTTTTCCTGCATCTGCTCGCTCATGTTCAACAGGAACTGTAGCGAGTTCACCGTCTTTTCGTCCGTCATGATATGCCACAGGCTGCCTACACCACCCTTGGCCGGTTGTGCCTTGCTGCTTTTCGCCGCGTTCTCCAGACAACTCAGCATGCCGGACACCATGTCGAGGCGCTCCAGCAGTTGCGGCAGGCTGGTGGCGATGCGCTCCAGCGCGCCGGTGGATTCGAGACGCTCCATTACTTCCACCAGTCGCCAGAAGCCGCTGCGGTTGACCCGGTCGAGCAGGGACAATCCATCTCCAACTGTTTCCGCGAGACGTCCGATCATTTCATCGGTGAGCGCATCCTGCGCGGCGTGATAGACGCGGGCGAGTTGTGAAAGACGCTCAAGGTCGCCGTTATTGACCATTTCGGCCAGCGCCGGAATCGCCTTGCTCAGCCCGGATCTTCCGGCCTTGTCGACCAGATCGAGCGCTTCGGCGGCGGAACCGGCGAGACGACCGACCATTTCATCAGTCAACGAGTCCCGCCCTGCCGCGATCAGACGCTCGATCTCATAATCCATGACGACCCTTTCATCCCTGATTGCTGTATTTGGGGTTTCTGTATTCATCTCACACCTCCACGTTACAGGAGTCCGCGCGCGGATATCCAGTAGAGCTTGTTGTAGGCCATCTTGAACCAGTGCACCGCTTTGGTCGGCGCCTTGGGATCGGGCGGGTTCTTGTAGTCGAACATCGCATAGCTCGCGCGATCCTTGCCGGCTTCGATAAAGCAGAATACCTTGCCGTCATATTCACGCACCGGCATGCCGATCTTGACCATCGCAGCCAGATTCTCGCCCAGTGTGTCGGCCTGGAAGTGCGCGGTGGAACCTGCTTTGCTGATCGGGATGTTGGTGGTATCGCCGAGGATGAACACGTTGTCGCGGCCTTCCATGTTCAGCTTGGTCTTGTTGGTCGGGATCCAGCCGCCTTGTCCCAGGCCATTCTTCTCAACCACTTCCATACCCTTGTGGGCGGGGATGGTGATGAGCAGGTCGTACTTGATTTCGGTACCTTCCTCGCTCTTCAGCACTTTGTTCTTGGCGTCGACTTCCTTGATGTTGAAGAAGGTCTCGTACTTGATGCCCAGCTTGTCCATTTCCGGAGCGGCCCATTTGGCGACGTTCTCCAGGCTGTGCACGCGCCCGATCGGGTAGGTGTATAGCAGCTCCACCTTGTCGGCCATGCCGCGGTCCTTGAAATAATCGTGCAGCATGAAGGTGATTTCCAGCGGTGCCATCGGGCACTTGTGCGGCACGCCTACGGTGATCACCACCTTGCCGCCTTCGAACGACTGCAGACGCTTGAACATTTTCAGCGCGGAGTCCTCGGTGTAGAAAGTCTCCGCTCCCTCCACCATGCCGGGGACGCCTTCCGGAAACATGCGCGAACCGGTGGCAATCGCCATGTAGTCGTAATCGAAAGTCTTGCCGCTTTTGGTTTTGACCTGGTTGTTGTCGAGCTTGAATTCCTCGACCGGATCGACGTGAAACTCGATACCCGGCTCGAGCAGGCTGGCCTGGTCGCGGTACAGTTCATCGGGTGTAATCTTGCCCACTGCAAGATAAAGCAGGCCGGGCTGGTACATGTGTTTTTCGGAGGCCGACAGCATCGTGATGCGCACCTTGCCGGTCTTGAGTTCGTTGGTTAATCGTCTGGCCAGGTTGTTTGCCAGTATCGTGCCGCCCATGCCGCCGCCAATTATCAATATCTTTTTCATGTTATCTCCCGGTCAGTTATCGATACACCCTCAACTTATAGTTAAATACCCCCTACTTCGACTTGCGCAACGTGATATGCCACACACCTTCAGCCTCGGTCGTCGAAATGTATTCGTGACCGACTTTGTTGATCCACTCCGGAATGTCGTCCGCCGAACCTTTGTCGGTTGACAACACTTCCAGTTCATCGCCGACCTGTGACGATTTCAACGCCACAATCAGTTCCATCAGCGGTCCGGGACAAAAACTCCCGCGTCCATCAACAATTTTTTTCTCTGACATCTCGTTTTTCTCCGTCTATCAAAAAGTCCAAACCTGCCCGTCCTGCGCGTCGTGAAGGAACTTGGTCAGTCCGGTCGCCTTCTGCAGATAGCCCTCCAGATTTTCCTGCTCCACGGCGAGTATGTCCATCGCCATGGAACAAGGATATATCTTGGCATCGCCAAGCTCAACCGCCTGTTCGAACAGCGTCTTGAATTCGGGCACCTTCTTGGTAGCCATCAACTTGCCCATATCGCCTTCATGGGGCGCTTTCGAGGTATTGCCTTTGACAAAATACGGCAACGCATTCATCGACAGGAAAACGATCACTTCCTGCCCGCTCACCGCCCCGACCGAGGCCACCATCGCTGCCATCTGCATACGTTCCAGCGAGCCCGATACGACCACAACAGAAATTTTGCTGGCTGACATTATGAATATACTCCGGATAAAGAGAGAGTTAGTCGACAAATCATCATTGAAAGCAATGTATACCCCTAAAATCAATATATCAACGTACTAAATTACGCATATATTATTACTATGGATAAGTATTGCAAGTGCGACAATCAATCCAGCGTTAACGGCCGAAATCATGTCATTCCTTAAAATCTTTAAATTATTTGTCGTGAGTCTGTCTTTGGGAATGCTCAATGGATGTACGACGACCACCGCGGGCGGGGCAGTCGGTAGCAGCCGGCTCCAGTTGATGCTCATCTCATCAGAAAAACTCGATCAGATGTCGGCGGAAAGCTATACAAATCTGATAGCGGATGCGACCGGCAAAGGCACACTGAATAGGGATCCGGGGATGCTTGAGCGGGTTCGTGCGGTAGCCGCGCGCATTGAACCCAAGACGGCGGTATTTCGTCCGGATGCGCCGGGGTGGCACTGGGAAGTGAATGTGATTACCAGCAAAGAGCTCAATGCATTTTGCATGCCGGGCGGCAAGATCATGTTTTATTCCGGGCTGATCACCACACTGAAACTCAGCGACGATGAGATTGCCATTGTGATGGGGCACGAGATTTCACATGCGTTGCGTGAACATTCGCGGGAGCAGGTGTCGCAGGCGATTGCGGCGCAGGCGGCGATCGATCTGGGTACCGCGTTGCTGGGGTTGGGCTCGGGTTCGGCAGATCTGGCCTCAGAGGGCTACAAGACCTTTATTGCCACCAAGTTCAGTCGTACAGATGATAGCGAGGCTGACCGGATGGGTCTTGAACTGGCAGCACGGGCCGGTTATGACCCGCGCGCGGGAGTGAGTTTGTGGCGGAAAATGATACAAGCCAGCAAAAGTCGTGGACATCCGCCGGAATTCCTCAGCACGCACCCTGCGGAAGAAAACCGCATCCAGGAAATTGAATCATTGCTGCCGACGGTCTTGCCGCTTTATGAAGGTGCGCATCCAGACTAATCGCGGATGAACCCAATTAGCCTGCCAAATTTTCATTATCAGTAGTTTTTATAAATGTCTGTTCTTGGCATCGGGAAGCGCTTCGATCCTTGGTAATAGCCTGCCTGAAAGCGATGTTTTTCTGGCAGTTGAGTATTAGTGTGTGGACAATGGCACCGCATTATGAGGCAGCGGTCGGGAACGTTGCGACAATCAGTGTGTGCAGACCATTCCAGCAAATCTGGACACCGATACACAATAGAATGAATGCCGATAGGCGCACCACTACACTCGTTCCAGTCGGTCCCAGTCTCTTGGTGATGCGATCGGCGTAGCGGTAGCAAAGGTATACACACACAGTGACGATCAGGATGCCAAATGCATGCCCAAGCGTGGTTTCGACCAACGGGCGTAGGCCCTGTTTCGGGTTGGCTCCAAGCGTAAGGGCAACTGAGATCGCACCAGGCCCCACGGTAAGCGGCATTGTCAAAGGGTAGAAGGCGCGCTGACCAAGATCGTCCGCCATTGCAGTTGTTGGCTCTTCCTGGGCAAGAGCAGGTGGTGAATTGGGTCTGTTGAGCAACGACCAGGCGATGCCACAGACCATCACACCGCCGGCGATCTGGACTGCGGGGATAGATATACCGAAGAAATCCAGCACATAAGCGCCAATCAGAACCGAAGCAATCAGGAGAAGGAAACTGTTTATCGCAACCGACTTGGCCATCCGGACTCGCTCTGCCGGAGTGAGACCGACTGTCATGGCGATAAAAATCGGCGCTCCGCCCAACGGATCAACGATAGGCAGCAATGCCCCAATAGCCAATAAGACAGTTGAGACGAAATGGCTAAAATCAAAAATCACAGAAATTGATTGCATAGCGCATGGCCTGGATTATTCACGAATTTTCTGGCCCATAACCAAAGATTGCGATTGCGCCAAATAAAAGGACCAACAGCGCTTGTATTTCACTAGGCAGGGCCATAACGCCAGCAAAAAACCAGTGAGGGTTTAAGAATAAATGACTTCATATTCGCATCGTGCCGTGTATCAAATGGAATATCAAGTTGAAGTCCGGTATTGGCAACCCATAGCGGATAGTCAACATTGGCAAAAGCAGACCCTTGCGCCAGACAAGAAGCTGGCCTTCCCGAGCCGGTCAATTATAGTTACCGGTGGAAATTCTCAGAACTATGATTTTGGCCCGGACGCAAGAACATGAACACCATCAACGCGGTAAAGGCAAGGCATGCGGCCACAAGAAAAGCGCTGGCCGGATGCAACAACCACAACGCCCCGGCGATCAGCGATGCAGGCAGGTAGATGAAACCGGTCACGAAATTGTAGAGGCCGATCGCGGACGCGCGGCGTTCCAGCTCAATATCTGCGATAAACGCCTTGCTTTGAGCTTCGTCGATTGCAAAGAACACGCCATAGACGATGAACAGGACGATGACTTGCCATTGCATGGTCGCAAATGCAAAGCCGATGCACATTAACAAATAGATCAGATAACTCAGCATGATCATTCGTGCCCTTCCAAAATGATCGCCTAGTTTGCCTATCAGCGGTGCAGCAACGACAAATGCGATATTGAATAACGCGTAAAGCAACACGATGTCCTTGACTGCAAAACCGACGCTTTGTGCACGCAACAGCAGAAAACCAAAACTGAAATAGGCCAGTGAAAAGAGTCCTGCCGGGACAAGGTAGCGCTTGAATTCCGGACTGAGGGTTTTCCACGTTTCGAACATGTTCTCGCGCCGGTGCTGAACCCCCGGCTGATCCTTGATAAGACTCAAGACGATAATGCTGAGCAAGGCCGGAACGAATGCGACCCAGAACAAGATCCGGTATGTCGAGGCCCCGTCCCCAAGCCACGATAGCAGCCCGTACGCAACTAAAGGTCCAAGGACGGCTCCGGACTTGTCGAGAGCCTTGTGCACCCCGAATGAGTATCCCCTGGTGTCTTTGTCAGCCACTGCCGAAAGCCAGGCATCGCGCGGTGGGCCGCGGAATCCCTTGCCCAGCCGCTCGATGACGCGAAAGACACTGAGGCCCACGATTGAACTGGAGATCAGCAAAATGATCTTGGCCAGCGTAGAGAAACCATATCCAGACAGAGCGAAGATCTTGCGCTTTCCAGTTCGGTCCGACAACCATCCAGCGAAGTAATTCAACGAGGATGCCGACAAGTCGGCAAATCCTTCGATCATGCCGAGCAAAGCCGCCGATGCCCCTGCGATCGTAGTAAAAAAAATCGCGAAGACGGAAAAAATCATCTCTGAGCTAAGGTCCGTCAATAAGCTCACAAGACCCAGCTTGAGTACGTCAGGATGCACGCCAAACTTCTTGTCTACAGGGTCATCAGGTGACATGGGGTCCTTCATGGCCTTGGAGCTCGTGCACCAGGTTATAGATATTGTACTTGCCTGAACGTCTGTTATTTATTGGCACAATAACCGTCATTGCACCAATACCTGCCTTGCCTGCATCATCCGAAAAACCCATCCTATGAAATCAGGGACGATTTGCCTCGCTTTGCAAGTCGTGTACTGACGCACTGACACAAAATTCAGCCAACCTTCCCAGCACACGTTGCAGCAGCCGGTTCGCTGCGGCAACGCCGCCGTATGCATCTTCACTGGAGGCAGTTTCTGTTTCATCGAATTGCTGCGCGGCAAGTAAACGCCTGCCACGCACGTCTATCAGTTGCGCCCGCAGGGTGAGCTGCATGCGACTGGGCCGTGTCTTGAAATCCTGTTGCAGGCGAACCAGTTCGATATCGAGTCTGACATCGGCAGGAATCGCACCCGAAGCCTGCACCACGGCCCGAAAATTTTCCGTTTTCACCAAGGTCTGCGTTATCAACGGCTCCAACATCCGTGCCGGTGTGTCTGCCCAGCGGCTGGTCACAAAGTAATTCAGCTCGTAGGGTTGTTGCACATAAGCCATCTGCGTCGTGTCAAAACCGGGCAGTGCGCGCGGCACGCTGATAGCCAGAACCAGATCGCGCTTGACTGGCGCCGCCTGGATAGCCGGGACTGCTTCCAGCAAGTAGATATTCTGGCTGACCGCTTTCGGCGCAGATAAGCCGCTGCAAGCTGCAAGCAGCAGAATCGGCACCAGTACCTGGAGTGCCTGACAGGACATACGACGGATTCCGTTGCTGTTCATCTCAAATTCATCCTTAAGTGGGTGTCAGTTCGGTCATCGCAACCCGGGCAGGTGTCATTCACCGGGCCCACGCTTCGCAGCGGGTTTGCCGTATAACAACTCGCTCGGATTCTGTTCCAATTCACCGCTTAAGTGCCGCAGCGAACCGGTCAGGTCCCGTAATTCCATGACCAGCTGGTGCACTTCCGGCAGCGTCGTGCTGGTGAATTGTTGGGCGCCATCAAAAGTGCCGTTTGCACTCTTGGCCGCATGTGCAAATTCGTTTGTCATGTGATCAAACGCATCGGCACTGCGTTGAAGGCGTTGTGCGAGTTGAGGCAATTCATCGCTCAAGCGCGCAGTGTTCTCCATGGTGTGCGCCGCATTGCTCAGGCTGGAATCGATCATGGCCGAGCGTGCCGCCAAAGTTCGCGACAGGATTTCGAGATTCGCCAAAGCGTGCTCGAATGCACGCCGGTTAGCGTCATCCATCAATGCATTGATGTTCTCGCTGCTCCGATTGAGATTGGTAAGCAGCGACGTAACCGCCGAATCGAGCCGCGTGATCAGCGAAGGTCCGCTCTTGATCACCGGATACTTTTCGTTGCTCTGCGCATGGAGCGGAGGCGAATCACGACTGCCTCCGGCCAGCTCGACAAAGGCGAGACCGGTCAATCCCTGTGTCTTCAAAACAGCCTGCGTATCCACTGTGACCGGCGTACCGCGCTCGATGGCGAGCGTTAATTGCACCTGTTCGATATTGTTCGGCGCCAGCGCGATTTTGCGTACGCGCCCCACATCGACACCCAGGTACCGCACGGGCGCGTTGAGATTCAGACCCGCCACCGATTCCCTGGTGTAAGTCTGGTAGAGGTCATACTGCGTGCTGTAGGATTTGCCGCTGCTTAACCACAGCACGCCACCGATAAGTCCGGCGCCCAACACCAGGACGAACACGCCGACCAGCGTAAAATTTACTTTTTCTTCCATGCTTGTTCGCGCGCGGCACGTCCGCGCGGCCCATAAAAATATTCCCGTATCACCGGATGCTCCGACTTGGAGAGTTCCTCCATGGTTCCCACTCCCAGGATAACCCCCCCGTCCAGCACCGCAACGCGATCTGCCACACGCCACAGCAAATCAAGGTCGTGCGTCACCATCATAATCGTCAATCCGAGTGCATCGCGCAAATTCCGCACCAGTTCGTCCAAGCCGCTGGCGCTAAGCGGATCAAGGCCCGCGGTCGGTTCGTCGAGAAACAACAGTTCCGGATCGAGAGCAATGGCGCGCGCAAGTGCGGCGCGCTTGCGCATTCCGCCGCTCAACTCGCTCGGGTACTTGACCCCCGCATCTGCAGGCAATCCGGTAAGCGCGATTTTCAGCGCGGCGACCTCATCTATCAAACCGGAACTGAGTTGCGTATGTTCACGCATCACCATGCCGACATTCTCCGCTACCGTCAGCGAACTGAACAGCGCGCCGCGCTCAAACATCACTCCCCAGCGCCGGCGCAGTTTAAGCGCTTGCTCATCGCTCAAACCGATCACTTCCTGACCGAACACCCGGATCGAACCCGATACCGGCTGCAACAGCATGATGATCGCCCGCAGCAGCGTGGATTTTCCGCAGCCGCTGCCGCCCACCAGCGAAAATATCTCGCCCTTCTGCACCGCCAAACTGACATTCTCGTGTACCACGGTCTTGCCGTAGCGGGTGTGCAGATCACGGACATCGATGACGGTGTTGGTATTCTGCAGCTGCTCCATTGCGGCGCTCACAAATTGAGCCAGTTGAAGACCAGGGAAAATAGCGCGTCAGCTAAAATCACCAGAAAGATCGCCTGCACCACGCTCAATGTCGTCTGCCGCCCGACGCTGTCAGCACTGCCCCCGACCTGGAAGCCCTGGTAGCATCCAACCAGCGCGATGATCGCGGCAAATACCGGGGCTTTGATAATGCCGGTCAGAAACGAGGACAAGCTGACCGCATCGCCAAGACGGACAATGAAAACGTCGAAGCTGACATCCAGTTTGGAGCGTGCCATGATCATGCCGCCGATTATACCGCTCACATCGGCAAACACCGTCAACAGCGGCAATGCGATGATCAACGCAATCATCTTGGGCAGCACCAACAGCTCCTGAGGTGAAATACCTATGGTCCGCAATGCATCGATTTCCTCGGTAACCTTCATGGTGCCGATTTGCGCCGCATAAGCTGAACCCGACCGTCCCGCAACAATGATCGCGGTGAGTAAAGGCGAAAGCTCGCGCAGCATTGCCAGCCCCACCATATCGGCAATGTAGATATTCGCCCCGAAACGCTGCAATTGATCCGCCCCCTGATACGCGATCACCACACCCATCAGGAATGACAGCAGGCCGACAATGGGCAGTGCCTCAAAGCCGGCGATTTGTATGTTGTGGAAGATGGTCCTCCAGCGGATACGGCGGGGTTGAACGATCAGCCGCATCATGGCAATCGCGCTTTCCCCGACAAACGCCAGCATGCCAACATTATTCTCCAAGCTACCCCAGAATTGCTTCCCGATGCTTGCCAATAGCCCCGTATTGGACTGCGCTGATGGCGGCAAAAGCTCACAAGCTGAAATCAGGTTCAGCAATGGACCGGATTCCGCCCGCAACCCGATGATGCGCACGCTATTGCCCTGCTGCTCAAGTGTCTTGACCGTCCTGTGCAACAACCATGCTCCGGAAGTATCCAGCGCGGATATTGCCGAACTGTCGATCTCCAAATCCGCCTTAGCGGGCCAGGCAATATCCTTCAATTGTTGCTCGAGTTGGGCGATGCCCTGCACGGTCCAGGCTCCGGTGCAGTGCAGTCTGACGATTTCCGAAGCGGATGTTGCATCCGTCTGGAAAACCAGTTTTGCAATTTGATCGGCTGTCATAGGCTCAACTATTCAGCGCGAAAATAAATTTCCCAAAGAACATGGGCAGCTCGAGTAATTCTCGAAGAACTGTATGCTCTAAACGCCAATTCCGAATTGGGATGTTAGACAAATATATCACCGCCATACGCTAGATTTATTATTGCCCATCTGCCACGTCATAGGATGATGACACAATCGTCGAGCAGATCCTAAAAAAGGATACTGCTGAAACCAAATCATTGGCGCTTGGCGATCGTGTTAATTTCAGGCCACCCGTAAGCTGCATGTCGCAAAGTTCGGCTCCCGACACAAAGCGACATTCATGTATGTTAATTGCGGTCATTAGGGTATCGATATCCCGCTTCATATTTTCAAGCTCTTCTCACAGAATCTCATTGCGCGTAGTGGTCCATGTGGAACAGTCATTGACATGGTGATTCATGCCAATATGCTCATTTATTTATTTCAGTCACAGCCGAAAGGTTGGCGACCACATCCCTAACGGCATAATTTGTTGACTGATCCAATTGATTGTTTCTCTCTATCGAATCCACCTTTCTGGTTAGCCTTGACAGACTAACATCTGATAATCCCGTGTCGCTGTATTCCCAGATCGTTGCAACCGGATTCAAGCTCACCAGCTCCGCTTCTATCCTGACTGGACGACTGACCACGTCCAAAGCCCAGAAGCCGGCATATGATTCGGCTGATTCTTCAACGCCTTCCTGCACCAGATATGCTCCGGCAGCAGTTTTCGCAGCGGCAGTGCCGGCGTACGCAAGTACGCCTGCAATTGCCAGCGTGGAGCTTACTTCGAATGTTATATAACCATTTCGCCATGATTTTGGGGTCAGACCGTAATCAGTAATACCAAATCTCAGGATTGCATCAGCACCAGTTGTTGCCCTGAGCCTATCAGCCTCATCCTGCGTTATGAAATTATCAAATTTCCTATCACTTATTTTATCGAAGGCCATGCTCCTTGTTGCTAGAGGAATGATGACATCGAGCTTGGTCTGCTTACGCAGAGCTTCTTCCATTGAAGCCAGAGCGTATTCCTGTGCGTGCTTCTCTCCTTCAGAAACAAGTACCACAGACGCGGACAAGGCCGGCTTGATGTTCGGAGCAAATACTGCCTGCAACCTTCCTGGATCAATCGAAATAGGCGATTCCATCACCAGCGTCTTAATCGGCGCATTCATCCGTGATTGCTCGGAACGCATCATATTTTTATTGGCAGCACATCCTCCAAGGGAAATGAATATCAAGCAATATAATGAAATCTGACGGGACTGCCTTGTAATCAACGTGCTTCCTTTTCAAGTTCGGGTACAACTCTATGCGTCAAACAGACGGTGTTATTGATCATCAGTAATGGTAACGGGGAGGTTATAGCAATCTGAGTTTGGTCGCCCTAAAGCAGACCGTAATCAATGGCAGTTATTGGCACACACCCGAAGGTCATGTTGTCATATTAACTGCCGAAGCAGTCGGTCGCTCTTCAGATATTCAGATCGCCGAATAGCAGCATTTCACAATATGCGGCTCCGGACACAAAGCAGCCATCTAATTATAAGCTGACACCCATGCGGCGTAACAATGGCAGTAATGCAATGTAACAGCCAGCAGTTGCTGCCACAGATATGCCCAGGCTGAACCAGAAGCTCCAGCCATGTCTGAGCAAAAGCGGAAGTAACAGGAACAGCAGAAGCGAGGGCAGGACAAGCCAGAAAATCTGGCTTGATAGGTTGGCAATCTGTTCGGAGGGCGATGCCTCCATGTACAGCCATACAAAGGCAAGTAATGAGGTTAGCGGGAGGGATGCCACCAAGGCTGCAAATCCTGTTGAACGCTTAGCAATTTCAGAGATGGCAACAATAATTAATGCCGAGATGATTACCTTGAGTGCGTAGTAGAGCATGATGATTGGGGTCTTAGTTTTCTGCCAATGCGCGCATCTTAATATGGGCTGGTGTTGTTGGGGTACTCCCGAATGTTCGCAAATGGCACGGAGCCGAACTTCATGTGGTCAATTTGCCTTCCATAAAGCAGCCAGTCGCGAAAGGCAGTTATTGGCCCAGACCGTGTAAAAATGTAGCAATTGTACCGAGTCTGCAATTTTCCATTTCTATTAGCTTCTGGTAGGTGTCAGGAGCGGATAGCAGAGTCTGCAATTCCCATGCATCGGTTCTGAGTTATTTAAAATTCTTGTTCAGGATAACGCGCATCTGATGTGCAAAACAGAAATAAAGGCCCTCAGGCCCTCATTGCCTGAATTTGGAGTGAAAGTTATGGGATCCCATAATATTGGGCAGTTAATTACTCAACAATATCTGTGAATTTCACACCTATTTATACTGCTAAATGATATCAAGGATGCTTATAGCAACTTCAAGTGTAAATTCATCGTCGAATAGGGTTCCCTAACTAAATAACGCGCTACTTTCCTGGATAACTACCGCAGGGTTGGACGAAGCCGCTA
>DIYV01000118.1 GCA_002429165.1 Gallionella sp. UBA6045 | reverse complement strand
CGGTCAGTGCGCGGTTGTCGCGCTGGTCGAGATAGAAGCCGGTCTTTTGTCCGGCTGCCACATCCACCTTGAAACGCAGGCCGTTCTCGACCACTTCCACATTATCCGGCAAGGTGCCGCGCAGCACGCCATTGCGCGGCTCCAGGCCTTCCAGTGCGCGCGAGTCGGAATCAGAGCGTTCGTAGATGCACACGGGATTGCAGAGTTCCTGCAGGATGTCGGCGATCGTGTCGCGCCAGTGTTCCGCCCCGGCGCTGCCGATCTGCATTACCAGCACATCGCCGTAGCGATCGACGACCAGTCCCGGCAGGCCGTCGGATTCGGCGTGGATCAGGCGCATGCCAGTGTTCTGCGCTGTTGACGTTCCCTCTCCCCCAGCCGGCTTCGCCCCCCTCGCTACGCTCTCCCCGCTTGCGAGAGAGGGGAGCAGGGTGTTGCGCGCCGTCAGTGCATTGGCTATCCGTTGCCGGAAAAATCCCGCGTCAATATTTTCAGCTTCATGCCACGACCAGACCCGCGCGGTGATTTGCGAATCCGGGTTGTAGGCTGCCCAGGCGAGAAACCCTCCTGCATCATCGCGCACCGGCAGCGTGTTGCCGCTGGCAGGGGCGCCATCCACGCGCTCGATCGCGCCGGAGAATATCCACGGGTGGCGGCGCAGCAGCGATTTTTCGCGGCCAGTTTTAAGCAGGATGCAGGGTTGCGCGGTGGCCGATCCGGCGGGGATTTGCGGCGCGCCACGCGGAGTACTTTTCTGATCGCTATTATTTTTATCACCGGGTGAGTTGCCGCTGCGCTGGGTGCGCTTGCGGAAATCCCTGTTTCCCTGCGATGGGCGGTGTGGTGTGGAGGGTGATTTTTGCCTGGTCATATTTTTTCTTTGGATTTTTTCCTGGCGCGCGGATGGGCCGCATCGTAAATTTTGCTCAGGTACTGGAAATCGAGATGGGTGTAAACCTGGGTGGTGGAGATGCTGGCGTGGCCGAGCATTTCCTGCACGGCACGCAGATCGCCGGAAGATTGCAGCACGTGGGTGGCGAAAGAGTGGCGCAGCAGATGCGGATGCACGTTGCTGGTGATGCCCTGTTTGATGCCCCATTGCTTCATGCGCAGCTGCACCACGCGAGGCGAGATGCGCGACCCGCGCTGGCCGACGAACAGCGCGGTCTCGTCCGCCCTGGCCAGCTGGTCGCGCACGACCAGCCAGGCTTTCAGCGCGATGATGGCGAACTGGCCGAGCGGCACGATACGCGTCTTGCTGCCCTTGCCGGTCACGCGCACTTCGCCCGCGGCTATATCTGCGCGCATCGGTTCAAGGTCAAGATCGACCAGTTCCGCCAGACGCAAACCGGAAGAATAAAACAATTCGAATATTGCCTTGTCGCGTATCGCTGCAGTGGTGTCGGTCGGCAGGTCGACCATGCGTGTCGCCTCGTCGGGCGACAGGGCTTGCGGTAATGTTCTCGGCGACTTGGGTGCGCGCAGGCCGATGCAGGGATTGTCGGCCAGGCCGTGATCACGCATCAGATAAGTATAGAAGCCGCGCCACGCCGACAGCATGCGCGCCAATGAACGGCCGCCCAGACCTTTGCTGTGCAGTTGCGCGATAAATCGGCGGATGTGATGAATCTTGAGATCGGCCAGCGGAGTCTCCGCGGCCAGTTCGAACAGATGCCTGAGGTCGCGGGCATAATTCTCCGCGGTCAGTTCGGAATATTGTTTCTCATTGCGCAGCCACGCCAGATAGCCTTGTAAATATTTCTGGTTGGCTGCGACAGCATTGGTCATTTCATTAGTCCTAAAAACGGCGAGTCATCCACGAAAAACTGATAGAACTACTAGCCATTCCACTAAGCGACCAAAGAACGGTCGCCAAGTGGCTGGTTAACGAAAGGCACGAAATAAAACAGAAAGTTGTATTGGTTCGGCAAATTACACTTTGCGTATCAATTCGCAGCGTAGAGTCCTTTGGATTTTTCGTGTTTTTCGTGCCTTGCGTGGACAATTGCTTTTGCCGGTTTTCATTAATGGTCAAGGTAGGGATGCAACGCGCTGCTCACCGCTTCGGCGATGCGTTGCAGGAACACCGTGCCCATTTCCGGATAAAATCGCTGCTTGTCTTCGCTTGCGAGTACCAGCAAGCCTATAGTTTCGCTGCCGGCGTGTAATGGCAGGTAAGCATACGAGTGCAATTGCGAGGCTTGTTCGCCAAACCATGCGGCGGTATCGTGTGCCGCATGATGCAGACAAACCGGTTGCGCCTGTGCATCGGCAAATGCCAGCACTTCCGCGCTGGGCGGGTTGGTCTGCCACAGATGCAACGCAGTGTGGGGTATGGCAAAGATATCGCGCAACAGATGCGGGATCATTTCCTGCGCTGTGACCAGATCCCGTGCAGCGAACAGTGCAACAACGAATTCATGCACCTTGTGCTGCAGGGCTTCGTTATCCTGCGCAAACGCTATCATTTCGCGCAGTTTTTTTTCCAGTTCCTTGTTTTTCTCCCGCAACGCGACCAATTGCCGTTCGCTCAGCGAAATCGTGCGCCCGCCATGCGGGTGCGGCAGATTGATTTGCACCAGCGTTTCGACATGCTCCTCAAAGAACTGCGGGTTGTTCTGCAAATATTGAGCGACTTCTTCAGCTCTCATGGATATCCCCTATAAATTGATTTCGCCTGCGAATACGCTGATCGCAGGACCTGTCATCAGCACCGGCTGTCCATCGCCATCCCAGGTGACGGTCAGCATGCCGCCGCGTGTGGCAACATTCACCGGGCTGTCCAGCAAGCCGCGCCGAATTCCGGTCACGGTTGCGGCACAAGCCCCGGTGCCGCATGACAGGGTTTCCCCTGTGCCGCGCTCATACACGCGCAGCCGCAGGGAATGGCGATCCATAACCTGCATGAAACCGGCATTGACGCGCCTGGGAAAGCGCGGGTGATGCTCGATCAGCGGCCCAAGTTTTTCCACAGGTGCCCGCTCGATATCTGCTACGAGTTGCACGGCATGCGGATTGCCCATCGACAGTGCGCTGATGTCCAGCGTTTCGCCGGCGACTACCAGCGGCTCGTTGACCGCACCGCTGCCGCCTTCGAATGGAACAAGTGCGGGTTCAAAAACCGGCGGGCCCATGTTGACCGTTATGCGCCCGTCCTGTTCGAGACGCGGTCTGATCAAACCGCTGTGCGTCTCCACCAGAATCTCGCGCTTGGTGGTGAGCTTCTGGTCATGGACGAAACGCATAAAACAGCGCGCCCCGTTGCCGCACTGTTCCACTTCTCCACCGTCCGCGTTGAAGATGAGGTAGCGGAAATCGGCTTCTTTGTTCACGGCCTTTTCGACGATCAAAATCTGGTCGCAACCCACCCCAAAATGCCGGTCGGCGAGCAGACGCAATTGCTCGGAACTGAGCTGGATGTTTTGGCGCACACCGTCAAGCATGACGAAGTCGTTGCCGGCGCCATGCATCTTGGTGAATTTCAATAGCATCTCAATAAATCCATTTGTCGGGCAAATCCACCCGCAAGGGGTAGGCCGGTGGGTGCCCTGCTGCTACGCAGCGACCCTCCCGCTCGCGGTGTCGCGTGCTCGCTCATTCCTTGCCTATCCAATCTGATATGTCTCGTCATTCGTTGTGCGGCTCCTTGCGCTTCATCCTGAAGTGATTTAAGCAGGCAATCCGCGTAGCGGATGCTCGCAAAAATGGATTTCTATAAGATGCTTATATTATTGTAATTCCCTATACCGAAAACAATCCATCGTGTGGTCGTTGACCATCCCGGTGGCCTGCATGTGCGCGTAGCAGATGGTGCTGCCGACGAATTTGAAGCCGCGCCGTTTCAGCTCTTTGCTCATCGCATCCGACTCCGGTGTGCTGGCCGGGATTTCGGCCGGGCTGCGCCACCTGTTCTGCTTTGGTTTGCCATCGACGAAACGCCAGATGAAGGAATCGAAGCTGCCGAACTCGTCCTGGACGTCGAGAAACTTCTGCGCGTTGATGACCGCAGCCGCCACCTTCAGGCGATTGCGCACGATACCAGCGTCCCGCAGCAACGATTCTATTTTATTTGCGCCATAAGCGGCAATGTGTGCGGCGTCGAAACCATCGAAGGCGGCCCGATAGTTTTCGCGCTTGCGCAGGATAGTGATCCAGCTCAGCCCCGCCTGCGCGCCTTCCAGAATCAAAAACTCGAACAAAGCACGGTCATCGTGCAGCGGCACTCCCCATTCCGTATCGTGATATTGACGATACAGGGCATCTTCGCCCGCCCATGTGCAGCGCGGCTTGCCTATGTCGGCTTTGCCATGCAGGGCGGGGCTCATGACGGATGTGCGCCCGTCCGGACCAGCTCGCGCCATATGCAAAGATCCATCACCACGGTGATGCCTGCCTCCCTGGCGCGCAATGCGGCGGCTTCGTTAACCACGCCCTCCTGCAACCAGAGCTTCCTGATGCCGAGCTTGATACAGCTATCCACGATGGCGGGAACATGCTCGGATGCGCGAAACACGTCCACGATGTCCGGCAATTCGGGCAGACTTTCCAGGTCGGGGTACGCTTTCTCGCCCAGTACTTCAGCAACCATCGGGCGCACCGGTATGATGCGGTAACCATAACTTTGCAAGCCCTGAGCAACGTGAAAGCTGGGGCGATCCGGGTTGGGCGACAGGCCCAGTACCGCTACGCTATGAATTTCGCGCAGCAGACGGTTGATTTCATCGGGGTGGGGATTGTTGAATGGCATGGCGAGGTCGTTAGATGTAGTGCGACTATAATATACCATTGCTGCACAAATTAAAGAGTTCATGCCATGAGCGAGATACATGCTTCCCAGCTGAGTTTCTTTGCCGCACATGCACCGTTCGATCGCATGGAGCCAACGCATCTGTTGTGGATGCTGGAACGCATGAGTCTGGCCTATTACGCGCAGGGCGAAGTGATTATTTCGCCGGAACAGGGCAGTGTAGAGCGGTTCCTGGTCATCAAGCAGGGTAAGGTGCTTGGCGAGCAGGCTGTGGCGCAGGCCAGCGAAACTGGTGCATGGCTGGAGCTCGTCGAGGGTGAATGCTTTCCTCTCGGCGCCCTGCTGGCGAATCGATCCGTCGCCAGTGTCTACCGTGCCGGTAGCGATACCTTCTGTTACGAACTGGCGGCAGCCGATTTCCGCGCGTTGCTCGGCATGAGCGCGCCCTTCCGTGATTTCTGCACACGCCGTATTGCCAATCTTCTGGAACATTCCAAGCAGCTGATACAGGCACAGTACACCCAATCCAGCGCGGAACAACAATCGCTGACCAGTCCCTTGTCTGCGATCATCCGCCGCGAGCCGGTAACCTGCTCGAAGGATACCAGCGTGCGCCGGGCGCTTGAACTGATGCATGAGACCAAGGTCGGTTCGATGATCGCCGTGGATGGACAGCAGCGCCCGCTCGGCATCCTGACTTTGCACGATGTGCTGGAGCGCATCGTTCTGCCGCAGATCGATCTCGACCAGCCGGTGATCGGCATCATGACCACCCAGTTGACCGCACTGGCGCCGCAGGCGCTGGCACATGATGCGGCGCTGGTCATGGCCAAACATGGATTTCGCCATGTGCTGGTGGTCGAAAACGAACGACTGGTCGGGATGGTCTCGGAAAAAGACCTGTTCGCTTTGCAACGGGTGGGCTTGCGCCAGATCGGTACGACCATCCGTCATGCAGGCAGCATCGATGTGTTGCAGCAGGCGGCTGCCGATATCCGCCGCATGGCGCACAGCATGATGGCGCAGGGTGTGGCAGCGGAACAGCTGACCCAGTTCATCTCCACGTTCAACGACCTGCTGACGGTGCGCATTATCGAACTGGAATTTGCAGCAAGCAATCTCGGCAAGACAGCCGACCGGCTGTGCTGGATCGCTTTGGGCTCGGAAGGGCGTTTCGAACAGACCCTGAGCACCGACCAGGACAATGCAATCATCTTCACCGTACCGGAAGGCATGACGGCGGATCAGGTGCGCGCGCAATTGTTGCCGGTGGCCCGCCGCATCAACGGAACGCTGGCTTTGTGCGGCTTCCCGTTGTGCCGCGGCAACGTGATGGCGTCGAATCCGCAATGGTGTCTGTCGCAGGAAGAGTGGAGACAGGTTTTTTTAAATTGGATCATGCACGGCACACCGGAAGCTCTGTTGCATGCTTCGATCTTTTTCGACTTCCGGTCGCTGTATGGTGAACGCGCGCTCGCCGAAGAATTGCGGTTATGGCTGGCCAGGGCTGCCATCGACCATCCTCTTTTCCTGCGACAGATGGCCGGGAACGCGATGCGCAACCGGCCGCCGCTCGGCCTGGTACGCGATTTCGTGCTGGGCAAGGAGAATACGCTGGATCTCAAGCTCAATGGCATTACGCCCTTTGTCGACGCGGCACGCATCTTCAGTCTGGCGACAGGCGTGACCAACACCGGCACCATCCAGCGCCTGCGCCTGAGCGCCCCCCCCTTGAACATTCCAGTGACAGAGGTGGATGGCTGGATTGACGCCTTCCTGTTCATTCAGATGTTGCGCTTGCGCCACCACTATGAGGTAAGTGTTCAACAGGAAGTGATTGATACGCAGGCATTGAATAACCTGATCGATCCCGCACTGCTGAATGAGCTGGATCGCCGCATCCTCAAGGAAGCTTTTCGCCAGGCGCGCAAGGTGCAAACCAGACTGGCGCTGAACTACCAGTTATGAAGAATCTGCTGCAGCGCTGGTTCGCTCCCCAGCCACGCTTGACCACGCAACAGAGGGAGCGGCTGGCAACTTGGCGCATGCGGCCCGAGATTGATCGTACGGCAACGTTCGACCATTCCCGCTTCGTGGTGGTGGATGTAGAGACCACAGGGCTGAACCTGATGACCGATACGCTAATTTCCATCGGCGCGGTGGCAGTGGTGAACGGACGAATCGCACTGGCTGACAGTTTCTCGGTCGTGCTGCGGCAGCGCGAGATCAGCCGCAAAGAAAATATTCTGATCCACGGTATTTCCGGCTCTGTGCAGCGCGAAGGGGTGCTACCTGCCGATGCGTTGCTGGCTTTCCTCGAATATCTCGGCAAATCTCCGCTGGTGGCTTTCCATGTTGCCTTTGACGAGACCATGATCAAACGCGCACTGCGACAATACCTGGGCATTTCATTCAAACGCCCCTGGCTGGATCTGGCCTATGTCTTGCCGACACTGTATCCCGATCTGATGCGCAGCCACCGCTCGCTGGATGACTGGGCTGACCACTTCGATATTCGCAACGAAAATCGCCATAACGCCGTGGCTGATGCGCTGGCGACTGCACTGCTGTTGCTGGTGGCGATTGCACAGGCGCGGCTGGCCCATGAGACGAAGAATTATGATGGCTTGCGCAGACTGGAGCGTGCTTTTCATTATTCACGGGCCAATGTATGAATTTTTCCTTGTCTCAAGTCTGTCAAATCAGCGCTGCACAATTCGATGATGAATCCTGCGTGGCATTCGCTGGAAAGACAGGATAGGCGAAAAAAAAGCCGCCGGGGATTACCCGGCGGCCAGTCTGGATCAAGTCTGTTTCAGACTTAGTGAGATGCACCCACCTCGGAGCCCAGGCCGGTTTCGGCACGGACCATCTGGGCGTCGTATGCCGCACGTTCCTTCTTGCCGCTCTCGCTGCTGTCGGTCACCGACACGATATACGCGACGACAAGAACCGCAGGCAGTACGACGAAGGTCGGGAAGTCGTACGGGAAAATAGCCGGGCCCATGCCCAGCACCTTGGTCCATACCGTCGGACCGATCAGCAGCAGGCCGATAGAACCGAAGATACCGGTATAGCCACCGACCACCGCACCGCGTGTGGTCAGCCCGCGCCAGAATATGGACAGAACCAGGATCGGGAAGTTGGTGCAGGCGGCGACCGAGAACGTCAGCGCGACGATATACGCGACGTTCTGTTTCTCGAAGGCGATGCCGAGGAAGATGGCCAGGATGCCCAAGCCAATCACTGCCATCTTCGATACCCACACTTCCTGCTTCTCGGTCGCTTTGCCCTTCATGATCACTCGCGCATAGATGTCATGCGACAGGGCCGAGGCGCCTGCCAGCGTCAAGCCTGATACCACCGCAAGAATCGTCGCAAAGGCGACCGCAGCGATGAAGCCGAGGAACAGGTCACCACCCAGGGCATGCGACAGATAAACCGCCGGCATGCTGCCGCCACCCTTTAGGTCGAGGATGTTCTTGGTGACGTCGGCCACATACGCAGGGTTGTTGGCGACGAGAACGATCGCGCCGAAACCGATAATGAAAGTCAGCACATAGAAGAAGCCGATGAAACAGGTTCCGTAGAGCACCGACTTGCGCGCCGCCTTGGAATC
>DIYV01000159.1 GCA_002429165.1 Gallionella sp. UBA6045 | reverse complement strand
GGAATTGCTGGACGAACTGCATCGCATCAGGCCATATGACCCGGAACATCTGCCCCGCGAGATCGAGCTGATCGAAACATTCCGCCAGCGTTATCCGAAACTGCCGCAGGTGGCCTGTTTCGACACGGCATTTCACCGCACCATGCCGCGCGTTGCCAAGTTGCTGCCGATTCCGCGACGCTTCGATGCAAAGGGAATTCAGCGCTACGGTTTTCACGGCTTGTCCTATGCCTACCTGATGGAAGAGCTCACGCATCTCGGCGATCCGGCGGCCAGCAACGGCCGCGTGATCCTTGCGCATCTGGGCAACGGCGCCAGCATGGCCGCCGTGCGCGACGGCAAGAGCATCGATACCAGCATGGGCTTCACGCCGACGGCGGGATTGGTGATGAGCACCCGCACGGGCGATCTGGATCCCGGCCTGGCACCGTATCTGGAACGAACCGAACAGCTTTCCACCAAACAGTTTTACGAAATGGTCAACCACGAGTCGGGCCTGCTCGGGATATCCGAAATCAGTTCCGACATGCGCGATTTGCTGGCATGTGAAGCGCACGATGTGCGCGCAGCCGAAGCTGTCGAGCTGTTCTGTTACCAGGCCAGGAAGTGGATAGGCGCATATGCGGCGGCGCTGGGAGGACTGGATACGCTGGTGTTCGCGGGCGGCATCGGGGAGAACGCGCCGGTGATTCGCGCGCGAATCTGCGCGGGCCTGGAGTTTCTTGGAATAGAGATCGATGCAAAGCGAAACGCGGCGAATGCGGGCGTGATTTCCGCTGCGGCCGGCCGGGTTGCGGTCCGCGTCATACACACGGATGAAGAGCTGACGATTGCACGCTCCGTGTGCAAGGTCATCGGACTCGGCGCTGATGCCAAGTGAACCATTAACACGGTAGAAGTAAAAATTATCTGATGGCCAGATGGCAGGTGTCGGTTAACTTAATAAAAGGAGATTTATCATGATGGATTATGTAAACGGATGGATGCATGGCTCGATGGGTGGAGGTATTGGGGCAGTGATAGGCATACTGGTGGTAGTCCTGCTGGTGGTCGTGATTATCAACCAGTCCAAGAAATGATCATGCGTTCACGATCTCGACCCACACGGGAAACTTGAACCATGAAAACCAACACACTCGCGACTGAACTGCTCCACAAGATGGATGCCTACTGGCGCGCCGCCAACTATTTGTCGGCCGGCCAGATTCTTTTGTACGACAATCCACTGCTGAAGCGTATCGCTGATGTGAAGAAGATGCTGCTGGGTCACTGGGGCACGACGCCGGGGCAGAATTTTATTTATGTGCAAAAGTGTGATGGACAATATGCCAGCCAGGTTTAAGCAAATGGCTCGCAGTGGATGGACGTTACTCCATCTCTCCGCCCGAAGGTTTCTTGTGATTGAGGGAATGGAGCGGGCGGAGGCATTTGCCTTTAATGCGTTCTTCTCGCTGTTCCCATTAATTATCCTGCTCGTCGCCATTGCTTCGAGATTGACTGGTTTGAATAGCCCAGCCACAGCAGTCATTGCCTACATAGAAAGTTACATACCGCTTGGCAGTGAGATGCAATCCCATATTTTCAACACCATCGCCGGTGTCATGGAAACGCGCGGTAAGGCGAGCGTCGTCGCGTTTTTTATTCTGGTATGGGTAACCATCCAATGTTTCGCCACCCTTATCCATGCGACCAACCGCGCATGGGGTACCGAGGTGAAAAATTGGTGGGGTCTGCCGTTAAAAAGCCTGCTGCTGCTCGGCATTACGGCAGGTGCGGTATTCTTCGGCATCGCTTTGCCGATGCTGGCACAAGTGGCCAAAGAGACCTTCCCCGAAGTGAATGCGTTCAGCTACTGGGCCTACGCGCTGGGCAGCTTTCTCATTTCCTTGCTGGTGGTATTCGTCAGTCTGGGCATGTTTTACAAGCTGGCTCCGCGTCGCCCCACGCGCTTTGCCGAAGTCTGGGTCGCCACGCTGTGTGCCACACTTTTGTTGCAGGCAGCAGAAAGCCTGTTCGTGATCTACCTGAAAAACTTCAGCACGATAAACGCGATCTATGGTGCATTTGGCGGAATCATGGCACTGCTGCTGTGGATTTTCCTTTCCGGTTGTATTTTCATCTTCGGTGCCTGCATGAGCGCGGTTCAGGCTGAAGCCCGTTTATCACTGCCAGAAACTGCAATAACAAACAAAATAAGGAATTTGAACCATGAAATCCAACACACTCACGACTGAACTGCTGCACAAGATGGACGCTTACTGGCGCGCTGCCAACTACCTGTCTGTCGGCCAGATTTTTCTCTGCGACAATCCGCTGCTCAAGCGTCCGCTGACGCTCGCTGATGTGAAGAAGATGCTGCTCGGGCACTGGGGCACAACGCCGGGGCAGAACTTCATCTACGCGCATTTGAACCGGGTCATCAAGAAGTACGACCTCGACATGATCTACGTCTCCGGCCCCGGGCACGGCGGTCCGGCGGTGGTGGGCAACACCTATCTCGAGGGCACCTATAGCGAGATATATCCGAACATCAGCCAGGATGAAGCGGGGCTGCAAAAGCTGTTTCTGCAGTTTTCGTTTCCCGGAGGCATTCCCAGCCACGCCTCGCCGGAGTGCCCGGGATCGATCCACGAGGGCGGCGAACTGGGCTATTCGCTCAGCCATTCCTTCGGTGCGGTGTTCGACAATCCCGATCTGGTCGTCGCCTGCGTCATCGGCGACGGCGAGGCGGAAACCGGGCCGCTGGCCACTTCCTGGCATTCCAACAAGTTTCTCGATCCGGCAACCGATGGCGCGGTGCTGCCGATATTGCATCTGAATGGCTACAAGATTTCCAACCCGACCATACTCGCCCGGATCGAACATGAAGAACTGGAGCAGTTGTTGCGCGGCTACGGCTGGACGCCGATCTTTGTCGAGGGTCACGACCCCGCGCCGATGCATGAAGCGATGGCTACGGCCCTCGACACTGCGGTGGAGCAGATCAAAAAGATCCAGCAGGACGCCCGTGTCCGCGGTGACCTCACACGCCCGCGCTGGCCGATGATCGTCCTCAAGTCTCCCAAGGGCTGGACCGGGCCGAAGATCGTCGATGGCCTGCAGGTTGAAGGCACCTTCCGTGCACACCAGGTTCCGCTGCATCCATATAAACATCCCGAACATCTCAAGTTGCTGGAAGACTGGATGAGGAGCTACCGGCCGGAGGAGTTCTTCGATGAGCAAGGCAAGCTGAAATCTGAATTAGCCGAACTTGCCCCCAAGGGCGAACGCCGCATGGGCGCGAATCCCCACGCCAACGGCGGCATCTTGCTGCGCGACCTGCGCATGCCGGATTTCCGCGACTACGCGGCCAAGGTACCCGTGCCGGGGGCGCCCGGCATCGGCGACACGCATGTGCTCGGGCCTTTCCTGCGCGATGTGGCGAAGCTGAACGGCGAGCAGCGGAATTTCCGCGTGTTCGGTCCCGACGAGACGCTCTCCAACGGCCTGGAGGCCATGTTTGAAGTGACCCAACGCCAGTGGGACGCCGCGACCCAGTCGAACGACGAGTTTCTCGCGCCCACTGGGCGCGTGATGGAAATGCTCAGCGAACACCAGTGCGAAGGCTGGCTCGAGGGCTACCTGCTCACCGGTCGGCACGGACTGTTCAACTGCTACGAGGCGTTCATTCACATTATCGATTCGATGTTCAATCAGCACGCCAAGTGGCTCAAGGTCACCGCGCACCTGCCGTGGCGGCGCAAGATCGCCTCGCTGAATTACCTGCTGGCCTCGCATGTGTGGCGCCAGGATCACAATGGCTTCACCCATCAGGACCCCGGTTTCATCGACCACGTCGTGAACAAGAAGGCCGAGGTCGTGCGGGTTTACTTTCCGCCGGATGCAAACTGCCTGCTGTCGGTGATGGATCACTGCCTGCGCAGCCGCCATTACGTCAACGTTGTGGTCGCGGGTAAACACCCGGCACCGCAATGGCTGACGATGGACGCCGCAGTCAAGCATTGCAGCGAAGGCATCGGCATCTGGCAATGGGCCAGCAACGACCAGTCCGTTGCGCCCGACGTGGTCATGGCCTGCTGTGGCGATGTGCCCACATTGGAGACACTCGCTGCCGTCTCCATCCTGCGCGAGCATCTGCCCGAGCTGAAAATTCGTGTGATCAACGTTGTCGACCTGATGAAGTTGCAACCAACGAGTGAACATCCGCATGGCTTGAGCGACATGGATTTCGACGAGCTGTTCACCAAAGACAAGCCGGTCATCTTCGCCTACCACGCCTACCCGTGGCTGATCCACCGCCTGATATACCGCCGCACCAACCACGACAATTTCCACGTGCGCGGTTACAAGGAAGAAGGCACCATCACCACGCCCTTCGACATGACGGTGCTGAATGATCTGGACCGCTTCCATCTGGTGATGGACACCATCGATCGCCTGCCGCAGACCGGCGACAAAGGCATCTATCTGAAACAGCAGCT
>DIYV01000132.1 GCA_002429165.1 Gallionella sp. UBA6045 | reverse complement strand
AGATGTGTATAACGGTGTTGTCCAAGGTGTTCCCGACCCGTTCGCATACCGTTGCGGCACAGGGCGGTATCGCCGCTTCGCTGGGCAATATCAAGGAGGACAACTGGCACTGGCATATGTATGACACGGTGAAAGGCTCGGACTACCTCGGCGACCAGGACGCGATCGAGTTCATGTGCCGCGCCGCACCCGAAGTGGTCTACGAGCTGGAACATTTCGGCATGCCGTTCGACCGCACCGACAGCGGCAAGATCTATCAGCGTCCCTTCGGCGGCCACATGCAGGAGTACGGCAAGACACCGGTAGATCGCGCCTGTGCGGCGGCCGACCGCACCGGCCACGCGATGCTGCACACGCTGTACCAGCAGAACGTTAAAGCCAACACGCATTTTTTCATCGAATGGATGGCGCTGGATCTGATCCGCGACGAAGACGGGGATGTGCTCGGCGTGACCGCGATGGAAATCGAAACCGGCGAGACGATGATATTCCAGGCACGCGCCACGCTGCTTGCAACCGGCGGTGCGGGGCGAATCTTCCATTCCAGCACCAACGCCTACATCAACACCGGTGACGGACTGGGCATGGCGGCGCGCGCCGGGATTCCTCTCGAGGACATGGAGTTCTTCCAGTTCCACCCGACCGGCGTGTATGGCGCGGGGGTGCTGATCACTGAAGGGGTGCGCGGCGAGGGCGGTTATCTGGTCAACAAGGACGGTGAGCGTTTCATGGAAAAATACGCGCCGAACGCGAAGGATCTGGCCAGTCGCGACGTGGTGTCGCGCGCGATGACGATAGAGATCAACGAAGGGCGCGGCTGCGGCAAGCACGGCGATCACGTCATGCTCAAACTGGACCATCTCGGCGATGATGTGATCAAACAGAGACTGCCCGGCATCCGCGAGATCGCCTTGAAATTTGCCCATGTCGATCCGGCCAAAGCGCCGATCCCGGTCGTGCCCACCGCCCATTACATGATGGGCGGCATCCCCACCAATTTTCACGGTCAGGTCGTTGCACCTTACAAGACCGGCCCCGATGAGGCGGTGCATGGCCTGTATGCGGTCGGAGAATGCGCCTGTGTGTCGGTGCATGGCGCGAATCGTCTGGGCTGCAACTCCCTGCTGGATTTGATGGTGTTTGGACGCGAAGCGGGCAGGCAGATCATAGAAGACCTGAAAAACAACCCGCATACGAAACCCCTGCCTGCCGATGCCGCCGAGCGTCCGCTGGCGCGACTGGCGCGCCTGGAAAACCAGAAGAACGGCGAGCGTGTACCCGATGTGGGCGATGCGATGCGCAGGACCATGCAGAAGCATTGCGGGGTGTTCCGCTTTCCGGATTTGCTGGCCGAAGGTGTGGAGCAGATCAAGCAGGTCGCCGAACGGGTTGCCAACACCGAGATCCAGGACAAGAGCAAAGTCTTCAATACCGCGCGCATCGAGGCGCTGGAGCTGGATAACCTGATCGAGGTTGCGCAGGCGACGATGATAGCGGCACAGGCGCGCCAGGAAAGCCGCGGCGCCCATGCACGCGATGACTACCAGCAGCGTGATGACGTGAACTGGCTCAAGCACAGTTTGTATTTTCGCGAGGGACGCCGGCTGGATTACAAGCCGGTGCGGTTGAAACCGCTTACTGTGGAATCGTTCCCACTGAAAGCTCGCGTCTATTAGAAAGGCCGAACAGATGAAGTTTCGTATTTACCGCTACAACCCTGACACGGACGCTGCGCCGTATATGCAGGATTACGAGCTGGACATCAGGCATGATGACAGCACGCAGGGGAAAATGCTGCTCGACGCGCTGCTGATGATCAAGGAGCAGGATGACAGCCTGTCGCTGCGCAAGTCTTGCCGCGAGGGGGTATGCGGCTCGGATGCAATGAACATCAACGGGCGCAACGGGCTGGCATGCATCACGCCGCTGCATACGCTCAAGGAACCGGTGGAATTGCGGCCGCTGCCGGGGCTGCCGGTGATCCGCGATCTGATCGTCGACATGACGCAGTTTTTCAAGCAATACCATTCGGTCAAGCCCTACCTGATCAACAACGATCCCCCTCCCGAGACCGAGCGACTGCAATCGCCGGATCAACGCGCGCATCTGAACGGCCTGTATGAGTGCATCCTGTGCGGCTGCTGCACCACGGCCTGCCCGTCGTTCTGGTGGAACCCGGACAAGTTTGTCGGCCCGGCCGGATTGTTGCAGGCTTATCGCTTTGTAGCCGACACGCGCGATCAGGCCACCAGCGAGCGTCTCGACGATTTGGAAGACCCGTACCGCTTGTTTCGTTGTCACACCATCATGAATTGTGTGGATGTGTGCCCCAAAGAATTGAATCCCACCGAGGCGATCGGGAAAATCAAGGATATGATGGTCAAGCGCATGGTATGAAAAACCTGGAACGGATACGCTGGCGAAGCAGGCGCGGATTGCTGGAACTGGATATCGTGCTGGCCCGCTTCATCGACAAGCATTATGCGCAGCTCGACGAGGCCGGGCGACGAGCGTTCGAGGAGTTGCTGGATACGCCCGACAATCCGCTCTGGGATATGATTGCGGGCAGGCTGGAATCAACGCAGGAAAATCATCAGGCGTTGCTGGAAATGATCAGGGCGGTCTGAAGGCACGCTCACAATGGAGGAATACCGATGGAGAACAAGCAACGTACCGCAACGCTGACCCTTGATGACGGGCGCAGTATCGAATTACCTATCCTGTCCGGCACCCTGGGGCCGGATGTGGTTGATGTGCGCGGCATCAACAAGTTGGGTGTATTTACCTATGATCCGTCATTCACAGCCACGGCCAGCTGCACGTCGACGATCACCTTCATCGACGGTGATGCAGGGTTGCTTTATTACCGCGGTTATCCCATCGAACAGCTTGCCGAGAAATCGGAATTTCTCGAGGTTTGCTATCTGCTCAAGTTCGGGGAATTGCCGAACGCGCAACAAAAAGCGGCTTTCATGCAGAAGATCACCAAACACACCTTGGTGCATGACCAGTTGAACAGGTTCTACTTTGGATTTCGCCGCGATGCTCACCCGATGGCGGTGATGGTGGGCGTGGTGGGGGCACTGTCGGCTTTCTACCATGATTCGCTGGACATCAACAACCCGGACCATCGGGAGATATCGGCGATGCGGTTGATCGCCAAGGTTCCGACCATCGCCGCGATGGCCTACAAGTACAACACCGGCGAACCGTTCATGTACCCGAAGAACAGTTACAACTATGTGGAGAACTTCATGTACATGATGTTCGGCCTCCCATCGGAGGATTATGTGCAGAATCCGGTACTGGTGCGTGCACTGGAACGCATCCTTATTCTGCACGCTGACCATGAGCAGAATGCTTCCACCGCGACGGTGCGCCTGGCCGGCTCCAGCGGGGCCAACCCTTTTGCCTGCATCGCTTCGGGCATAGCCGCACTGTGGGGCCCGGCGCACGGCGGGGCCAACGAGGCGGCGTTGAACATGCTGGAAGAGATTGGCGATGTGTCGCGCGTGAAAGAGTATGTGCAGGGCGTGAAGGACAAGAAATACCGCCTGATGGGTTTCGGTCACCGTGTCTACAAGAACATGGATCCGCGCGCCAGTGTGATGCGCCAGACATGTTACGAAGTACTCAAGGAACGCAAACTCGAAAACGACAAACTGTTCGAACTGGCGATGGAACTGGAGCGCGTCGCGTTGAGCGACCCGTATTTCATCGAGCGCAAGTTGTACCCGAACGTGGATTTCTATTCCGGCATCGTGCTGCGCGCGTTGGGCATTCCGAAGAATATGTTCACGGTGATCTTCGCGCTGGCGCGCACCATAGGCTGGGTGACGCAATGGAGCGAGATGGTGGGAGACGAGGAACAGAAGATCGGCCGGCCGCGCCAGCTTTACCGGGGTGCCGCCAAGCGCGATTACATTCCGGTGGAGAAGCGATGAACAAACCGGTCAATTTCATGCAGTGGATGCAGAACAGTTCTCTGCTGTACGGTACAAATGCGCCTTTTGTCGAGGAGTTGTACGAGAAATATCTCGTCGATCCGAACGCCGTGCCCAGGGAGTGGCGCAGTTATTTTGATGCGCTGCAAGCCGCGCCGGGTGGCGCACATGATGTGGCGCATAGTCCGATTCAACGGGGTTTTCTTGAACTTGGCAAACGCCAGGCGGAGACTCCGGTACATGCCGACACGACGCGGAAACAGGCATCGGTGCTGCAACTCATCAATGCCCACCGCTTTCTCGGTGTGCGTGTTGCCGAACTGGATCCGTTGCAGCGACACCCCAAACCGGAAGTGGTGGAACTGAATCTGTCCTATTACGATTTGGGCCAAGGCGATATGGACACCACGTTCTTCACCGGTTCGCTGGTGGGTGGTGCACGCATGACCTTGCGCGAAATATTGCAGCGCTTGCGCCGCATCTATTGCAGCAGTATCGGCGCTGAGTACATGTACATCAGCGATGTACCGCAGAAACGCTGGATACAAGCCCGTCTGGAAGGTCCTGCCGGAGAACCCCGTTACTCCGGTGAAGCCAAAAAGCGCGTTCTCGAACGGCTGACTGCGGCAGAAGGGCTGGAACGCTATCTGCATAACAAATATGTCGGGCAAAAACGGTTTTCGCTGGAAGGTGGCGACACGCTGATTCCGTTGCTGGATCATTTGCTGCAGAGAGCCGGTGTGCAGGGGGTGAAAGAGTCGGTGATCGGCATGGCGCACCGCGGCCGCCTCAACGTGCTGGTGAATACGCTGGGTAAATTGCCCAAAGATTTGTTTGCCGAATTCGAAGGTATCCATCTTGAGCATCTCGCATCGGGTGATGTGAAATACCACCAGGGATTTTCATCCGACATCGCTACGCCGGGCGGACCGATGCACCTCACGCTCGCGTTCAATCCCTCGCATCTGGAGATCGTCAATCCGGTCGTGGAAGGTTCTGTGCGGGCCCGCCAGCATCGGCGCCGCGATCACACAGGAAAGCAGGTATTACCCATCCTGATACATGGCGATGCCGCACTTGCCGGGCAAGGGGTGAACCAGGAAACCCTGAATCTCTCGCAAACCCGGGGCTATGGCACCGGCGGAACAGTACATATCGTGGTGAACAACCAGATCGGCTTTACCACTTCCGATGCACGCGATATACGTTCGTCGCTGTATTGCACCGACGTGGCGAAAATGATCGAGGCGCCGATCTTCCATGTGAACGCGGACGACCCCGAGGCTGTGCTGCTGGTCACCGAGATCGCCATTGATTACCGGATGCAATTTGGCCGCGATGTGGTGGTGGATATGGTGTGTTTCCGCAAGCTGGGGCACAACGAGCAAGACGAGCCACTGGTCACCCAACCGCTGATGTACCGCAAGGTCAACCAGCATCCGGGTACGCGCGCCTTGTACGGCCAACGTTTGGTGGAGCAGGGAGTGCTTGCCGCAGACGGACCGGATGCGATGGTCGCCAGTTTCCGCCAGGCCATGAATGAGGGTCGCAACCCGATCCAGCCGGTGTTGACCGGATTCAAACACGAATATGCGGTGAGCTGGTCGAAGTTCCTCGGCAACATCACGTGGAAGGCACCTGCCAAGACCAGTCTGCCACTCGATCGTCTGCAGAGTCTGGCACAGCGTCTGGTGGCTATTCCGGAGAATTTCACATTGCACCCGCGTGTGGAGAAAATCATTTCCGACCGCATCGCGATGGGCAAGGGCGAACTGGGGTTGGATTGGGGTATGGCGGAAAACCTTGCCTACGCGAGCCTGGTAGCGGAGGGCTATCCGGTTCGCCTGTCGGGGGAAGACTGCGGCCGTGGCACGTTCTTCCATCGGCACGCGGTGCTGCACGACCAAAACCGTGAACATTGGGACACGGATGCTTATATTCCGTTGCAAAACATCGCGCCTGACCAGGCCGATTTTGCGGTGATCGATTCCATTCTGTCCGAAGAGGCGGTGCTGGGTTTTGAATACGGTTATGCCACTGCAGAGCCGGATTCGCTGGTGCTGTGGGAAGCGCAGTTCGGCGACTTCGCCAATGGCGCGCAAGTGGTCATCGACCAGTTCATTGCATCGGGTGAAGCCAAGTGGGGCAGGTTATGCGGCCTCACGATGTTGTTGCCACATGGTTATGAGGGCCAGGGCCCGGAACACTCTTCGGGCCGTATCGAGCGTTATCTGCAACTGTGTGCCGACTACAATATCCAGGTGTGCATTCCTTCCAATGCCGCGCAGATATTCCACCTGTTGCGCCGCCAGATGCTGCGGCCTTATCGCAAACCGCTCGTTGTATTCACCCCCAAGAGTCTGCTGCGCAGCAAGGATGCGAGCTCGCCCCTGAGTGATTTTACTGACGGTTCTTTCATGCCGGTCATTCCCGAAACCGATCAGATGGATAGTGCCGGGGTGCAACGCATCATCGCCTGCAGCGGCAAGGTTTATTACGACCTGGTCAAGTCCAGGCGGGAACGCGGTATCGACACCATGGCCGTCATCAGGATCGAGCAGCTCTATCCTTTTCCGCATGACGAATTTGCCGCGCAGATCAACGGGTATCCGAATGCGACCGAGGTCGTCTGGTGCCAGGAAGAACCGGGCAACCAGGGTGCCTGGCATCGCATCCAGCACTATCTGCTCCGGCACATGCGCAAAGGGATGCGTCTCGGTTACGCGCTGCGTCCCTCTTCTGCTTCGCCTGCCGCAGGCTATTTGTCCACGCACAATGAACAGCAAAAAGCGGTGATGGATGCAGCTTTCCGTCCCGATCTTGATGTCAAGAACAAACCAGGAGCACCCCATGAGCATCATTGAAGTCAAAGTACCGCAACTGTCTGAATCGGTCTCCGAGGCGACCTTGCTTACATGGCATAAAAAAGTCGGAGAGGCTGTGAAGGAAGACGAAAATCTGATCGACATCGAGACCGACAAAGTGGTCCTGGAGTTACCGGCGCCGCAAAGTGGCGTGCTGATCAAAATCATCAAGGGCGATGGCGAGAAGGTAGGCAGCGAAGAACTGATCGCGCAGATCGATACGGCGGCGGTGGCTGCCAAACCGGCTGCGCCGCAAGCCGCCGCCGGTGCAGCCGTGCCGCCTTCGGTACGCAAACTGGCGCGCGAACATGAGATCGATGCCGGCAGCCTGCAGGGCAGCGGCCGCAGCGGGCGTGTCACCAAAGAGGATGTGCTGAATGCGATGCAGCAGGTTTCCCAGGTGGAAGTACCTGTTAACCGTGTGCCGCAGGCCATGCCTGCCATCGCTCCGTCAGGCAGCCGTCCCGAACAGCGCGTGGCGATGACACGTATCCGCCAGCGCATCGCCGAACGCCTGCTGCAATCGCAAGAGAACGCCGCGATCCTGACCACCTTCAACGAGGTCAACATGCAGCCGGTGATTGATCTGCGCAACCGCTACAAGGATGCGTTCGAGAAGAAGCACGGCGTCAAGCTCGGCTTCTCCTCGTTCTTCGTCAAGGCGGCGGTGCTGGCATTGCAGAAATTTCCCATCGTCAACGCTTCGGTGGACGGCACCGACATCATCTACCACGGTTACTTCGATATCGGCATGGCCATCGGCAGCGAGCGCGGCCTGGTCGTGCCCATTATCCGCGACGCCGACAAGCTCTCCTTATCCGACATCGAAAAACAGATCGCCGATTTCGGCGCGCGCGCCAAAGTCGGCAAGCTGACGATGGAAGAACTCACCGGCGGCACATTCTCCGTTTCCAACGGCGGCGTGTTTGGCTCTATGCTCTCGACGCCCATCATCAACCCGCCGCAGGCCGCAATCCTCGGCATTCATGCCACCAAGGACAGGGCAGTGGTGGAAAACGGTCAGATCGTGATCCGACCGATGAACTATCTTGCGGTTTCCTATGATCATCGCATCATCGACGGGCGCGAAGCCGTGCTTTTCCTCGGCACCATCAAGGAAGCGCTGGAATTTCCGGGCAGGGCGCTGCTCGATTTGTAAATGAGCAACTTTCGCGCCTACCGCATCTTCGAGCAGGACGGCAAATCCGCCGGGCGTTTCGTAGAGCTGACGCTGGATGATCTAGATCCGGGCGAGGTCGTCATTCAGGCACACTACTCCAGCGTCAATTACAAGGATGCGCTTGCCGCCACCGGTGCGGGCAAGGTGATACGCCGTTTTCCCTGCGTGGGCGGCATCGATGTTTCGGGCGTGGTAAAGAGCTCATCCGATGCGCGCTTCAAGGTTGGAGACGAGGTTCTGGTGACCGGTTACGACATGGGTGTGGCGCATGATGGCGGTTACGCCGAATATGTGCGCATCCCGGCCGACTGGGTGGTGCCTTTGCCGCAGGGTTTGACGCTGTACGACGCGATGGCATTGGGCACCGCGGGATTTACCGCAGCGCTATCCATTCATCGACTCGATCAGAATGAATTGCGGCCCGGGAATGGCAAGGTGATCGTGACCGGTGCGACCGGTGGAGTAGGCAGTCTTGCAATCATGATGCTGGCGCAACTGGGCTATCACGTGGTGGCGTTGACCGGGAAAGACAGCGAACATGAATATCTGAAATCGCTGGGCGCGAGCGAAATACTGTCGCGGAAAGACCTGGTAATGGGTACCCGCCCGATGGAGAAAGCGCAGTGGGCCGGTGCGCTGGATTCGGTGGGCGGCGAGACGCTGGCATGGTTGACACGCACCATGCAGCAGAATGGCGTGATCGCCAGCTTCGGCAATGCGGGCGGGATCGAATTGCATACCACCGTGCTGCCGTTCATCCTGCGCGGTGTGCGCCTGATCGGTATCGACTCCGCAGCTACGGCGATGCCGCTGCGCAAACAGATCTGGCAACGCTTGGCAACTGACTTACATCCCAGGCTGTTGGCGAAAGTGGTGCACTCCATCCCGTTTGAAGGCTTGCCGGAAATATTCCCGCAACTGCTGCAAGGCAAGCTGCGCGGGCGTTCGGTGGTCGAAATAAAAGCGGCGGGTTAGTGATATAATCCGCCCCAAAGCTGGAAGCGAACAGCGCGAAAGTGGCGGAA
>DIYV01000124.1:8380-53107 GCA_002429165.1 Gallionella sp. UBA6045 | reverse complement strand
TGCGCTTCGCGATTCGCGAAGGCGGTCGTACCGTCGGTGCGGGCGTGGTTGCAAAGATTATTGAGTAGGAATACAATGCGCCCCCTCGCGTGGTCCAGGTCTCTGGTCTGAACCACGCGATTTCGTTCTTTAATTAGCGGCATTGCCGCGTAAATGCAAGAGAAGATTATGCAAAGTCAAAAAATTCGCATCCGCCTCAAGGCGTTTGATTATCGCCTGATCGACCAGTCTGCTGCGCGTATTGTTGAAACAGCAAAGCGTACCGGTGCGGTGGTGAATGGCCCGGTGCCGTTGCCAACCAAGATCGAGCGTTTCGATGTGCTGCGTTCCCCGCATGTCAACAAGACTTCGCGCGATCAGTTTGAGATCCGCACCCATCTGCGTTTGATGGACATTATCGATCCTACCGACAAGACGGTGGATGCACTGATGAAGCTGGATCTGCCAGCCGGTGTGGATGTGGAAATAAAATTGCAGTAATAGTAATTGTCATACCCAGTTTCGTTAGTGTGTATCAATAGAAAAAAATCGGTTGACCAATTGTAGTCAACCCCTTAACAAGAGGAAATAAAAATGAGCTTAGGACTTGTCGGTCGCAAGATTGGCATGACCCGCGTATTTACCGATGACGGTTCTTCGTTGCCGGTGACTGTGCTGGAAGTGTCCAACAATCGTGTCACTCAGGTTAAATCCGCAGGTACCGATGGCTACACCGCTGTGCAATTGGCACACGGGGTACGTCGTCCCGGTCGCGTCAGTAAGGCTGCCGCCGGACACTACGCCAAGGCGGGTGTGGAAGCAGGGAGTGCACTGAAAGAATTCACAGTATCCCCCGGGCAACTGGACGGGCTGCAGGCAGGTTCTGTAGTCAGCGTCGAGATTTTTAAGGTTGGTCAACTCGTGGATGTAACGGGCACAACCAAAGGTAAGGGTTATGCCGGTACCATCAAGCGTCACCATTTTAAATCAGGCCGCGCATCGCACGGTAACTCCAAATCGCATAATGTCCCCGGCTCCATCGGCATGGCGCAAGATCCGGGGCGCGTGTTTCCGGGCAAGCGCATGACAGGTCATCTGGGTGACGTGCAACGCACTGTGCAGAATCTGCAGGTGGTGCGTGTCGATGTTGCGCGTCAGCTGTTGCTGGTAAAAGGTGCTGTTCCAGGCAGCATAAACAGCAGCATCATCGTGCGTCCCGCAGTAAAGGCAGGTGTGTAATGGAACTAAAAGTCATCAACAACAAGGGTCAATCGAGCGCGAATCTGAAAGCTTCAGACGAATTGTTCGGCCGTGAATACAACGAAGATCTGGTCCATCAACTGATCACCGCTTACCAGGCGAACGCCCGTGCCGGCAACAGCAAACAGAAAGGCCGCAGCGAAATCGCCAAGAGTACCCGCAAGCCTTTTGCGCAAAAGGGTACCGGTCGTGCGCGTGCCGGTATGGCATCCAGCCCATTGTGGCGCGGCGGCGGCAAGATATTTCCGAATACCGCCGAGGAAAACTACACTCAAAAAGTCAACCGTAAGATGTATCGCGCCGGTTATGCGTCTATCTTGTCCAGGCTGGTCAGCGAAAACCGTCTGGTCGTCGTGGACAGCCTGACGGTTGATTCACCCAAAACAAAATTGTTGGCGCAGAAGATCAAGGGCCTTGGAGTGGATACTAAGCTCTTTCGCCTGTTGATCATCACCGACAGCATTGATGAAAACTTGTATCTGTCATCGCGCAATTTGCCTAACGTGCTGGTGCTGGAAGCCAATCAAGCCGACCCGGTCAGCTTGGTGCGTTTCCCCAACGTTTTGGTGACACGCAATGCAGTGGCCAAAATCGAGGAGATGTTCGCATGAGTACCAAACAATCTAGCTCCCAGAATTTCAGTAAAGAGCGTTTGATGAACGTGCTGCTTGCGCCGCAAATCTCCGAAAAGGCAACCTATGTTGCCGAAAAGAATGAGCAAGTGATTTTCCGTGTTGCGACTGATGCGACCAAGCCCGAAATAAAAGCTGCCGTAGAAATGATGTTCAAGGTGAACGTGGACAGCGTGCAGGTCGCGTGCGTCAAGGGTAAGGTCAAGCGCAGCGGTCGTATCCTCGGTCGCCGCAACGACTGGAAAAAGGCTTATGTGTGCCTGGCTGCAGGTCAGGAAATCAATTTTGCTGCAAGCGAGCAAGGATAATCATCATGGCATTGATTAAACTAAAACCAACAACCCCGGGACAGCGTGCAGTAGTACGCGTTGTCAATCATGACCTGCATAAAGGAAAGCCAATTGCGTCTTTGCTGGAAAAGAAGACAAAAACTGCAGGCCGTAACAATAACGGACACATCACCACGCGTCATATGGGCGGTGGCCACAAGCAACATTATCGTCTGGTCGACTTCAAGCGCGACAAAGATGGTATTCCTGCGACAGTAGAGCGTCTGGAATATGATCCAAACCGCAGCGCTAACCTGGCTTTGCTGTGTTATGCGGATGGTGAGCGTCGCTACATCATTGCACCCAAGGGCGTTGCAGCAGGGGCAACCCTGGTGAGCGGTTCCGAAGCGCCGATCAAATCGGGTAATGCTTTGCCGTTACGCAACGTTCCGGTCGGCTCGACCATACATTGCATCGAAATGTTGCCGGGCAAGGGCGCGCAGTTGGCGCGTTCTGCGGGTACGTCGGTGCAACTGCTGGCTCGGGAAGGCAGCTACGCGCAGTTACGTTTGCGCTCCGGCGAGATTCGCAAAGTGCACATCGATTGCAAGGCGACCTTGGGCGAGGTGGGTAATTCCGAACACAGCCTGCGCTCTATCGGCAAGGCAGGTGCCATGCGTTGGCGCGGGGTCCGTCCGACCGTTCGCGGCGTGGTCATGAACCCGGTAGATCACCCGCATGGTGGTGGTGAAGGCAAGACTGCTGCCGGTCGTCATCCGGTCAGTCCGTGGGGTGTGCCGGCCAAGGGTTTCCGTACACGTCGCAACAAGCGCACCAGCGGTATGATCGTGCGTCGTCGCTTTCAGGTTTAAGGGGTAGATAAATATGGCACGTTCAGTTAAAAAAGGTCCATTTGTTGACGCTCACTTGCTCAAGAAGATTGAGACAGTGCGTGCGACCAATGATAAGCGCCCGGTGAAAACCTGGTCGCGCCGTTCTACAGTGTTGCCCGAGTTCGTCGGTCTGACAATAGCGGTGCATAACGGCAAGCAGCATATTCCGGTGTACGTTTCCGAAAACATGGTGGGCCACAAATTGGGTGAGTTTTCCCTGACGCGCACCTTCAAGGGCCATTCTGCCGATAAAAAAGCAGTGGTCAAGAAATCGGGGGCATGATGAAAACGACTACTGCAGTTGCACGAAAAATTCATCTCTCTGCACAGAAAGGCCGCTTGGTTGCCGATCAGATTCGCGGATTGCCAGTCGCGCAAGCGCTCAATATCCTGACATTCAGCCCGAAAAAGGCTGCGGTCATTATCAAAAAAGCGCTCGAGTCCGCAATAGCGAACGCTGAGCATAACGATGGTGCCGACATCGACGAACTGAAAGTCAAAGTTATTTACGTTGACAAGGCTGCATCGGGGAGAGGTTTCTCGGCGCGTGCCAAGGGTCAGGGCAATCGCCTTGAAAAGCAAACTTGCCACATTACTGTCAGCGTCGGGAGCTAAGGATACATTATGGGACAGAAAATTCATCCAACCGGTTTCCGGTTGTGCGTTCGTAAAAATTGGGATTCGAAGTGGTACGCCAACAGCAAGAATTTTGCAGATTTGCTGCTCAAGGATATCGAGGTTCGCGCTTACCTCAAAAAGAAACTTGCTTCTGCCGGTGTATCTAAGGTGATCATCGAACGTCCTGCCAAGAACGCCAAGGTGACTATTTACACCGCTCGCCCTGGCATGGTGATCGGCAAGAAGGGTGAAGACATCGAATCATTGCGCGCCGAATTGCGCAAGCGTATGGGCCTTCAATCTGTTGATGTTGCAATCGAAGAAGTGCGCAAGCCGGAAATTGATGCGCAACTGATCGCTGAGAGCATTACCGCGCAGTTGGAAAAGCGCATCATGTTCCGTCGTGCGATGAAGCGAGCAATGCAAAACGCGATGCGCCTCGGTGCGCAAGGCATCAAGATCATGAGCGCGGGCCGTTTGAACGGCATTGAGATCGCTCGCACCGAGTGGTATCGCGAAGGCCGTGTGCCTTTGCACACTTTGCGTGCCGATATCGATTACGGCACATCCGAGGCCAAAACCACGTACGGGATTATCGGCGTGAAGGTTTGGGTATTCAAAGGTGAAATTTCGAATCAGGAAGCTGTTGCGCCAGTAGCGGCCGAACCGGAAAAGAAAGCAAGAAAGTCGGGAGTAAAGCATGCTACAGCCAGCTAGAAGGAAATTCCGCAAGGAACAAAAGGGCCGTAATACCGGTGTTGCCACACGCGGCAACAAAGTTAGTTTCGGTGAATTTGGCCTGAAGGCAATGGCGCGCGGTCGTCTGACTGCTCGTCAAATCGAAGCGGCTCGCCGTGCGATGACCCGCCACATCAAGCGCGGTGGCCGTATCTGGATCCGTATTTTCCCGGACAAGCCAATCTCAAAAAAGCCTGCTGAAGTCCGCATGGGTAATGGTAAGGGTAATCCTGAGTACTACGTCGCCGAGATTCAACCTGGCAAGATGTTGTACGAAATGGATGGCGTGGATGAAACCGTGGCGCGCGAGGCGTTTCGTTTGGCTTCGGCAAAGCTGCCGCTGGCCACCTCTTTTGTAGTTAGACAGGTAGGTACGTAACATGAAGGCAAATAAACAGAGGACTGCCGAACTTAAAGCCAAGTCCGCAGCAGATTTGCAAACCGAACTGCTGTCTTTGACTAAAGCTCAGTTTGGTATGCGTATGCAAGTTGCAACACAACAAATGACCAACACCAGTGAATTTCGCAAGGTGCGTCGCGATATTGCCCGCGTGAAGACTGTGTTGACAGAGAAGAAGGGTGCGCAGAAATGAGTGAAGCAAAAGCAACAATCGATTCCAGCATGAAACGTACCCTGACCGGTACTGTGACAAGCGACAAAATGGACAAGACCGTAACGGTTCTGGTCGAGCGTAAAGTTAAACACCCGTTGCTTGGCAAGATCATTCGCGTTTCAAAAAAATATCATGCGCACGATGAAGCCAATGAGTTTCATACCGGTGACGTGGTAACGATTGAAGAGTGCCGCCCGCTTGCCAAGACCAAAAGTTGGCGAGTTGCTAAGTTGCATGAGAAGGGCGCGGCAAATTAATTGTAATTTATGCTTGCGTCATTTCTGAATTTGCATATAATACGCGGCTTCGTTTCATCGCCGCTTGCGGCGACCTAACCCGAACGGGTTCCAAAACTGGCCGCTGTGAGCGGAACAAGTTGGAGATTAAATAATGATACAAATGCAGTCTGTTTTAGATGTGGCTGACAATACCGGTGCGCGGTCCGTGATGTGCATCAAGGTGTTGGGTGGTTCCAGGCGCCGGTATGCTTCCGTTGGTGATGTCATCAAGGTCAGCATCAGGGACGCGGCTCCGCGTGGTCGCGTAAAGAAGGGCGAAGTTTACAACGCCGTAGTGGTTCGCACTGCGAAGGGTGTGCGTCGCTCCGATGGTTCTTTGGTCAAGTTTGATGGCAATGCTGCAGTTTTGCTCAATGCCAAATTGGAGCCGATCGGCACACGTATCTTCGGACCGGTTACACGTGAGTTGCGTACAGAAAAGTTCATGAAGATTGTTTCGCTAGCACCAGAAGTGCTGTAAGCGGCAACGAATCGAGTCGAGGAAAATCATGCGCAAGATTAAGAAAGACGATGACGTAATTGTAATTGCGGGCAAAGACAAAGGAAGTCGCGGCAATGTATTGCGCGTACTGGGTGAATACCTGTTGGTCGGCGGCATCAATAAAGTCAAGAAGCACCAGAAGCCTAACCCGGTCAAAGGATTGACGGGCGGGATTGTGGAAATGGAATTGCCCATTCATGTTTCGAATGTGGCGATATACAACGCGGCTGCCAAGAAGGGTGATCGAGTCGGTATTAAAATGCTGGAGGATGGGCGCAAAGTTCGCGTGTTCAGATCCAGCGGCGAAGTGATTGACGCTTAAGGGGTATAGAGCATGGCTCGTTTGTATGGGTTTTACAAAGATAAGGTCGCTAAAGACCTGATGAAACAGTTTGGCTACAAGTCCATCATGGAAGTGCCGCGCATTGAAAAGATCACCCTGAACATGGGTGTCGGTGAAGCGGTAGCAGACAAGAAGGTGATGGAATTTGCGGTTGGCGATATGCAAAAGATCGCCGGGCAGAAGCCGGTCGTTACAGTGTCCAAGAAGTCCATTGCCGGCTTCAAGATTCGTGAGGGTTACCCGGTCGGTTGCAAGGTTACATTGCGCAAGGAGCGCATGTATGAATTCCTGGACCGGCTGATTTCTGTGGCAATCCCGCGTATTCGCGATTTCCGCGGAATCTCAGGCAAGTCCTTTGATGGTCGTGGCAACTACAACATGGGCATTAAAGAGCAAATCATTTTTCCGGAAATCGAGTACGAAAAGATTGATGCGTTGCGTGGTATGAATATTACCATCACCACCTCCGCGAAAACTGACGAAGAAGCCAAGGCTCTTCTGTTGGCATTCAAACTCCCATTAAAGAAATGAGGGAAGACTAATGGCTAAGATGGCAGTTATTAACCGCGAACAAAAGCGCCGAGAAATGGTTGCAAAATTTGCAGCAAAGCGTGCGCTTTTGCTCGAAACGATTTCGAATGTAAAGCTGAGCGAAGAAGAGCGCGCCGATGCTCGTCTTAAATTGCAGGCATTGCCGCGCGATTCAAGCCCGGTGCGTTTGCGTAATCGTTGTGCGTTGACTGGCCGCCCGCGCGGTACATTCAGAAAGTTTGGTTTGGGGCGTATCAAGTTGCGTGAATTCGCGATGCGCGGTGAGATTCCCGGTATCGTTAAGGCCAGCTGGTAGGAGAAATTATATGAGTATGAGTGATCCAATCTCCGACATGTTGACGCGCATTCGCAATGCGCAGATGGCGGAAAAAACATCTGTTGCAATGCCTGCGTCCAAGTTGAAAGTGGCGATAGCCGAAGTGTTGAAAGACGAAGGTTATGTAGATGGTTTCAATGTTATATCTGGCGAGGGCGGCAAACATACGCTGGAAATTGGCCTGAAATATTACAGTGGTCGTCCGGTAATCGAAAAGATTCAGCGCATCAGTCGTCCCGGACTGCGTGTTTACAAGGGTTCCGATGATATTCCCAAGGTTATGAATGGCCTGGGTATTGCCATCGTGTCGACTTCCAAAGGTTTGATGACCGACCGCAAAGCGCGCGCCAATGGTATTGGTGGTGAAGTGCTGTGCGTGGTCGCGTAGTGAGGTAAGCATGTCTAGAGTAGCCAAGAATCCTGTGGTAGTGCCTAGCGGCGTTGAAGTTACGCTGGCGACAGGTGAAATTTCGGTAAAGGGTGCGTTGGGTACCCTTAAGCAATCATTGTCGGGTGACGTGAGTGTGGTGCGCGAGGGCGATAGCCTGTTGTGCAAAGCGCAAAATGACACCAAGCAAGCTGATGCGATGTCCGGTACGTTACGGGCTTTGCTGGCTAACATGGTGCAGGGTGTCAGTAAGGGTTTTGAGCGCAAGCTGACTCTGGTGGGCGTGGGTTATCGCGCACAAGCTGCCGGTGATACTTTGAACCTGACTTTGGGCTTTTCCCATCCGGTATCCTACAAGATGCCGGCCGGTGTGAAAGTTGAAACTCCAACGCAAACTGAAGTCGTGTTGAAGGGTGTAAACAGGCAGCAAGTCGGACAAGTTGCCGCTGAAATCCGGGCCTTCCGCGAACCAGAGCCATATAAAGGCAAAGGTGTGCGCTATAGCGATGAAGTGGTGATTTTGAAAGAAACCAAGAAGAAATAATTGAGGCGGATATGTTGATCAAAAAACAAGCGCGTCAGCGCAGAGCACGCAAAACCCGTGCACGCATTGCTGAAAAAAAATCGGTTCGTTTGGCAATTAATCGCACAAATTTACACATCTATGCGCAAGTGATTTCAGCTTGTGGCAGCAAAGTGTTGGTAAGTGCATCCAGCATCGAAGCCGAAGTGCGCAAAGATTTGGCGAATGGTGGTAACAAAGCCGCTGCAGCCATGGTTGGGAAGCGTATTGCGGAAAAGGCAAAGAGCGCCGGCATTACCCAAGTGGCATTTGACCGTTCCGGTAATCGATATCATGGTCGTGTTAAAGCGTTGGCAGAAGCCGCGCGTGAACATGGCCTGCAGTTCTAATTGGAGTTGAGTGATGGCTAAGCCGCAAGGAAGAATGCAGCAACAGGAAAAGCGTGATGATGGTCTGATCGAGAAGATGATCTCCGTGAATCGCGTCACCAAGGTGGTAAAGGGTGGCCGTATCATGGGTTTTGCCGCTCTGGCCGTGGTCGGTGATGGTGATGGCCGTGTGGCGATGGGCAAAGGAAAATCGAAGGAAGTTCCGGTAGCTGTGCAAAAGGCCATGGATGAGGCGCGCCGCAATCTGACCAAGGTCAGCTTGAAGAATGGCACTTTGCACCACACCGTGATGGGCAAGCACGGGGCGGCTAAAGTGCTGATGCAGCCGGCGTCCGAAGGTACCGGCATTATTGCCGGTGGTGCGATGCGCGCAGTATTCGAGGCAGTAGGTGTGCGTGATGTGTTGGCCAAATGTATCGGTTCGAGCAATCCGTACAACGTGGTGAGGGCAACATTGAACGGCCTGACAGCAATGAATTCGCCGTCAGTGATTGCGGCCAAACGCGGCAAGAACGTTGAAGAGATTTTGGGGTAAGTCATGACAAAAGCCAAAACAAATACCAAGACCATCAAAGTGACGCAGATCAAAGGTCTGATCGGCACCAAACAATCGCACCGCGACACCATTCGCGGCTTGGGTCTGCGACGTATCAACCACACCGTGCAACTGGAGGACACTCCTTGCGTGCGCGGCATGATCAACAAAGTGTTCTACATGGTTAAGTGCGAGGCATAACAAATGCAACTCAATAAAATTCAACCTGCACAAGGTGCCAAGCACGCGAAGCGTCGTGTGGGTCGCGGTATCGGTTCCGGTTTGGGGAAGACAGCGGGTCGCGGTCACAAGGGGCAGAAGTCCCGGGCCGGCGGATTTCACAAGGTCGGTTTTGAAGGCGGTCAAATGCCGCTGCAACGTCGTTTGCCGAAGCGTGGATTTATTTCGCTGACGCGTTACGACACGGCGCAGGTGCGTTTGTCGGATCTGCAGAAGATGCCGGTAGATAGTATTGATCTGCTGGCACTCAAGCAAGCGGGTGTGGTGCATGCAAATGCGCTGTCTGTAAAGGTAATACTGTGCGGTGAAATTACCCGTGCAGTGAAGTTGCAAGGTTTGCTGGCAACCAAGGGTGCACGTACAGCGATTGAAGCCGCTGGCGGTAGCATCGCCGAGTAAGGGTTAGTAGGTGAGTATGGTTGCCAAGGGTGTGAGCAAAGGAAAGTACGGCGATTTGAGCAGCCGGCTCTGGTTTTTGCTGGGTGCGCTGGTGGTATTCCGCATCGGCGCGCATATACCGGTACCTGGCATCGACCCGACAGTGTTGGCGGATTTGTTCAAGTCGCAATCGAACGGCATTCTGGGCATGTTCAATATGTTTTCGGGCGGCGCTTTGTCGCGCTTTACCATATTTGCACTGGGGATCATGCCGTATATCTCTGCATCGATTATCATGCAGTTGGCTACGATGGCTGTTCCGCACTTGGAACAATTGAAGAAGGAAGGCGAAGCCGGCCGCCGCAAGATCACCCAGTACACCCGCTATGGCACATTGGGCTTGGCGATGTTTCAGGCATTTGGTATTTCGGTGGCATTGCAAACGCAGCACGGACTTGTGCTCAATCCGGGATCGATGTTCCAGTTGACCACAGTGATAACTTTGGTGACCGGAACGATGTTCTTGATGTGGTTGGGTGAACAAATTACCGAGCGCGGTTTGGGTAACGGGATTTCGTTGATTATTTTTGCAGGTATTGCGGCGGGCTTGCCGCGTGCGATTGGCAGCACCCTGGAGTTGGCCCGTACCGGCGCGTTTTCGATACCTTTGGTGTTGACGTTGTTTTTTGGCGCGATCGCTGTTACGGCGCTGGTAGTTTTCGTTGAGCGTGGGCAGCGCAAGATTTTGGTTAATTATGCCAAGCGTCAGGTTGGCAACAAGGTTTATGGGGGGCAAAGCTCTTACCTGCCGCTGAAGCTGAATATGTCCGGTGTGATTCCACCGATCTTCGCCTCCAGCATCATCTTGTTCCCTGCGACGATTGCAGGATGGTTTGGCACCAGCCCGGGGATGAGTTGGTTGAAGGACATCAGCGACAAACTGTCGCCCGGGCAGCCGATCTATGTGATGCTTTACGCGGGTGCGATTGTGTTTTTCTGCTTTTTCTACACGGCGCTGGTGTTCAGCCCGAAAGATACTGCGGACAACCTGAAGAAGAGCGGTGCTTTTTTGCCCGGCATACGCCCAGGCGAGCTGACGGCGAATTACGTTGAAAAGATAATGATGCGCCTGACCATGGTTGGTGCGGTGTACATCTCTCTGGTTTGTTTGTTGCCGGAATTTCTGGTGGTTAAATGGAATGTGCCATTTTATTTTGGTGGCACGTCACTGCTGATCATGGTGGTTGTAACGATGGACTTCATGACGCAAGTGCAGTCCTATCTCATGACGCACCAGTATGAAGGTTTGCTTAAGAAAGCAAACTTCAAAGGCGGGTTGACACGCTAATGTCTAAAGAAGACGTGATTCAGATGGCGGGCGAAGTAGAAGAGTCGCTTCCCAATGCAACATTTAGAATCAAGCTGGAAAATGGTCATGTGGTACTGGGTCATATTTCGGGGAAGATGCGTATGCACTACATTCGTATCCTGCCCGGCGACAAGGTGACGGTAGAATTGACACCCTATGATTTAAGCAAGGCGCGCATTGTGTTCCGCGCTAAATAGTAAGGCAGGTAAGGAGAAGATAATGAGAGTTCAAGCATCTGTGAAGAAGATATGTCGTCACTGCAAGATCGTGATTCGTAAACGCGTGGTGCGTGTGATTTGTATCGAGCCGCGCCATAAGCAACGCCAAGGCTGATTGAGTCAAGCTTATTTGAGCTTGGCGGCCTAGGGTGTTATAATTTTCGACTTTCAAAAGATAGGGTAGCTGCATGGCACGTATTGCAGGGGTCAATATCCCCAACCACCAACACGCTGTGATTGCTTTAAGGGCAATCTACGGCATCGGACGCACTCGCTCGCAAATCATTTGCGCGGCAGCTGGTGTGAATGGCGCCACAAAAATGAAAGACCTGACCGACGCCGAAGTAGAAAAGCTGCGCGAACAGGTTGCCAAGGTCACGGTGGAAGGTGATTTGCGCCGTGAAACAACAATGAACATCAAGCGTCTGATGGACTTGGGCTGCTATCGTGGCGTGCGTCATCGTCGCGGTCTGCCATGTCGCGGTCAGCGCACTCGCACCAATGCCCGTACCCGCAAAGGTCCGCGCAAGGCGATTGCCGGTGCCAAGAAGTAAGTTTGCTATAACGCCTTAGAGGATCAGAGTATGGCCAAGCCAAGCACGAAAGTGCGCAAGAAAGTAAAGAAAAATGTAGCGGAAGGTATCGCGCACGTTCACGCTTCCTTCAATAACACAATCGTCACCATCACCGACCGTCAAGGAAACACTTTGGCATGGTCCACTAGTGGTGCGAATGGTTTTAAGGGTTCGCGAAAAAGCACACCGTTTGCTGCACAGGTTGCGGCTGAAACAGTCGGCAAGTCTGCAGCTGAATGCGGCGTAAAAAATATTGAAGTGCGCATCAAGGGACCCGGCCCAGGCCGGGAATCCGCAGTGCGCGCATTGAACGCTGCTGGTTTTAAGATCACCAGCATTTCCGATATAACACCGGTGCCGCACAACGGCTGCCGTCCGCCTAAAAAGCGTCGTATATAATTTTGGGAGTCGATCTTGGCTAGAAATCTTGATGCAAAGTGCCGTCAGTGCCGCCGTGAAGGCGAAAAGCTGTTTCTGAAGGGCGAAAAATGTTTTACCGACAAATGCGGAGTTGAACGCAGAGCTTATCCGCCCGGCCAGCACGGTCAAAAGAAAAATACCCGTCTGTCGGAATACGGCGGCCAGCTGCGTGAAAAGCAAAAAGTGCGTCGTATCTACGGCGTGCTGGAAAAGCAATTCCGTCTGACCTACAAGCAAGCGGATAGCCAGCGCGGTATTACCGGTGAAAACCTGCTGCAGATACTGGAATCGCGTCTGGATAATGTTTCCTACCGCATGGGTTTCGGTGCTTCGCGCTCCGAAGCGCGTCAAGTGGTGCGCCACAACGGCTTGCTGGTAAACGGCAAACGCGTGAACATTCCGTCCTATCAGGTGCGTCCCGGTGACGTGGTTGAAGTGGTCGAAAAATCGAAAGCTCAGCTGCGCATCAAGGCAGCGATCGCTGCGGCTGAACAGCGTGGTTTCCCTGAGTGGATCGAAATGGACACCAAGGCCTTTAAGGGAACATATAAAGCCAAACCGCAACGTGCAGAACTGCCTGCAACCATCAACGAGCATCTCGTGGTTGAGTTGTATTCCAAGTAATCCCCCGGGAGTAGCGTATGTCTAACAATGAATTTTTGAAGCCCCGCATCATCGATGTGCAAAAGATTTCCGACACCCAGGCAAAAGTGGTGATGGAACCTTTTGAACGCGGTTACGGCCACACATTGGGCAATGCATTGCGTCGTATCCTGCTTTCATCCATGCAGGGTGCAGCGCCGACTGAAGTAAAAATGGCTGGTGTGCTGCATGAATACGCCACCATAGACGGCGTGCAGGAAGATGTCGTGGATATTCTGTTGAACCTCAAGGGCGTGGTGATGCGTTTGCATAACACACCCGAAGTCGTGCTGACCCTCAAAAAAGAAGGCCAGGGCGTGGTGACAGCGGCAGACATTGGCGGCAATGCCGATGTCGAAGTGATCAACCCCGATCATGTGATCGCGCACCTGACTGCCGGCGGCAAGCTGGACATGCAGATCAAGGTCGAACAGGGCCGCGGTTATGTGTCGGCGATCTCCAGACTGGCTCCGAACGAGACCCGCGCAGTCGGCCATATCGCGCTGGACGCATCATTCAGCCCGGTCAGTCGCGTGAGCTATGCCGTTGAGAGCGCGCGCGTTGAGCAACGCACCGATCTGGACAAGCTTGTGATGCACATTGAGACCAATGGTGCGGTCGATCCTGAAGAAGCGATCCGCAATGCGGCGCGAATTCTGGTGGATCAATTCTCCGTGTTCGCGGCGCTGGAAGGAACCGAGCCGATAGTCGAGAAGATCCAGACTCCCAAGGTTGATCCTATCCTGTTGCGTCCCGTTGACGATCTGGAACTGACTCCGCGTTCTTCGAACTGTCTCAAGGCGCAGAGCATCCATTACATCGGCGATCTGATCCAGTACACCGAAAATGATCTGCTGCGTACCCCGAATCTGGGACGCAAGTCGCTGAACGAAATCAAGCAGGTCCTCGCCGAGCACAATTTGTCGCTGGGTATGAAGCTGGAAAACTGGCCTGTCGCTGCGGTTTAAGGCAGCACAACAATAAAGAAGCAAGAAAGGCTAATCATGCGTCACCGTTTAGGTTTAAGAAAACTCAACCGTACCAGCAGCCACCGTCTGGCAATGTTTCGCAACATGACAGTGTCATTGTTACGCCATGAACTGATCAAGACCACTTTGCCCAAGGCCAAGGAACTGCGCCGTGTTGCAGAGCCTATCCTGACACTGGGCAAGACCCCGAGTCTGGCGAACCGTCGTCTGGCATTTGCCCGTTTGCGCGATCGAGAAATGGTCACCAAGCTGTTCGACGAACTCGGTCCGCGCTATGCAGCACGCAACGGCGGTTATCTGCGCATCCTCAAGTTCGGTTTCCGTAAAGGCGACAATGCTCCGATGGCATTGATCGAGTTGATGGACCGTCCGGCAGACGCAACAGCTGTTGATGCTGAGTAATCATTCGTTCAGCACCATACAAAAAAGCCGGATTCGTCCGGCTTTTTTTATTTTTCAATAAAACAATTACCGCTAGCTATCAACCTTGCCGCGCAAGGATTTCAGTTGCCCGCGCTGCGTTTTGCTATCCAGGCGTCTTTTTTTTGAAGCCCTGGTGGGCCTGGTTGCGGTGCGTGCTTTGGGTATGATGGCCGAACTTACGATCAATGCCTGTAGTCGTGCAAGGGCATCTTCGCGATTCTTGTCCTGACTGCGATAGCGCTGCGCCTTGATGATGATCACGCCGTCGCTGGAAATACGCCGGTCAGTCAGCTGCCTGAGTCTTTCCTTATAAATATCCGGCAGTGACGATGCGTTGATATCAAAGCGCAGATGGATGGCAGATGAGACTTTATTGACATTCTGTCCGCCCGCACCCTGTGCGCGAATGGCATTCAATTTGATCTCGGAATCCGGAAGGCTGATGTGTTTGGATATTTGCAGCATCGAATCAGCTCTGAATTTATCTGTTGAGCGCGTGTTTCAAATACTTTCCGGTCGCGCTATTTTTATTAACTGCGAGTTCTTTCGGTGCACCTTCGGCGATGATGCGTCCGCCGCCGTCTCCGCCTTCCGGGCCGAGGTCTATCACCCAGTCGGCTGTTTTGATCACATCCAGGTTGTGCTCGATCACCACCACGGTGTTGCCCTGGTCGCGCAGCTTGTGGATCACTTTGAGCAGCAGGGCGATGTCGTGGAAATGCAAACCGGTAGTGGGTTCGTCCAAGATGTACAGGGTGCGTCCGGTGTCGCGTTTGGACAACTCCAATGAAAGTTTGACTCGTTGTGCTTCGCCGCCTGACAGCGTGGTGGCGGATTGTCCCAGTGTGATGTATCCCAGACCAACATCCAGCAGAGTTTGCAATTTGCGCGCGATGATGGGCACCGGAGCGAAAAATTCATGGGCCTGTTCCACCGTCATCTGCAGAATCTGGTGTACGTTCTTGCCCTTGTATTGGATCTCCAGCGTCTCTCTGTTGTAGCGTTGGCTGTGACACACGTCACACGGAACATACACATCCGGCAAAAAATGCATTTCGACTTTGATCATGCCGTCACCCTGGCAGGATTCGCAGCGTCCACCCTTGACGTTGAACGAAAAGCGTCCCGGCCCATAGCCGCGTTCGCGCGCCGAAGGTACGCCGGCGAACAGTTCGCGGATGGGCGTGAACAGGCCGGTATAGGTGGCGGGATTGGAACGCGGCGTGCGTCCGATCGGGCTTTGATCGACGTTGATCACCTTGTCGAAAAATTCCAGGCCGCGGATCTCGGCGTAAGGTGCGGGTTCGGTGTTGCTGCCGTAGAGATGTTGCGCCACGGCCGGATACAGCGTGTCGTTGATCAGCGTGGATTTGCCGGAACCGGATACGCCGGTCACGCACACCATCAGTCCGACCGGAAGATTCAGTGTCACACCTTTTAGATTATTGCCGGAAGCACCCACGATTTGCAGCATGCGTTCAGGGTCGGGTTGGATAACTTTCTTCGGCATAGGAATGCTGCGTCGTCCGGTCAGATAATCGCCGGTGAGCGAATTCTTGTTTTCGCAAATTTCCCTGGGCGTGCCTTGTGCCACAATCAGCCCGCCGTGTTCGCCCGCGCCCGGCCCCATGTCCACCACATGATCGGCGGCGAGGATAGCCTCTTCATCGTGCTCCACCACTATCACACTATTGCCCATGTCGCGCAGTTTCTTCAGTGTGGTCAACAGGCGGTCGTTGTCGCGCTGATGCAGGCCGATGGAAGGCTCGTCCAGCACATACATCACGCCGGTCAGGCCTGAGCCAATCTGAGATGCGAGCCGGATGCGCTGTGCTTCGCCACCCGACAGGGTCTCAGCGGAGCGCTCCAGCGACAGATATTCCAGCCCGACGTTGTTCAGAAAGGTCAGCCGGTTGGCGATCTCCTGCACGATCTTTTCTGCAATCGCCTGCTTGTGGCCTTGCAGCTTCAGGCCCTGGAAGAATGTCAGTGTCTGCTTCAAAGGCAGTGCGCTGATCTCATACAGGTTCATATCCGCGACGCGCACATGGCGCGCTTCCAGACGCAGTCGCGTGCCATTGCATTCCGGGCAAACGCAGCCGTTCAGATACTTTGACAGTTCCTCGCGCACGGTGGGCGAATCCGTCTCGTTATAGCGCCTTTCCAGATTATTGACGACGCCCTCGAACACATGTTCGCGCAGCATCGGCTTGCCGCGCTCGTTCAGGTATTGAAAAGGGATCTCGGTCTTGCCGCTGCCATACAGGATCACCTGCTGGATCTTCTCCGGCAAGCTCTCGAAGGATTGCTCGATATCGAAGTTGTAATGCTTCGCGAGTCCGGCGAGCAACTGGTGATAGAACTGGTTGCGCCTGTCCCAGCCCTTGATCGCGCCTGAGCTCAAACTGAGTGTCGGAAAAACGACGATGCGCTTGGGATCGAAAAAGTTGATGTTGCCGAGGCCATCGCACTTTGGACATGCGCCCATCGGGTTGTTGAAAGAGAACAAACGCGGTTCCAGTTCCGGCAGCGAATAGTTGCAGATCGGACAGGCGAATTTAGCCGAGAACATATGCTCCTTCTCGGTATCCATCTCGACTGCAACAGCGCGGCCTTCGGCATGGCGCAACGCGGTCTCGAACGACTCGGCCAGCCGCTGCTTGGCTTCTACATTGACCTTCAGACGGTCCACCACGATCTCGACAGTGTGCTTTTTGGTTTTCTGCAAGGCCGGCAATGCGTCGATCTCATACACCTTGCCGTTGATGCGCAATCGAGTGAAACCCTGTGCGCGCAATTCGTCGAACAGATCCAGTTGCTCGCCCTTGCGCTCCACCACCAGCGGCGACAGGATCATGATGCGCGTATCCTGCGGCAGTTGCAGGACATGGTCCACCATCTGCCCGACACTCTGCGCCTGCAACACCAGATCGTGCTGCGGACAATAGGGATCGCCGGCGCGCGCGAATAGCAGACGCAGGTAATCGTGGATCTCGGTGACGGTGCCGACTGTGGAGCGCGGATTGTGCGAAGTGGCCTTCTGCTCGATCGCGATCGCAGGCGACAGGCCCTCGATCAGGTCCACATCCGGTTTTTCCATCAACTGCAAAAACTGCCGCGCGTAAGCGGAAAGCGACTCCACGTAGCGGCGCTGTCCCTCGGCGTACAGGGTGTCAAAAGCGAGTGAGGACTTACCTGAACCGGACAAACCGGTGATGACTACCAGTTTGTGGCGGGGCAGATCCAGGCTGATGTTTTTTAAATTGTGGGTGCGGGCACCACGTATGCGTATCTGTTCCATGCCATCCATCTCGATTGAGGCGACCTGACAGTTTACGCGATTTTGCATGCTTTCCCAACCGGATGAATGGGGACGGGTAACCGGCCCGGTTGTTTGCTTGTCGAAAAATTGTGCCTTCTGCAGAATAATCCACACAGTCAAGGATTATTGAAGCGGGGTGGCGAGGCAAGTTCTTGTTATGAGCAGTATGAAATCGATGCTGTATCATTGGCTTATGGAAAACTTTCGATGCCAATTTATCGCATAACGGTCCTGGCATCACTACAAAAGGTAATGCAAATGTTTATGGGCTGCGCCTTCTGATTTAATCAGTTCGCCAATAGTCGTAGGCAATTTCCCATGTTGAAATATTAGTTTTGGAGGTATACATTGCCATAAGTGATTTAGATGTTTTGGCGCATTTCGACCCTGGTTAATGCCTGAAACGTCCTCGGAATTTCGAGATGAGATCACTTTAATTCCCTAGGAGAAATATGATGAATAGCTATTTACGCATTATCAGCATCGCTCTGGCAGCATCATTGTTCGGGGTAATGGCAAACACCCCTGCCGCCGAACCACAGTCTGGTTGGCAGAACGGCATGGGGCCGGGAATGATGGAAGGTTACGGACCAGGATATGGAATGGGGCCTGGCATGATGGGCGGATATGGGCCTGGTTATGGTATGGGCCACGGTATGATGGGTTAGGGAAATTTCCGGGAACTGAATCTTAGCGAGGATCAAAAAACCAAGATCACCCAGATACGGCATGAAATGCGTACAAAGCAATGGGCGGTGATGGGCGAAATGATGGACGCCCAGGACAAATTGCAGGAACTTTACGACGCAGACAAACAGGATTTGGCCGCGATCAACAAGCAATACAAGGTGATCGAGAGCTTGCGCCTCCAGATGGTGGATAATTCGGTGGATGCACATAACCGGATCAACAGCATCCTGACCAAGGAACAACGTGAGAAATCCCGGGATTGGGGCGGTCGCGGCTATGGTCCCATGATGCGGTGATGGGGATATTAGTTTGGATGCATTCGGCGGCGTACAGTCCGCCGAATGCACAATTTGAAACGATCGCCCCAAATATGCCACTGCACCGGGCGGCAATTCCTCTGTGCTTCTTTGCCTCTTCGGAGCTTGATCTTTGAACTTTCGTTTCCGGGAAAATCGAACATCCGGAATGCGTCTGTTGTGTTGAAAACTCTTTCTGCAAAGTCCCAATCAATTTTTGGCTTTATTATACGAACACACCGCCCCGCAAAATAGCTGTGGGGCAGGATTCGGATTTAATCGGGATAAAATGGAACAAGACGATAGAGACAAGACGGTTCATATCCTCTTCGACATCAGTCTGATTGGCAAGGCCATCGACGGTGTGCTCGAAGTTATCGGCGGTATTGTCTTGTTCTTTGTGAATCCCGGTCAAATCAGTGGAATGTTGCGGATCTTCACCCAGCACGAACTCAGCGAGGATCCTCATGACGTTCTTGCCAATTTTCTACTGCACTCAGCGCAGCACCTATCAAACGGCACCAAAGCCTTTGCCGCATTCTTCCTGCTGTGGCATGGCGTAGTCAAGGTTGGTCTTGTATGGGCTCTGTTCCGCAAGCGCTTGTGGGCCTATCCGGTTGCAATCCTGGCATTCGGGTTGTTCCTTGTGTACCAAATCTATCGCTACTCGCACACTCATTCAGTGTGGCTCCTGGCACTTTCGATTCTTGATCTATTCGTTATTGTCCTCACCTGGCTCGAGTACCAGCGCTTGCGCATTTAAAAATAGTTTCAGGGAATACTCAACAGCTACGAGTGGTCGTAGGCTGCTATTGTGATTGAAGGCAAAGCAAGAGACCGGGTAAGGCGAGCCGTTCTAAAAAATTGTGCAACTATCCGGCCTGAAGTGTTGCTCGATGGATGTTCATTTAAGCAAAGTCAGAAGTTGATTGATCACGGACCGTGTTCGCGCAGGCGCAGGGTTAGTCCCGCCGAGGACGCGCAGGCCCCAAATAGATGTCATCAGGAATGTGGCCATAGCCTTTGGATCCTTCTCGGGTGACAGTTCCCCGTTGGTCTGGGCGGTCTCAAGGGCATGCCGGAACAGGGCCTCGATAGTATCGAGATGTCGGTTCACCCGCTTTTGCACAGCTTGGTTCTGGCGGGCCATTTCAAGCACAGTATTTACCAATAAACAACTGCGATTTGCGCGTTCCCCTGCGGCTTCCCTGCCCAGTTTCCGGAAAAAACTGCGAATGCCCTCCAGCGGCGAATCCGCCTCTGTCAAGGCGCGTTCGATCTTTGCCACGCTGTGTTCTGCATAGTGGTCAAGTGCAGCCAGGAACAGCCCCTCTTTGGAATCGAAAGCCGCATAGATGCTGCCGGGTCCGAGATCCGTTACATCGACCAGATCGGCCATGCTGGTCGCGTTATAGCCTTGATCCCAGAATGCCTGCATGGCCTTTTCCAGGACATCATCTCGTTCGAATTGAATGGGTCTCGCCATATTGTCGCCCTATCTACTGCCGAGCGCGCCGGGATAGCCATCGACATCCTGAGCGATACCGGTAACCTGGTGGCGGAACAGATGGGGCTGGTATTCGAGCTGCCACAGGCGCTTCGCCCGATCTACGAAAAGTTCGGCATCGACATTCCTGCATTCAACGGCGACGACAGCTTCAAGTTACCCGTTCCGGCGACCTACATCATCGGTCAGGATGGAGGGATCGTTTACGACTTCGTCAATGCCGACTACACACTCAGATTGGAACCTGCCGAAATCATTGCAATACTGGCTATGAGTAAAGCTTGAACTTGCGGCCATGCAACTGAACTTTATTTGTTCCGAATGAACCAACTGGCCGATAGCTTTCCCAGTCGCATCAAGACCGACTTTTGTCATTAAAATATCCAACAAGGAGAACAATTTGTACACCCTGAATCAGCCCATGCAAATCGGAGAACTGAATCTGCCCAACCGCATTGTGATGGCCCCCCTTACCCGATGCCGTGCCAGCGCAGGACGCATACCCAATGAACTGATGGCCGAGTACTATGCCCAGCGGACCAGCGCCGGACTGATTCTGAGCGAGGCAACGTCGGTTTCCCCCCAGGGAATGGGTTACCCAGACACGCCGGGAATCTGGTCAGATGAGCAGGTGCAGGGCTGGAAGCTGGTCACGGATGCGGTGCATGCCGCCGGTGGGCGCATATTTTTGCAACTGTGGCATGTGGGCAGGGTTTCCCATCCCGACCATCTCGGTGGTGAACTGCCTGTCGCGCCGAGTGCCATTGCTCCCCAAGGTCATGTCAGTCTGTTGCGGCCCAAGCGGGAATACGTGATACCCCGTGCGCTGGAAACGGCCGAAATACCGGCGATCATCGAGACCTATCGAAAGGGTGCCGAAAACGCCAAGCTTGCCGGATTCGATGGTGTTGAAATTCATGGGGCCAATGGGTATTTGCTGGACCAGTTTCTGCAGGACAGCACAAACAAGCGTAACGATGCGTACGGCGGAACCATAGAAAATCGTGCGCGTTTGATGCTGGAAGTGACCGATGCCGCAATTTCAGTGTGGGGTGCCGGTCGGGTAGGGGTGCATCTGGCACCCAGGGGCGATGCCCATACCATGGGCGACTCGAATCCCCTGGCCACTTTCGGATATGTCGCGGAGCAATTGGGAAAACGCGGCATTGCCTTTATTTTTACCAGAGAGTCGCTGGGTGAAAACCGCATTAGCCCGGAATTGAAAAAACGCTTCGGCGGTGTCCTTATTGCAAACGAGGGGTTCAACCGCGAGACCGCCCAGCAAGTGCACGATGCGGGGGAGGCGGATGCAGTATCCTTCGGCAAGGACTTTATTTCCAATCCCGATCTGCCGCGCCGTTTGCAACTGAATGCGGATCTCAATCCGTTTCACGTCGAAACCTTCTATGGATATGGCTTGCAGGATCCGGCGGCTGGCTATACCGATTACCCGTACATGGAAGAGGAGTTCGCCTAGCTCAATGACAGATCAAGAATCTATGGCGCACCCTGCGTAGAAACGTAAACGCAGCATTCCGGATATCCGGAAAGATGTTGCATAACCAATGGGAGAACTCGCATGACTGAACCGTATTCACGTATCGCAATCATTACCGGCGCAACTTCCGGTATCGGGGAAGCAACAGCAAGAAAATTTGTCGCCAGCGGCTATGGTGTCGTGGGCAATGGCCGCAACGCCGTAAAACTGCGCGCACTTGAACAGGAGATGGGGTCTGCATTTATCGGCGTGGCAGGCGATGCCTCCGATGAGGCAGTGCTTCAAAGTCTGTTTGTCGCAGCAAACGAGCGCTTCGGAAAAGAAGCAGACATTGTCGTTGCCAATGCCGGTCGGGGCTTGGGCGGATCGGTCAAGGATGCCGATTTGTCCCGGTTTGAAGATATGCTCAAACTGAACGTAACGGGTGTTCTGGCACTGTTGCAGAATGCGGCCCGAAAAATGGCCGATGAACAGCAATCGAACTATCCCAATCATGCCAAGGATATCGTGGTCATCGGTTCGGTAGTGGGGAGGCACATTTCCCCGTTCAGCGCAGTTTACGGTGCCACCAAGTTTGCCGTACATGCGCTTACCGAGGGGCTGCGTCGCGAGCTGGGGCCCAGAGGAATACGCGTGTCGCTGGTTGAACCGGGCGTAGTGGTCAGCGGATTTCAGGAAGGTGCCGGATACGGCGATGACATGGTGCGGAACTTCGACGAAAAATTTGGTCCATTGCTGTACGGGGACGATGTGGCAAACGCAATCCACTACATCGTGGCCCAGCCGCCCCATGTGCACATCAGCGACATCATGGTTCGTCCCACAAGGCAGGATTATCCCTGAGCGAGCCGGGATGTCGGGAAATCGGCATGGCGTGTAAGACACTTTCTGGAGATGGAGGATTAGGATGAAACAGCGTGAACTGGGCCGTTCCGGCCTGCGGGTTTCGGCCATGGGGCTTGGCTGCATGGGCATGTCGGAGTTCTATGGCGGGCAAAATGAAGTTGGCTCAATTGCCACGATTCACCGCGCGTTGGAGCTTGGCGTGAATTTCCTGGACACGGCGGACATGTACGGTGTCGGGCGTAACGAGGAGCTTGTCGGCCGGGCCATTCGTGGCAGGCGCGACAAGGTCATACTCGCGACCAAGTTTGGCAATATGCGCGGCCGTGAAGGCCAGTTCCTCGGCGTAAATGGCCGGCCTGACTATGTTCGCGAATGTTGCGAGGCCAGTCTTAAGCGTCTCGGTGTTGAAGTCATCGACCTCTACTATCAACACCGGGTGGATCCCAATACTCCGATAGAGGACACGGTGGGTGCAATGGCCGAACTGGTCCGCGCTGGCAAGGTCCGCTATCTCGGCTTGTCCGAGGCGGCTCCGCAGACGATCCGGCGGGCTCATGCCATCCATCCGATCGCGACCCTGCAAACCGAGTATTCCTTGTGGAGCCGTGATCCGGAGAGTGAAATTCTCTCCACATTACGCGAACTCGGTATCGGATTCGTGCCATACAGCCCGCTGGGCAGGGGATTCCTGACCGGTCAGATCAAACGCATCGACGATCTGGAAGCGGACGATTACCGCCGCAATTCGCCGCGCTTCCAGGGGGAGAACTTTCAGAAAAATCTTGATCTTGTCCACGAAATCGAAAAAATGGCGCGGACAAAACAGTGCACTGCGGCGCAACTCGCGCTGGCCTGGGTGCTGGCGCAAGGCGAGGATATCGTCCCCATTCCCGGCACCAAGCGGCCGAAACTTCTGGAAGAGAATGTCGGCGCTCTGGATATTGAGCTCAAGCAGGCCGATTTCGACCGTCTCAATCAGATACTGCCACCGGGTGCGGCAACGGGCACGCGCTATGCCGCGCCGCAAATGCAGGCGTTGAACCGCTAGGAACATTCGGGAGAGTCTAATTCGGGCCAGGTTGCAATCATCAGTGCAAGCAGTGATGAAAGCAGAAGGCCTGATCAACTATATGGAGCAAACAATGAAAATTGAAATCTGGTCGGACGTGATCTGCCCGTGGTGCTATATCGGCAAACGGCGTTTCGAACAAGCGCTCGAGCAGTTTGGGCATCATGAAAACATTAATGTAATCTGGCGCAGCTTTGAACTCGACCGAAATGCCCCGCCGCTGTATCCGGGCACACTGGAAGAAAGGCTTGCGAGCAAGTATGGTGTCAGCCGGCAGGAGGCGGCAGCAATGAATGCCAGCGTGACTGCAGTCGCGAGAGAGACAGGGCTGGCATATCGCTTGGCCGATGCCCGCTCAGGGAACACATTTGACGCGCACCGGCTGCTGCATTTTGCAACTTCAAAAAATCTGGGTGACCAGGCCACAGAGTGCATTATGCAGGCTTACTTTTCAGAATCGCTATCGGTGGGCGATCGCGCTGCGCTGGCAGGCCTTGCACCGAAGTTCGGCATTTCTGAAGCGGAAGCGATAAAAATGCTGGAAAGCGATGATTATTCTGATGCTGTCCGTGCCGATGAATTACGCGCAGCCGAGTTCGGTGTTACCGGCGTGCCGTTTTTTGTGTTCGATGAAAAATCCGGCATATCGGGTGCACAACCTGTCGCGACGTTTGTGGAAGCGCTACGGCAGACATATGGCTGACGACGGGATAGGCCATTTGTTTCCCGGCAGGATAAAGTGCGGGAGCTGATGTGGATATGACATTCGCAGGTATCGGGCTTCACGTTTTTATTGCCCTGTTCTTCGCCGTACACGTCATCCGCTCCGGACAACCGATGTATTGGCTGATCATATTGTTCATCTTTCCCCTGTTTGGAAGCGTCGTTTATTTTTTTGCCATCTATTTGCCGAACTTTCGTCTTAACCACCGGGCCAGAAGGGTCGTGGCCGCTGCGGCCAAAGTTCTCGATCCGCAACGCGAAATCCGCGAAGCACAAGCCGCCTTTGAGGAGATGCCGACAGCACAGAACCAGATACGTTTAGCTGAAGCACAGCTTGAACTTGGTTTGTCCGAGGCGGCAGCCAAGAACTTCGAAGCCTGCCTTAAAGGCCCATTCTTGAGTTCGCTGGAGATCAGGTTCGGTGCCGCCCGTGCTTTCGTGGAGTGCCAGCGTTATCGGGAAGCGATCGTACACCTTGAGGCGATCCAAAATATAGACCAGGCATTCCGGCTGGAAGCGGTTTCACTTCTGCTCGCCCGGTCATATGCCGGGGAGGGCAGAGATGCCGAGGCTCGTGCCAGATTCGAGTCGGTAGTGGCCCGTTATGGAACTTTTGAAGCTCGCGCTGAATATGCCATTTGGGCACTAGCCATCGGCGATACTGCCACAGCAGCAAGGCTTCAAGCCGAAATCGATCAGATTACGAAACGTTGGAGCCCGCAAGCGAGGGTGTTGAATGCGGCTACAATGCATCGCCTGAATGCCGTGCTCGAACTGTCAGGCAAGCGTTTCTGAACCCTTTATCGAGCGCCGGCTATTAAGGTGTCATCATGTATTTCGTGAGAATATATTTCATACTGGGCTTGGCGATGTTCTTCGTCGTTCTTTGGGATTACAAGTATTTGCCAAAGACTGCGAATCGGCTGGTGAAACAGCCGGGTGACAAAACCGGCTTTTCGCTTGTTGTGTTGGCGGTACGAAATTTGATGCTGATGACATTATTTGCATTTTTTCTCTGGCCGCTCGTTGTGCTAATAGAGTTATCGGGAACCAGGAAAAAGTGAACAATCCGGACTGCGCACGATTTCTCCCGGCAAGTACAGACCGTGCTAGAAGTTGAGGACGTAATTCCGTGAACGACAGAGCTTGAAACTGCCAACGTAACACCTATTTGTTTTTTACTCCCCGTACAATATTTATATCTGTGATTCGTCTTAACCAATATGGATACGACGCTAACCTGTAAAGCGATGATGACCGAACAAGACAAGCGCATCGCTGAAACCGTCTCCCGCGAGCGCGGCCGACTGGGGAATTTCATCCGGCGGCGTGTGCCGGATGCAAGCGAGGCGGAAGACATCCTGCAGGATGTGTTCTACGAGTTCGTGGCGGCGTATCGTCTGCCGGAACCCATCGAGCAAGTCGGGGCATGGCTTTTCCGCGTGGCGCGCAATCGCATCATCGACCGCTTTCGCAAGAAGAAAGAGGGGCCGCTTCCGGAATTATCGGACGAAACCGATGGGGGAACCTGGCTGGATGAAGTGCTGCCATCGGCTGATGCCGGGCCGGAAGCGGCTTATGCCCGGACAGTGTTGCTGAACGAGTTGGGTGCCGCGCTGGACGAACTGCCGAAGGAGCAGCGCGCCGTATTCATTGCCCACGAACTGGATGGGCGCAGCTTCAAGGAGTTGGCGGCGGAGAGCGGTGTGGGCGTGAATACCTTGCTGGCGCGCAAGCGTTATGCGGTGCTGCACCTGCGCGCGCGGTTGCAAACGCTTTATGAAGAAGACGATCTGGCGTTTTAAAACCGGGACGCATCGGCCATTCGTAAATGTCACGTATAATCTGCCGCGTGAATTTCTGGAGCAAATAAATGACGGCCTTGTTATGCAGCTTAGGCGCCGCGCTGTTCACGGCGGTGGGCGGTATGTTTGCCTTGAAACACACCGACCGCCTGCACCTGATACTGAGTTTCAGTGCCGGCGCAGTGATCGGCGTTGCGTTTTTCGATCTTATGCCCGAGGCGTTCCAGCAGGCGGGCACATACCACGAGATACCCGGGATTGCTGCATTTATCGCGTTGGGATTTACCTTCTACATGGTGCTCAACCGTTGGCTGCTGCTCAGTCCCGCCCACGACGAGGGTTGTAAAAATCCCTGGCACCGGGGGCAATTCGGCGCCGGCACTCTTTCGATCCACAGCTTCATGGACGGCGCAGCGATCGGGATCGGATTCCAGTCTTCAACAGGTCTCGGAATTGCGATCGCGCTCGCCGTATTGATCCACGATTTTTCCGACGGCATCAATACGGTCGGGATGATATTGAAGAACAACGGCACACGCAGGCTGGCCTGGAGATGGCTGGGAGTCGATGCGATTGCGCCTGTGGCCGGCGTTGTGTCCACGAGCCTCTTCGTCATGCCGCCGAGTTATCTTGCGCCGACACTGGCGATATTTTGCGGTTTCTTTCTCTATATCGGCGCAAGCGACATGCTGCCCGAAACACACCACGCGCACCCCAGGCTTCTTTCGGTCCTGGCTACGATAGGCGGACTGCTTAGTCTGTTTTTGGCCGGCCAGCTTGCGCGGGCTTAAACGGTCGAATGCCACAATAATCCGCAAGCATGCCCATTCCGGCTAACCACTCCTGGATGACACTGGAGTCCAGGCGATGATGGAGTTAGTCCTGTGCCGGCACAAGCCAGCGCGACTCATATCCCTTTTTGACTGTCCATGCAATATTCTCTTCCCTGAATCGTCTTCACGGTTATGGATACGATACTGACTCGATACGCGCTGCTGACTGAAGAAGATATGCGCACCACTGAACCGTTCCGGGCGGGCCGCGCTATCCATGCGAATTCAATCTGTAAAGGAGAAGTGAGATGGGTATGAGCTGCTGGAGATCGAAATGCTGGAAGATCGGATTGATGGTGGTGGTTGGCATCGCGGCATTGGGATGGGTGGTGATGGCACTGTGGAACCGGCTGATGCCTGAATTGTTTGCCGGTGCGCATGAGGTCAGGTATCTGCAAGCCATGGGGCTGCTGGTGTTGAGCAGGATATTGTTCGGCGGATTACGCGGGCACGGATGTCCAACACGCTGGCATCATCACAGGCGCTTCGAACAGATGACACCGGAAGAGCGCGAGAAATTCCAGACGGGTATGCGTGGCTGCGGCGGCGGCATGAGCAAGCATGAAGATGCCGGTACGCCGTAGGAGTGGCTGGACGTGATGTCCGCCATCAATTTAGCAATTTTCGGAGGGGTCTGAGCGGCGTCAGCGTCGCTGCTGTCGGAAGACAATCGCTGGGTCAATGTGCAACGGATCGAGGCGTCCGGCGGCATGTTCATTTAAACAAATTATTACGATTAATAAGCCGCTGCTGAGTACAACATCTGTCTGCACAAGCGATGTCCTGCTAAAATACTCTGCCTTTCGTCCTTTATCATCACGTTCCAAAGATCTATGAAACCATTACCCGACACCATGACCGCGATCGAGCGCCGCGCCAGCATCGGTCTGGCCAGCATCTATGGCCTGCGCATGCTGGGCCTGTTCATCATCCTGCCGATCTTTGCGATTTATGCGCAGCATCTGCCCGGCGGCAATAGCCATCTGCTGATCGGCATCGCGCTCGGTGCTTACGGTTTGACGCAGGCGGTCCTGCAGATACCGGCCGGCTGGATGTCCGACCGCTACGGGCGCAAGCCGGTGATTTACATCAGCCTGGTGTTGTTCGCGGCGGGCAGCTTTATCGCGGCCGATGCCAGCAACATCTACTGGATCATCATCGGCCGCGTGGTGCAGGGCGCGGGCGCGCTGAACGCGGCGGTGATGGCGCTCACCGCCGACCTCACCCGCGAAGAGGTCCGCACCAAGGCGATGGCGATGATAGGCATCACCATAGGCATCACCTTCTCTATATCGATGGTGCTTTCGCCGATGCTCAACAATGTGTTGGGCGTGCCCGGCATCTTCGAGCTTACCGGTGTGCTGGCGCTGCTGGCGATAGGCGTGGTGAAATTCATGATACCTGATCCGGCGATCACGCGCTTCCACAGCGACACCGAAGCCAGCTGGAGCCATTTTGCGGAAGTACTGCACAACAAGGATCTGCTGCGGCTCGACTTCGGGATATTCTCTCTGCACGCGATCCTGATGTCGGTGTTCATGCAGGTGCCATTCGTGATGGAGAAAGATGGCCTGGCTTTGTCGCACCACTGGTATGTCTATCTGCCGGTGATGCTGGTGGCCTTCGTGCTGATGGTGCCGCCCATCATCATTGCGGAAAAGAAGGCCAAGATGAAACAGGTGTTCATGCTGGCGATCTTTCTGGCGATGTGCGCGCAAGCACTGCTGATGTTCGGGCAAAACAGTTTGTGGGGTGTGGCCGCCGCGCTGCTGGTGTTTTTTACCGCGTTCAACGTGCTGGAAGCCACGCTGCCCTCGATGATCAGCAAGATCGCCCCGCTGGCCTCCAAAGGCACCGCGATGGGTGTATACAGCAGCGTGCAGTTCCTCGGTGCGTTCTCCGGCGCGGCAATTGGCGGTGCGTTGCTGCAATTCGTCGGCGGGAATTCGGTGTTTGTCTTCGCCATCCTGCTGCTGTTGCTGTGGCTGATCGTCGCATCCACGATGAAGCCGCCGGCACTGGTGCGCACCAGGCTGTATCATTTGTCCGGGATGAATGAAGCGGCTGCGGTAGAATTGCAAAAGCAGCTTGTGCAATTGCAGGGTGTTCGCGAAGCGATGGTGGTGGCAGTGGAGAATATCGCCTCCCTCAAGGTGGACATGGAGGGCTTCGATGAGGCGGCGGTAGATAAACTTGTGATGAAGGGAGCATGATATGTCGGTGAACAAAGTAATCCTGATAGGCCGTCTGGGCAAAGACCCGGAAACACGCTACATGACCAGCGGAGAAGCGGTGACCAACGCGACGCTGGCGACTTCAGAGAACTGGAAGGACAAGAGCGGAGAGAAGCAGGAAAAAACCGAATGGCATAACCTGGTGTTCTATCGCCGACTTGCCGAGATCGCCGGGGAGTATCTGAAAAAGGGCTCGCAGATCTACGTCGAGGGCAAACTGCAAACCCGCAAGTGGCAAACCAAGGAAGGGCAGGACCGCTATACCACCGAGATCGTGGTCAACGAAATGACCATGCTGGGCGGCAAGTCGTCTGGAGCCGGCAGTTTTGAGGTAGTGGAGAACAAGCCCGCATCTTCATCCGCCGGCTCGGCTCCTGCCAAGGCTGCAGCACCTACGGCTAAAGGCAGCTTCGATAATTTTGACGACGATATTCCCTTTTGAGATAGACCCAAGCAGAAAAGAAACAAATCCCCCGCATCGTTTAGAAACAGGGGGTTTTTTCTTTGTTCGCAGCTATGTGCCTGTGCTGCATAGTATCTGTTGATGCTGTTGGTTGCCACGAATTGCACAGCTTCGTCCTATCTCAGTCTATTCATCTGTTTCGTAATTGATCTCGAGCTTCTTCATTTTTTCCCACAGATTCTTCCTGCTGATGCCGAGCGCAGTGGCTGTTTCATAGATATGCCCGCCGTGGCTGCGCAGGATGTCCTGAATGAATTTCTTTTCGCATGCATGAAGATATTCATTCAGTGATGCGGCACTTTGAGATAGTTCTGTCGGCGCCATCGGGACGTCATCAAAGAGCAGTTCCGCAGTAAGTACATTTTGTTGGGAAAGGATACATGCGCGCTCAAGGCAATGTTTGAGTTCGCGGATGTTACCCGGCCAAGGGTGATCCAATAATGCCTTTTCAGCCGACCGGTTCAGGGTACGCGGGTCGGAATGCTCTGTTGACCATGTTTCGAGCAGCCGTCCAGCCAGCCACGGGATGTCTTCCTTGCGTTCGCGCAAAGGTGGAATGTGCAAATGGATGACGTGGATACGGTAATACAGATCTTCGCGGAACTTGCCTTCTTCCACCATTTTTTTGAGATCCTGATGCGTGGCACAAACCAGCCTGATAGCGATAGGGATCGGCGTTTCGCCACCGACACGGACTATGTGGCGTTCCTGAATGGCACGCAGAAGCTTGACTTGCATCGTTGGCGACATTTCACCGATCTCATCAAGGAACAGTGTGCCGCCTGTCGCCAACTCGAATACCCCTTTTTTGTCACGAACGGCTCCTGTGAAGGAACCCCTGACATGGCCAAACAACTCTGATTCCAGCAGCGTCTCCGTGAGTGCGCCGCAGTTGACTGCAATAAAAGGCGTTGTGTCGGTTGGATCGTGTTGATGGTGGAGGGCACGAGCCACCCACTCTTTGCCGACACCTGACTCGCCCGTGATCAATACGGATGTTGAGTTCAGGGCGATCCGTGGTAGCAGCGATTCAACCGTGCGCATTGCGCTGGAGACGCCCAGGTTGTTTTCACCGGCTACTGCAGGCCTTGATTCGGTACACAGGCGTTTTACCGTTTCGAGGAGCGCGTGGATGTCCAGCGGTTTGGTGAGATAGTCGTGTGCGCCAAGTTTCAGGAGCCTGACGGCGCGATCGATTGTGCCATAGCCCGTGGTGAACACGAATGGGGGTAAAGTCGTTGCCGTCGCTTTCAATTGCACAAACAGGTCTTCGCCATTGATGTCGGGGAGCTGTATATCGCTGATAACAACATCGTAATACTTATTGGTCAGCGCATGAATTGCATCTCGCCCGGTCTTGAACCAATCGCATTCGAAGTCCTCGAGAGCAAGGCGATCAGAGAGCGCTTCGCCCATGATCAGGTCATCTTCAATCAGGCAGATGTGATAAGGCTTCTCGATCACGAAACTTCTCCCAAGGGAATGTTTACGTTGAAGTGCATCTGGTTATTCGATTCCCTCTTGACGCCGACATGCCCGCCGAGTTGATGCACGATCTGATATGTGACCCACAAGCCAAGGCCGTGCCCGCCTTCACCCAGCGTGGAGAAGGGCTCGAACAAGCGTGAGATCTGCTCATCCGTCAGTGTCTTGCCGTTGTTTGTCACGGAGAATTGCAGTTGATTGTCTGCGATTCCAATATCAAAGCTGACCTCGCCTTGCTGCGACGCTGCCTGAACGGCATTAAGTAGCAGGTTGATCAAAATCTGGCGCACAAATGTGGCGGGCAGGGTAACCTCTTCATCTATGCTGTTGTGCCAACCGATGTGCAAGCCTTTCTTGCGGGCCATGGGAGTGATCAGGGTCAACACGTCTTCAATGTCCTGTGGCGTAAGATTGCGGCTGTTAGCCTTGGCTTCCACCAGCAAGGCACCAACGGTGTCTTTGATCTGGTTCAGTCCGCGCACGATCAATGTAATGGTTTTCATCGTGAGGGGGTCTAAATCACTATAGCTTTTTAGCGTGTCGATGGCTGTGAGCATGCCGCTCAGCGGATTGTTGATTTCGTGAGCGATGCCTGCCGAGAGTTGTCCCAATGCCGCCAAGCGCTCTGATTGCACCATCTTCTTTTCCAGTTGTTCCTTATCCTTAAGGTGGCTAAGCATCTGTGTGTATGCCTCGAAAAGTCTGCCGAGTTCATCGCGATGGGAATAGAGCCCGGGGTCCAGATCTTCCGGCCATTTCTTGGTGATTTCGCCCATGCGTGCTGTAAGTTGTACCAGTGGCAATGCCATACGCCAACCCCAATACCAATTGACGGGTAGCAGGATAGCCAGAATGATGGCTGCTGCTATCAAACCTTGCTTGGCTAAACGGGCAAAGCGGGGCAGGATTACATCCTTGGGGTGGACAATGATCAACGTGCCGAGATGTCCGGTCTTGCTGTAAATGGGTGTCACATAATAATAATATTTCGATCCGGGGAGGTTGATGTGTTCAGAATCGGATTGATCCATTTCGCTGATTTGTTTTGCGACCTGGGCATAGTCCGGACTCAGGTGTCGCATGTCGGTGACCATTGGACCAGAGTCAGGTTGGGCCGAGACTACGACACGCAACAGATTGTCGACAACCATGATGGTAATCGCATTGACGGGGTTCGAACCCGGGTCTTTGCTTTTCAGGGGTGCCGAGATGATTTCGTACTCCCGCTGGATATCGCTGTTCTGGAGCGCTGGAACAAGATTCGATATAAGCGAATAGCCCATGATCTCCGAATCTACATGCACATTCTCTTTCAGGTCATCATAGGCGTTAAGCATCAACGTGCCCGCCACGGCCAGCTCGGTAATGATAATAAGCAGCCCTCCCCAGAGAGGGATCTTGTATCTGAAACTAAGATCCAGAAGCCATTTCATAGGTCTCTCTTAGCGCACATCATTTATTTAACAATCTCTTCTGCAGAAACCATAGCGAATGCAACAGAAACATGCCGAGTAAATATTTAACGTATTGATATTTATTATTAAAACATAACTATGTTACTTAATGGTAACAGATATAAATTTGTAATTTTAATGTTGTTACCAGATGGGAACATACTTTTGTTTTAAAAATTCTTGAAGTAATAAGTCAAAGATCCTGAACCTTGTTTCGACATCATAATCGGCAATATTATTCCGCAGATTCATGAGGATATGTAACAAAAATATGTTCTCTGCCGTTGCATGAATATTTCCAGTAACAGTTCACATAAGGTCGCTGTCATCAGTCCCTTGCAAGTCCCATGCCTTGCAGGTGCCCATTCATTATTGTCATTGACGATTATTGAACTGTATGTGCAAACAACTCAGTCGCAACCCCAATGGGAGAGCTGACATGCTGAAGGTTCCTCTCGGAAATTTAAAATTCAGATGAGCTCGATATGTGAGTTAACGCTCAGAGTTTTACAGGAGCGGGCTGCATATGTTTGCTGGCTTTCCAACGATGAATGTCTACGACCTCATTGAAAATAATTTTTAATGTTACCGGAAAGTAACACAGTGAGATCGATTGGTCCTAAATCTTGCATAAGCGTTGCTCACTCAGATGACCTGCTAGCTTTAAATGGTTGGCCAAAAAAATTGACTTCAGCGCAATGGTCTGCTCACTGCCATGTATTTTAATGGTTTTATATTTTTCCTGAATTGAAATGATCCTGAAGTTGCAATTCTGCAGCTAAATACTCAAGTTTTATGGCATGTCTATTGCTCAATTTCCTAGCAGCAGAATTAAAGTCAGTAAAACAATCAATTAATTTTTGGAGATGAAAATGAAATACCAATTCGGCAATAAAGATTTATTCAGCATTCTCTGCGCTGCCGTTGTTTTGACATTCTCGGCAAATTCTTTTGCTGCTGTGGATGCTGATGCAGCCAAACTATTGGCTCGCGAGAACAGTTGTTTCAAATGCCACGGTATTGAAAAACCCAAAGACGGGCCTGCCTATACCGCTGTTGCCGCCAAGTATCGCGGGAAGGCCGATGCCGAAGCGAAGCTGATCCATCATATTACATCTGGCGAAATGGCGAAGTTCCCCGACGGTCATCAAGAGGCTCACAAGAATATCAAGGGCAAAGCGTCACCGGAAGAAATCAAGAACCTCGTGGATTGGATCCTTTCGTTGTAAGCATTCAAGGCTTATCGAACCAGACATCAATTATCGAATCGGGGCGAAAAATGTTTCTCTTGCGAAAAGAATGGCTCTTGTGTGTGCTCATCGGATGCACGGGTTGGGTGTCAGCCGCATCGGCTGAAGAAGCAGCTGTGCAACAGAACCAGGCTGCCAGTACTGTGGTTCCGGCTCCGGTTTCAAGCTCCGTTCTGCCGGATATGGCACCGCCACCTTTGGATATGGCCGCTGCGTCCATGAAAAAGGATGGGATATGTACGAGGTGCCATGACGAAAGTGAGACCAAACCGATCTTGGCTATCTACCAGACCAAGCACGGCGTCAAGGCCGATTCCCGCACGCCCAACTGCCAATCCTGCCATGGCGAAAGTGAAAAACACCTGAAAGATCGCGCTGCTCCCGATGTTCTTTTTGGCACAAAAAGAGGAACCTCGGGTTCCTTTGCGCCCAGCGATGCAACTGTACAGAATGCTGCCTGTCTTTCCTGCCACCGCAAGGATGCGAATCGCTCGCACTGGGAGGGAAGTACGCACCAGAGAGAAAACGTAGCCTGTGCCTCATGTCACGTAATCCATACTACCCACGACAAGGTGCGCGATAAACGTACCCAGCCCGAAGTTTGCTTTACCTGCCACAAGGAGCAGCGCGCGCAAATCAACCGGCCTTCTCACCATCCGATTCCCGAGGGAAAAATGGGCTGTTCCGATTGCCATAACCCGCACGGCTCTATCGGTCCCAAACTCATGAAACGCGATAGCGTGAATGAAACCTGCTACACCTGCCATATGGAGAAACGCGGGCCGTTCGTGCATGAACACGAGCCTGTCGGCGAGGATTGCACGATCTGCCATAACCCGCATGGCACCACCGCAGAAAGCATGCTGAAGATGCGGCCGCCGTTCCTGTGCCAATCATGCCACACACCGCATTTGTCATTGCAGTCTTCGTTGGTCGGACAGGTGCCTTCGCTTAATAGTCCGGGCTGGTGGAATGGTGCCGCCATTACCCAGGGCCGGGGTTGCGTGAACTGCCACAGCGAGATACACGGCAGCAACAACTCTAGTTTTGTGAATCCTGCTCCGCAGAACCTGTTGCGTTAAGAAAAGATATTGGGGAAATGGAAATGAAAAAAGCCAAAAAGCAATTCGGATCCAGCCAAAAACTTCTGGCTCTCATTGTGCTCGCGGCCTTTGGGACGGCGCATGCCGAAGATGATGACGTGTCGCGACTCGTTAATCCGGAAAGTTCTGTAAACGCCGGACTGGGAGTTGTCACTGGCAACAGCTTGGACAGGACGATCTTCGGGCAATACAACGGCCTGCGCAATAACGACACCAATCTTTTGCTGGATTTTAATGTTGTCAAACTCCAGAAGGAGAATGGGCTATGGACCAAAATCGATGGACACAATCTAGGCCTGGATAACCGCGAACTGAACTTCTCGCAGGATAAACAGGGGGACTGGAAATACTCTTTTGAATATAGCGAACTGGTCCGCCATGATCCGCGCACCATCAATACCGGCTTGCGGAATGCCGGCACGACCACGCCGATCGTGACGAGCCTGGTAACGCCGGGGACTGGGACGGATCTGAACCTGGACATCAAGCGCAAGGCGCTCAGTCTTGATGCGCAGAAATGGCTTACCCCCAGTCTCATGTTTGAGGCAAGCGCCAAAAATGAAGACAAAACCGGAGCACGCTTGTCAGGCGCAGGCTTCGCCTGCTCTGCTTGTGGCACAACGGCTCTGAGCGCGGCAATGCTGATGTTACCCGAGCCTATCAATTCAACGACCAAACAGTTCGAAGCCAAGTTGAATTATTCGGGCGAGAAATTCATGGTGAGCGGCGGTTATTACGGTTCGTTTTTCAGCAATGCAAACGTATCCCTGAATCCAACGGTGAACGGCAATCTGGTTAATCCGGATGGCACAGGGTTTACACCTAGCAGTACCTTGGTGGGCTATCTGCAGCAATCTGTGGCTTTGCCGCCCGATAATCAGGCGCAACAGGTTTATGTCTCCGGCAACTATGCCTTCACCCCGACGACCCGCTCAACTTTCAAGTACGCCTATACACACGCCACGCAAAAGCAAAATGATGACTTCGGCAGCATGGGACTGACCGGCGCACCGGCCGGTGTCAATAGCCTTGGCGGAGTTATGGATACCAACGTCGCACAATTCGGTGTGACGGCTCGGCCCATGGTCAAGCTCTCCGTGCTGGGCAATCTGCATTATGAAGACAAGGCGGATAAAACCCCGCTCGCTTTATATAACGGCGCTTATACGAACGATTTGAATTCGTCGAAGAGACTCACAGGAAAAATGGAAGCGAGTTATCAACTGCCGGATAACCTTAGGGCGACCCTGGGGCTCGATTACGCATCGGTGCACCGCGACCTTCCGGTCAGTACTGCCGCAGTCTTGAACCCCACTCTTCCTCCTCTGACTGGATTGCGGGAGAATACAAAGGAGCTCGGTTATCGGGCCGAATTGCGGCGTTCCATGACTGAAACGATCAATGCCGCCATCGGCTTCGTGCACAGCAAACGCGACGGCGGAAGCTGGTTGAATATCGGCCCCGTTAACCCTGCCGGCACCTACCCGATGACGATGCTGGATCGTACGCGTAACAAGGTGAGGATGTCTGCAGACTGGACGCCAATATCCAAATTGTCACTGCAGTTCATGATCGAAGATGGAAAGGATACGTATACGGGCCCGACTGACAAGGGTTTGCGTGATACCGGGATGAACTCATTTGGCGTGGACGCAGCGCTGTACCTGTCACAAAAATGGAAGCTGACCGGCTATGTTAACCGGAGCAACCAGACCCTGCATGTAGACCACAGCTTCGGATACCTGGCCGAGCTGGAGAACATCAATACCAGCATCGATATGGGTGCGGTCGGCAAACTGACCAGCAGACTCGAGATGGGCGGAGATGTGTCGTATATGAAAGACAACAATCGCTATCAGCAAAGCATGGCTACAGGTGCGGCGATAGTCGGCGGAGGATTGCCCGATGTTACTTATAGCGTGACCAGCCTGAAACTTTACGGCAAGTATGCGTTGAAGGATAACGCCGATATTCGTGTCGACCTGGTGCACCAGAGCGTGAAGTTTGACGAGTGGACATGGGGCTACAACGGAACGCCCTTTGCCTATTCCGACAATACGACCGTAGCGATGCAGCCAAACCAGAACGTGACTTTCCTTGGGGCGACTTATGTTTACAAATTCAGGTGATCGCCCGCCGTTAGAACCGGAGTCAGATCCGGAGTCAGATCCGGATAAGAGTCGGCGTAAGCAAATTTAAGGAAATGTTGAAGTAATAGGGTATGTATTGCAATTTTGAAAGCGAGGGAAAAAAATGAAATCTACGTTGATTCTGATTCGACTTGGCCTGTTGGCCGTGATGGTCTCTGCACTGGCAGGTTGCGGCGGCAGTGATGGCGCCCCAGGGACAGCTGGCGCACCTGGCGCGCCAGGCGCGAATGGCGTGAATGTGCAGGTGGCTTCGAACTTGACGGCCACTCAGTGGGCAGCACTCCAGCCTACCATTGATCCCGCCAGCGTCTCAATCACCATAAACAGCCCGCCCGTGGTGAAATTCACGGTGAAGGATCAATATGGCGAGCCGTTGGTTGGGTTGGGTACCAAGAGCGGCGCTAACCTTAACAACGCTTATTTTACGTTGGCCAAGCTGATACCCGTCACCGGCGGTCCCAGTGTGTGGCGTAGCTATCTGGTCACCAAAGTGGCAACTTCTACGACTACCGGTGCAGTAGCGGACAGCAATGGAGCGTACTGGGTGGGCACCTTCCCCACCATGGAAAGGGAAGGTACTTTGGTTGACAACGGTGACGGTACCTACCAGTACACTTTCGCTCGGGATATCAAGCAGGCTGCAACCATTGTTACCGGTCTGACGGACGATGCCACTCATATTAAAGCCGATCTGGGCGACGTGAGCTATGACCCAAGTGCGACCACCCGTCTGGGGATCGTTATCAAAGGCAACCAACCCGGCAGCAGCCCTGCCGTAGCAATGGCTTTTCCCACGAATGTAACGTTTGACTTCAGGCCTGACGGCGGAGCGATTACCGCTACGCGCGATATCGTGCAGCGCGGTTCCTGCGACGGTTGCCACGCCGGAAAAGTCATCGGTCACGGTGACCGCAGGGATCCAAAACTCTGCGTGACCTGCCATACCGACCAGACCAAATATGGTTTTGTTAATGTGACCGAGGGTACAAATGCGGACGGCTCTCCCACACTTACTTCCGTCTACATGAGGACAACCACTGGCGAGGCGGCATTCACCTACCCGCGCATGATTCACAAGACGCACATGGGCAATGAGCTGATCAAGACCGGCTACAACCTGAATGGCCATTGCAACAGTCCTGGTCAGACCGGCTATGTCTCCACAAAGGCTGTTGCCCATCAAGCACAGTGCTTCAACCTGGTCGGTTTCCCCCAGGATCAGCGCAACTGCACCAAGTGCCACGATGGATCGGCCACCAAATCAGATGGTTCGGTCAATCTCAATCAAACCAAAGATGGTGACAACTGGAAGAACGTGCCCAGCAGACTGGCATGCGGCGCCTGCCACGATGGTATCGACTTTGCTACCGGCCTAGGCATAACCCTGGCTGACCGGGATGCGGATGTTCTCGCTAAAAATCCAGTCGGCACAACCCAAACAGGCCATGGTGGCGGAACTCAAACATCCGATGCTAATTGCAGCGTTTGCCATGCACCTGGAACCACAGTAGGGGGAGACGTTGAAATCCTTCACCGGACGACTATTCCCTCACTGAATAACCCGATCGTGAAGGCCGGTCTGGACACGTTCCAATACAAGACCAGCGGCGTAACTATCAACACGAGCAATCAGGTTGTGGTCAAGTTCCAGGTGTTGGAGAACGGCACGGCAGTTGCATTGCCCGTCACCGGCTATACCGGCGGGCCGTCGTTCGTGGTTGCTTACGCGACTGCACAGGACGGCATAGCAGCGCCTTCCGACTGGAACAGCGGTCACGACTCGGCCAGTTTGGCCGATGTATCGGCGGGGGCTAACGGCAACAGCCTGACTCTCACCGATGCTGCTACCAACACGTACACCGCTGTCATCGCATCCAGCTCTCTCAGCTTCTATAGTACAGTCCACAGCTTGGTCTTGCCTGCGGATGCCAAAATGGTCACGGTATTGCTGGCCGGCGGTTACAAGCAGACCTCAAGCGGAACGACTGTCCCAGGTATTCCGGCCATGATGGCGGCGACCGGCAATACTCCGGACGGGAAGGCTAACGTTGCACGGCGTGTGATCTTCGCCAAGGAGAAGTGCGAATCTTGCCATGACCGGCTCGGTACCTCGCCCAACTTCCATAGCGGCAACTACAGCATCCCGATGTGCCCGGCCTGTCATACACCCAACCAGGGCGGCAACACCGGTTGGTCAGCTTCCTTCAGGGTCTGGGTGCACGGTATCCACAGTGCAGAAAAACGTACTGTCCCGTTCACATGGCATGCTATTACTGTGGATAATAATTTCTCGAAAGTGCTGTATCCGGGTGTGCTGAAGAAATGCGAAGCCTGCCATCTGCCCGGCACCTATGACTTCAGTGCGAGCCAGTACACCGCGACCGATGCCATGGGCAAAACGATTGTGGATAGCATGCTCGATGTCCAGGCAGCTACGAACTACAATGGCAATCCTATAACTGTAAATTACGTTCCGCCGCAATTTGCTCCCGTAGGTAGTGGTTTGCTTGCGTACGGTCTGAAGAGTGGGGTGGATTACGGCAAGGGCGATAGTATAGATCCTGCCTCCGGCGTGATCGTCACCCAGACGACCCAAGGGAACAACCTTGTTTCGTCGCCAATCACTGCAACGTGTTCCGCATGCCATGACAGTCTTCAAGCGATAAGTCACATGACGACTACCGGCTACGGATCTTTCTACAAGGCACGGAGTCTTGTTACTGCTCCAGGCGCGACTAAAGAGCAGTGTCTGATCTGCCATGGCAGCGGCAGAATAGCAGATATCAAGGTCGTTCATGCCCAGTAATGTGATCGGTGTGTGGTAATGTAATAGCCAACCCGGATGCAGAAACGTATCCGGGGTTTTTTTGACAAGTGAAGCTTGTCGTGGAAATGAAATGCAGGACTATACAAGCAAAGGAATATCATGAAACATCATCTCATCCCGGTTGTACTGACTGCAGCAGGGCTGTTTTTTAGTGCCAGCCTGTCTTTTGCTGCTGGAGAAAAGACGGATGCGCCACAGGCAGTTAGCAGCAAGGCCAACGCGGTTCCAATAATTATCCACAACAACACCACCACCAAGCGCAAAGCCACCGCAAATATAAAACTGGTCGACATCAACACTGCAAAAAAACAAGAATTGAAGAAGCTTCCCGGTATCAGCGATGCTGAAGCCGACAAGATGATTGCCGGCCGGCCTTTCGGCAGCAAGACCTGGCTAGTTACCAAAAATATTATCCCTATGAAAACCTATCAGGCTGTGAAGGGAAAGATCATCTGCAAGCTGACCAAGAAGGATATCGATAAAATCGAAGCGCAAGCAGCGCGTAAGAACAAGAAGCCGTAACCCATCGTTCGCGCTGAATTTTTGAAGGATCAATCACGTTGATGGCTGGCAGTTTCTGCAGGCATGAAAGGCAAGAAAGATAAAGAGTTTGAATTTACCCACTGGCTGCCTTGAATAAAAAGGGGATGGTGAAAGTGTTTTAATTTTGAAATGGAGAGCATCATGAATGACAAACCCGGTTTTATAAAACGTACCTGGAATATTCTTAAGAAGCCGAGTACGAAATATTCTCTGATCGGCATTGCCTCTGTATCCTTCATTGCCGGTATCATTTTCTGGGGCGGTTTCAATACCGGGATGGAAGCGACGAACAGGCTGGAGTTCTGTATCGGCTGCCATGAAATGCGCGATAACGTATACCAGGAATACAATAAGACCATACACTATGCAAACCGCACCGGTGTGCGCGCGATCTGTTCGGACTGCCACGTGCCCCATGAATGGGTACCCAAGATAATTCGCAAGATCCAGGCGAGCCAGGAAGTCTGGGGCAAGCTCACGGGGTATATCGATACCAAGGAAAAATTCGAATCTCACCGCATGGAAATGGCGACAAAAGAATGGGCGCGCATGAAGGCGAATGGTTCGCGCGAATGCCGCAACTGTCACAATTTTGAGGCCATGAGTGCGGATTATCAGAAGAAGTCAAACTATGACAGGCACATGAAAGCGCAAGCCGATGGCAAGACCTGTATCGATTGCCACAAGGGCATCGCTCACCATCTGCCGAAAGAGTATGTAGACCCTGATGAACAGTAATTTCGCCCGGATGCCGGACAGGGATACCTGCTCAAGTATTTCGACCCTGACGGTTTAAAGTACCAAATGAAAACGACCGCATTGCGGTCGTTTTTTATTCAGCTTGCCCGAAAAAGACAAATTGGATTTGTTTCCAATCCGTGAAGATTTTACGTCGTCTGTCTTGCTTGAAGCAATCAGACACCTATCCAAAAAATCGTATCAACAGGGCCATGCCCCAGTCGCTCGATATGCCTGCAAGCACAACGATCAATATGAATATAAAAACCGATACGATAACGACCATTTTATTTTTCACGATGCTTGTTTCTCCGGGATATTAATAGCCAGGCTGTATTGTATTGGTTAGTGACCGGGAATGAAAAATCATTTAGCGTGCGCGGAGAGGCTTTCACGCACATCACATTTTCCATACGTTGCACCTCATCCTTCTTGTACCCTGAATTTTGAACCTGCATTAATTGCAGGCATCTTCGAATGTTAATGAACAGCTTAAGCCAGTTTTGCGACACCCGTAGCAGTTTGGGGCGGCAAAATAATCGGCAGCAGCCTGGGGCTGGAGCCGGAGCTGATTTCCCTCCGCTTGGTGCGGACATTCAGGCCGGAGCCAACTGTTATAATTTATCGCTTTGAATACTGCCAGGATAAAAATGAAAATGAAGTTGTCGGGTTTAATGATATTTGCTGCATTGTTGCTCGGTGGATGCGGCAAGCAAACTGCGGCTCAGCGCGATGCGCTTGAAAATGCCAAGCCGGGTTATCAAGTGGTGAAGAGTTACTGCTCGCAATGCCACTCGTTGCCATTTGGGGATCAACATCCGGCCGCAGCATGGCCATATGTCGTGTCGCGTATGGAAGGTCATATGCAATCAGCACACAAGCTGGTGCCTAATCCCTCAGAACGTGAAGCAATCATTGCATATTTTCAGAGTAATTGACGGGGCTGGGTCTGCTCGATTTTGATGCCTGGCAAATTACCGATGATTACCCGCCTGGAGTGCAATGAAAAAAGCCTGTTGTTTGCACAACAGGCTTTGGTTGTTGCTCACTTCGGCACAAGTTTAAGCGTAGTAGCGCAGGCGCCTGGAAAATTGTTGCAATGCCTCGATTCCGCTGGTTTCGGCGCGGTGACACCATTCCTCCAGGTCTCTTACCATCTGTTCCTTGGTTGCCGTGGAACGTTGCCAGATCGCGATGAGATCCTGGCGCAGCGTGTAGGCAGTATTCAACTTTTGGCTGGTCTGCATGACGAAACCCAATTTTAATTTTTCCTGTTCGCTCAGAACGGTTTCATCGGCATGCAGCCAGTGCTTGACGCGCTTGAGATCGACCTTACCCAAGTCAGGCATGCGCAGTTTGAGCTGGGCGATTTCCTCGCGATAAATTTTCTTCAAAGACTTTGCATATCCGGCCATCACTTCGTAACGGTTGGCCATCACCGCATGCAGCGTGGCCAGATCGCATACTGTTTTCGCGGTATCGAGGCGAACCTTGGGCGCGACCCTTTTGATCTTCGCCAGTCCCAGCGCGGCCAGGCTGCGGATGTACAGCCAGCCTATGTCGAATTCGTACCATTTGTTGGACAACTTGGCGGAGCCGATATAAGCGTGGTGATTGTTGTGCAGTTCTTCGCCGCCGATCAGGATGCCCCACGGCACGATGTTGGTGGACGCATCTGCAGGCTGGAAGTTGCGGTAGCCCCAGTAGTGTCCGGCACCATTGATGATGCCTGCCGCAGTGACCGGTATCCAGATCATTTGCACCGCCCAGACGGTGATACCGATAGGCCCGAACAGCAACACATCGATGGCCAACATCAGCACGATTCCCAGCATGCTGTGCCTTGAATAAAGATTGCGCTCCAGCCAGTCATCCGGCGTGCCGCGACCATACTTATCCAGCGTTTCCTGATTCCTGGCTTCCTTGCGGTACAGTTCCGCACCTTCCAGCAGCACCTTTTTGATGCCCAGTATCTGCGGACTATGCGGGTCTTCGGCTGTTTCGCATTTGGCGTGGTGTTTGCGGTGGATGGAAGTCCATTCCCTGGTCACAGTGCCGGTGGTCAGCCATAACCAGAAGCGAAAAAAATGACTGGCTACAGGGTGCAACTCCAACGCGAGATGCGCCTGATGGCGATGTAGATAGATGGTCACCGACGCGATGGTGATATGCGTGAGCGCCAGTGTGGTGAGCACATAACCCCACCATGGTAAATCCAGTAATCCTGAAAACATGCTGCCTCCCGTTTGCAATTGCCAATTGCACTTTTAGAAATATGTAAATGTACGGCCATTTTACAGAAGCCAACTTGGCTGTGGGTGATTAAATTCGCTCTATTACTGCCGCAAAAAATCCATCGGTATTATGAAGATGGGGGCGCAGCTCCAGATAATCAACAGCTTCCAGCGCGATTTTCTGTTGCTGCAATATTTCGCTGACCGGGCGCAGCACAAAGTCGGGGTGGCTGGCGAGGAAAGATTGCACGATGTGCTGGTTTTCTTCAGGCAGGAAGCTGCACGTCGCATACACCAGACGTCCGCCTTTTTTCAGCAAGCGGCTGGCGGAGGCGAGAATGGCGGCTTGCTGACGGGCGAACTCCTCAATGGTGCCGGGCGACTGGCGAAATTTAAGATCCGGGCTGCGTCTTAACGTGCCCAGGCCGCTGCACGGCGCGTCAACCAGCACGCGGTCGATCTTGCCGGCCAGGCGTTTTACCTTGAGGTCGTTCTCGTGCGCGATCAGCATCGGCTGGATGTTGCTGGCACCGGAGCGTTTCAGGCGCGGCTTGAGGTTGGCGAGGCGTTTTTCCGAAACGTCCATGGCATACAAGCGGCCCTGCGAGTTCATCATGGCAGACAGCATCAGTGTCTTGCCCCCTGCACCGGCACAGAAATCCACCACCATGTCGTTGCGTTTTGGGGCCAGCAGAAAGCCTAGCAACTGGCTGCCTTCGTCCTGCACTTCTATCTTGCCCTCGGTGAACAGCGCGTCGCGATTGAGCGGGATCTTTTCCTTGAGGCGGATACCGATCGGCGAATAGGGCGTGGCAGTGGCTGCGATATGCTTGTCTTGCAATTGCTGCAACACGTCCTCGCGCTTGGCTAGCAGGGTATTGACGCGTATATCCAGCGGCGCTCCCTGTTGCATGGACTTGCCGATTGCGAGGATGTCCTCATCGGAATAGCTGGCGCGCATTTTTTCCACCAGCCATTCGGGCAATTCGGCTTGCACCGGTAACGGCAGATCCTCGACCTTCACTCCCTTTACGGTGGCTAACCAGTCCTTCTCACCGGGTTTCAGCACCGGTTCGAGCTCGCGCAGGTTGTAACCGCCGAATCTGATCATGTGGGCCAGCGCCATGCGGCGAGGGGTAGCTTCACCAAGGCAGGCATGCTCAAGCAACATGCGGTGGCGCAGCACGCCGAACACGGTTGCGGCAACCAATTCGCGTTCGTTGGAGCCGATGCGCTCATCCTTGAAAAAATAGCGCAGTGTGGTGTCGGCGGGATGTGCCAGCGGCAGGATGGAACGCAGTGCCTGGATGACGATTTCTAAACGGTATTCGGTTATCAGCATGGAAAAGTGAGCTTCGCAAATCAGGTGCGCAGTTTAACAGGATTGGGTATGTGAACGTTTATTCATCCTTTGCACGGATGCCGGAAATCACCAATTCTTCGGTTACGCTATCCGAGCTGTCAAACTGCCTGAATTTCACCTGGAGCAGGCGGTTTTCCCGTTCCAACCAGACGGGGAGAGGCGGCTTTGCACCTTGGTTTGCGGAAAAGTTATGTTTTGTAGGACAGCCTCA
>DIYV01000124.1:0-8251 GCA_002429165.1 Gallionella sp. UBA6045 | reverse complement strand
GGGAAGGCGGCGGTCACGGAATGGAAGTGAACTTCGTCAATTCCTGCGAGAGACTGCTTCCATCCGGATCGGTGATAACGATCTTGCACGGGAAATTGGCGTGCTCTCCCGACAGCCAGATTTCGGTCCGGTTGGAACCCGCTTCCGGCACGCTGGCTATATACAGCGACTTGAACGTGCCGAGAGGAACCGTCACGGTCTGGTCGTGCGTGATGCGGTAATTGTATATATCCAGCTTGCCGCCGTTGGTCATGTGGAAATCCAGCGTGTCGGTTTTCGCCAGCGACAGAAACAGGAATTGGTACATCGCGCTGATCCGGTCTTGAGTGTCGTCCGGAAGCGGTACCACTGTTCGTTGTTTATGTTCAATCAGGGTGAGTTGCCTGGTATTCCAGTCGAACTCGGCGCTGCGATTCCTGTCCTCATCGCCTTCGCGAACATCGCTGAAATTCAAAGGCTTCAGCCCGTGATCGCCCACCAATCCGCTGCTGTGGAGGATAATCTTTCCCGGCATGAATATCGCCAGCAAGCCAGTGGCACGCGTGGTGCTGACGATCGTGTAGCGATTATCCTTGCCGATAGCAAAAACTTCATCGACCTGGCCGACTGGGATGCCGCTTTTGTATACCTCGTAACTGGCATGAACACTGCTCGGCGCTGCGGCGAATGAAGGACCTGCCACAAGCAACATCAACCATGCGATAGATCGAAACCGAAATTTCATCGTTATTCCAGACTGGGACTGACTAGCGTGAAACCAGACTGTATACGATACAGAAATATGACCCGCCCTTCATCGCTCAATTTGATCCTATCCTGGCATAGCCAGCTGATGGCTTGCGGATAAATGCGATGTTCCTCGTTCAGCACTCGCGCCGCCAATGTTTGCTCGGTGTCGTCACACAACACCGGTACGGCGGCCTGGATGATGATCGGGCCGTGGTCGAGGTCAGGGGTAACGAAATGCACCGTGCAACCATGGATCTTTACCCCGTCGTGCAGTGCCCGCGCGTGGGTGTTGAGTCCGCCGTAGGCCGGCAATAGCGATGGATGAATATTGACAAGTCTGCCGTGATATCGGGCCACAAAACCTGGACTGAGGATGCGCATGAAGCCGGCAAGCGCAACAATATCGGGAACAAAGGCATCTATCGATTTTGCAAGCGCGGCATCGAAACTTTCTCGATCCGCATAGTTGCGATTATCGACGGCAGCGGTAGGGATGCCGAGCGCTTTGGCGATGCCCAATCCTTCCGCATCCGCACGATTACTGATCACCGCTGCGATGCTGCAGGACAGATGTGCCTCCAGCAGGGCTTGCAAATTGCTGCCGCGGCCGGAGATCAGGATGACGATTTTTTTCATCGTGAATTACAAATCAGGCGACTTGCGTCTGTGCCTCATCGCCCTGGCGCGTGCGTATCGAGCCGATAACGGTTGCCGTTTCACCCGCGGCGTTGAGTTGCTTCAGTGCTGCATCCGCATCTTGCCGGGCCACGACCACCACCATGCCGATACCGCAGTTGAAGGTGCGATACATCTCCTGCGGGGCGACATTGCCCATCTCGCGCAACCAGTCGAACAGTGCGGGCGTGTGCCAAGCCTTGCCGTCCAGTTGCGCCACCACGTTTGCCGGCAACACGCGCGGCACGTTCTCCAGCAGGCCGCCGCCGGTGATGTGTGCCATGCCTTTGACGGTGAGGCTTTTCATCAGCGCCAGCAGCGGCTTCACGTAGATGCGTGTCGGCGCCATGATCAAATCGGCCAGCGGTTTGCCATCAAGTTGTTGCTTGAGATCTACCTTGTGGTTGCTGATGATCTTGCGCACCAGCGAATAGCCGTTGGAATGCGCGCCGTTCGAGGCGAGGCCGATCACCGCATCGCCCGCCTGGATGTCTGTGCCGCTGATGATGTCGGCCTTCTCCACCACGCCGACGGCGAAACCCGCCAGGTCGTATTCTCCCGCCGGATACATGCCGGGCATTTCGGCGGTCTCGCCGCCGATCAGCGCGCAGCCGGCCTGTTCGCAGCCGAAGGCGATGCCCTTGATGACCTCGGTGGCGGCCTCCACATCCAGCTTGCCGCAGGCGAAATAATCGAGGAAGAATAGCGGCTCCGCACCCTGCACCAGGATGTCGTTGACGCTCATGCCGACCAGATCGATACCCACCGTGTCGTGGCGGTTCAACTCGAAAGCGAGTTTTAGTTTGGTGCCCACGCCATCTGTGCCGGACACCAGAACCGGTTCGCGATATTTTTTGGAAATCTCCACCAGCGCGCCGAAGCCGCCGATGCCGTTGAGTACTTCCGGGCGCATGGTGCGCTTGGCAAAAGGTTTGATATTTTCGACCAGACGGTCGCCCGCGTCCATATCCACACCGGAATCCCGGTAGGTAAGGCTTCCGTTATTAACAGATGAAGGATCGTTGGTCGGGTTATTCAAGTTGAGTTCTCGCTTTCTTCAGGATAAAGTGCTGCACGAATTTGCCCGAATTTTACCCGAAATGACCCTGTCCCGCTTTGCTGCCTTGCAATGGCTGTCGTTTGCAGCAGTGGCCGTTGTGCTGATGTATTTGCTCAGCCCGATACTTACGCCGTTCGTCGCGGCCGGTATCCTGGCCTATATCTGCAATCCTATGGTGCAGCGGCTGTGCGCCTGCAAAATTCCGCGCTCGCTGGCCGTGCTGATGGTGATGAGCGGATTGTTGCTGTTGTTCGCGTTGCTGCTGCTGATCATGTTGCCGTTGCTGGAAAAGGAAATAGGCAGGTTTGTGACCCGCCTGCCGGACTGGATCGAAGCCGCGCGCATACATCTGTTGCCACTGTTGCAACGCTGGTTTGGTGAAGATCTGCAGTGGGATAGCGTCGCGCTGAAGAACGCGTTTCTGAGTCATGGCCAAAGTGCCGGCGGGATTGTGGAAAAACTGCTGCCGTGGTTAGGCAGCAGTGGCGGCGCGATCATCGGCGTGGTGGTCGACCTGTTACTGACCCCGGTGGCGATGTTCTATCTGTTGCGCGACTGGAACATCTGGCTGGCACGCGTTGATGACCTGATACCGCGTCATTTGCAAACCAAAGCAGAAGAAATCGTCGGCGTGGTGGATCGCGTCCTGGCCGAGTTTTTGCGCGGGCAGATTTCCGTGATGCTGCTGATGAGCGGGTATTACGTTCTGGTGCTGTGGCTGGTCGGGCTGGAATTTGCGTTGCCCATCGGCATCGTCGCCGGCATGCTGGTATTTGTGCCCTACCTGGGCATGGTCACCGGCTTGGTTTTGGCCACGCTGGCGGCGGTAATGCAGTTCACCGCATTCGGCAATGTGGTGCTGGTCTGGGCGGTATTCGGCGCGGGACAGTTGCTGGAGGGGATGTTCATCACGCCCTGGCTGGTCGGTGAACGTGTCGGTCTGCATCCGCTGGTGGTGATTTTTTCACTGCTTGCTTTCGGCCAATTGTTCGGTTTCTTCGGCCTGCTGCTGGCGTTGCCGCTTGCCGCCATCTCGTTGGTCGGGCTGCGCTACAGAAAGGCGTGGTATCTTTCCAGCACCACGTATATCAAACCATGAGAGAGTTTATTCCTTGAGCCAGTTATTACTCGATATCGCTCCCGACCGGCAGCCTACGCTGGACAATTTCGTGGTGGGACGCAACCTGGAATTGGTCTCGGCATTGCGCCATGCCTTGTCGGGCGACAGCAGCGAGCGGTTCTTCTATGTGTGGGGCGGAACCGGCAGCGGCAAGACTCATCTGCTGCACGCCTGTGTGAGCGCTGCACAGGACATGCAGCAAATCGCGGTCTATGCGCAGGGTAACGTTCCGCCCCTGATTCTGGACATGGGCGCAACCGTGGTGGCGGTGGATGATGTCGGGCAACTCGTTGCTTCTGCTCAGAACGGAGATGCGGCGCAAATCCGATTGTTCGATCTATATAACCGGATGCGCGACAACGGAGCCATGTTGCTGGTCAGCGGCATGGAGTCTCCGCTGCATCTCAAGCTGCGCGACGATTTGCGCACACGCCTGGGGTGGGGCCTGGTGTATCAGGTGCATGTCCTGAGCGACGAAGAGAAAGCCCAGGCGCTGGTGCAGCACGCCCACTCCCTCGGCTTTGTGCTGCCGACCGAGGTCACGCAATATTTATTGCGTCACGGGCGGCGCGACCTGCCCAGCCTGATAAAAGTGCTGGAGGCGCTGGATGCCCATTCGCTGCGTTTGCATCGCGCGCCTTCCGTTCCACTGTTGAAAGAAGTCATGAATCAGGAGATGAAGTGAATCTGACCTTGTTTGATTTGGATAACACCCTGCTCAACGGCGACAGCGATTTCGAATGGTCGCAGTTCCTGATCCGCATCGGTGTGCTCGACCGCGAGTTGTTTGAAGCCAGGAATCTCGCCTTCTATGAACATTACAAGGCCGGGACATTGGATATCCACGAGTTTCTGGACTTTCAATTGAAGCCGCTGGCACGCCATGCGCGCAAGACGCTGGATCAGTGGCATGGTCAATTCATGCGCGAGCAGGTATCGGGCATGATCACGCAGGCTGCACGAGACCTGGTCAATCGTCATCGCGTGGCGGGCGATGTGTGCGTCATCATCACAGCGACCAATAGTTTCGTCACTGCGCCGATCGCGCGCGAATTCGGTGTTGAAAACCTGATTGCCACCGAGCCGGAACACAGGGACGGCGAATTCACCGGACGGGTCGCAGATGTGCCGTGCTTCCGCGAGGGGAAGATCACCCGCCTGGAAAATTGGCTGGCGCAGCGCGGCTGGGACTGGAACAGCTTTGCCGACACGACCTTTTACAGCGATTCGCTGAATGATCTGCCGCTGCTCCTCAAGGTGAAGAATCCCGTCGCGGTGAACCCGGATGACACGCTGCGCAAGCACGCCGAACAGCACGGCTGGCAGGTGATAAGTTTGCGCTGATAACAGGTTTGGGGTTATTGCGTTCAGGATGCAGCTTATCGCTGCAATCCGGCTTCGACATTCAGCCGTTTTTCTTTTCCGGCCAGCCGTTCCACCAGCGTGAGCGCGAAATCCATTGCCGTACCGGGGCCGCGCGAGGTGATCAGTTTGCCGTCTTCCACCACGGCTGAGGGCCGTTGCATGACCTGCGGAAATGCATCGAGCGCGCCGGGAAAACAGGTGGCTTGTTTTCCGTCGAGCAATCCGGCGGTTGCCAGCACAGAAGGTGCGGCGCAAATTGCGGTCACATATTTCCCTTGGTGCGACATTTGCTGCATCAGCTTCAATACCCGCGCATCGGCTTTAAGATTATCGGTACCCGGTTGTCCGCCGGGCAACACCACCATGTCATAACTGCGCATCATTGCATCGTCCAGCGTGGCGTCAGGCACCAGCAGCGTGCCGCGGCTGCCGCGCAATGCGCCTGCATTCAAGCCCGCCAGCGTGACGGAAACGCCGGCTCGCCGCAGAATGTTAACGACCGTGACGGCCTCCAACTCTTCACTGCCATCTGCAAACAATACCAGAACGGTTTTCACAGGCATTCCTTCAACCGGAATTTGTTGTTGAACACACAGCTTCCGGAAAGTTTATTTGGCTTTGCGCTCCAGCGCGATACCGGCCAGCTCCAGAACGATACCCGAGACAAACAACAGCGCGCCCGGCCACAGCTCCGGGGCCAGGAGCATCAGAATTGCGCCCAGCAGTATCATGATTGCAGCAATGGTGCGGCGGATACGCGGATTTTTTATCATGTCGGTTTTTTGAATTGTCCTTAACGATAACTTGAAAACGATCTATCGGCGTAATCTTCAGCAGCGTTCCCTTGCTCCGCTCAGAATAGCCGAGTGATCCCGATAACGATATTCGATTTTGGCTACATGATAAAACTTCTGCCGGATTTAACAAGCGCGCTTGCCAAGGTTATATGCCTGGACGAGAGCGATTTTGAGCGACTGATGCTGCTTGAGATCGGTGATGCCCAATTCGCGCGTTGCGATGGGTTGCAACAGGCCGAGAATTCTATTTTCCTGCCATGAGGTTATAAATCCTTCCTGGTCGAAATCTTCCCCGCTTAGAAAGTTGGCCGCGATACCTTGAGCATTGGCAAACCGAATCCCGGTTTCCAGCATGACCTCGTAGAGATAGGAATAGGTGTCGATCTTGTTGTCACGTGCCAATATCGCGTGAAACGACGGAAATGAAGATCCGTTTTCCATGAGCTGATCCAGGTCGACATGCGAGGGGAGCGAGTAGTCCTCGCCTTTGAACGAAAACTCGACATGTGCATCAATGCTGTTTTTCATGGGTGGCACAATCGGATCCGGCGGAATCGGGAGGAAATTGTATCCCTTTTGGACTGGAAGTATGCGCGCACCGATGGATTCGGGTGTGATTTCAGGCAGCAGCACCACTTTGCCGGAGCGTAACGATTTGTTGTGCGCTACCACGCATTTCCCGACCAGCGTGCCGATCAATGCGCCCGCCTGGCTTAGTCGCGAAAGTTCTGAAATTGCAATGGGAAGTCGGTGATGGTTTTCTTGACGAACGCGATCGCATCCTGCAGGTCGTCGCGGTTCTTGCCGGTGACGCGCACGGTGTCGCCCTGTATGCTGGCCTGCACCTTGAGTTTGCTGTCCTTGAGATGCTTGACGATCTTTTTCGCCAGTTCGATTTCCACGCCTACTTTCACTTCGCAACCGCGCTTGACCTTGTTGCCGCTGACTTTTTCGATCTTGTCGCTGATCTCCAGACACTTGATGTCCACGCCGCGCTTGGTCAGCTTGCCGTTTAAAATATCCTGCACCTGATCCAGCTGGAATTCATTGTCGGCCCAGACCGTCAGCTTGAGCTCGGCTTGTTCCACTCGCGCATCCGAGCCCTTGAAGTCGAAGCGGGTGCTGACTTCCTTGTTGGTTTGCTCGAGGGCATTTTTGACTTCGGTCTTGTCTACTTCTGAAACGATATCAAAGGTTGGCATGGTTGCTCCTGTAACTTAAATAAATTAGACGGGCTTACTTAACCCCTCCCGGCCTCCCCTTGTCAGGGGAGGAGAGATTACGTTCCGCTTTCCTGCGGCACACGCCTCCCCTGACAAGGGGAGGTTGGGAGGGGTTAGGTTTTAACCAAAACTGCAAACGTAATTGATGACTTCATTAGCTTCGATCACGAAGCGGCTATTCGCTGCTACGGAAAACTGGTCACCCGCGGCATAGGTCTTGAATTCCGGTTCATCGCCGATCTTCACGCGGCAGGTACCGGAGGTGATTTCCATCAGCTCGGGTGTGCTGACATTGAAGGTCAGCGTGCTGGGCAGAATCACGCCGACGGTCTTGCGCGTTCCATCGGCAAACAGCACCGAGTGTGACACGCATTTCCCGTCAAAAAACACATTGCCATTTTTAACCACGCTGACATTATCGAATTGCGACATGCTGTTTCCTTTTCCGAGGTTTGATTATTTTGGTAGCTCGTTGGTTTTTACGCCTTTTTGGTAAGCGGCATAAATGTAAACGGGGATGCCCAGGTCGCCGAGCTGCTTTTCGATCAGCGGTTTGACCTCGTTCCAGTCCAGGCCGGTCATTCCGCAAGCCAGACGCGGCAATGCAACACTGTCGACTTTTTCTTTTTGCACGAAATCGCGCAGGGCATGCAATGAATGATTCACGTGGCTGAGTTTGGCATGCCCGGGCTTGCTGCCGTGATCGTATGCTGCATCCTGGGTGAACAGATTGACGATGTAACGGCCGTCGGAACTCATCCACGACCACACGCCGCCGGACTTGGGATGTTTGGTCTGGCAGTAGTGGCGGAAGTCCTTGTACATCGCCGGCATACGCTCGCGCAGTTGCAGTGCCAGACCATGATGAAAATCGTCATTTGGCGCGACACCCTGCGCGATGGCTTTTGCACCGCTGAATAGAATGTCTCCGCTCAGTTCATGAATCATAGAAGCCTCTAAAAATCCATTTTTTGGGCGAATCGCTGTGTCGCGTGCTCGCTCATTCCTAGTCTATCAGTCTGATATGCCTGCGTCATTCGCTAATGATACTACTAGCCATTCGACTAAGCCCGCAAGCGGGCTTAGTCGCTGGTTATGTGCGGCTCCTTGCGGTGCTCACGCGAAACGGTGGGGTGCAACCCTCCGGTGCGGGAGCGTGAAGCAGCAGGCCTGCCCGCCCCAAATGCTTCGCATCTCCGTGTCCAGCCTGCCATCCCAAATTCTGGATTTATAGCTGTTTCTTAAATGCTTATTTGCGCTTGTGCAGATTCGCCGCGATGCG
>DIYV01000175.1 GCA_002429165.1 Gallionella sp. UBA6045 | reverse complement strand
GCGGGGATTCAAGATGCCGTCATGGCTTGGCCTTGGCGACCCGTAACACTAAAGATTTTCGCAACATAAGTGAGTTGGTCTTGCTTGATCCATGGGCTGAGGACTGAGGGTGTCTGCCCGTTGCTGCGCCTTGTCGGCAAAGCGATTTTCGCCGGAGGCGGCAGTGAAACAGATTGCGGCGGCGTTGGGTGGCTGAATGCGCATATGACTGAATCGTGATCGTCAAAAGGCGGGTGAAGTATAGCGGTAAAGTACGCGCGTTTTTTCTCCATTCGGTCAGATTGGCGGATAGTCCCTTTTTTGCTTTTTTGCCATTTTGCTTGACTTGCCTGGCTAACCCATTAAAATGGTGTTACCTTTTAACACTTGGTGTTTCCATGAAAACGTCTGCTATCGAAAAACCACGTTCTCCCGGTACGGTCACGGTCAAACTCGACCCTGCTGACCGCGAACGAATTGCTTCACTGGCTTCCATTAAGAAGCGCACCCCGCACTACCTCATGAAAGAAGCCATTCTCGAATACGTGCAGCGTGAAGAAGCGCGACAAAATTTTATCAAGGCCGCCGATACATCTTTCGAGCATTACAAGGAAACGGGATTGCATATTACGCTCGATGAGTTCAGCGCGTGGGTGGATGACGTACAAAAGAATCCTGATGCGCCCATCACCGCATGCCACACGTAAGGCTGTCTGAACGAGCGCGTTCCGATATATCCCGACTTCACGCATTTCTGCTCGAAAAAGATTCAAACACCGCGAAACGGGCCGTGCTTGCAATCCGCGAGGCATTTCTGCCGCTCAAACAACCGCACATGATTGGCAGGCCTGTGGAAGACTATGGTGATCTGCGTGAGCTTGTGATCGACTTTGGAGCCACTGGCTACCTTGCCTTGTACCGCTTCGAACCATTTTTGGATGTCGTGACGATTCTCGCAATCAAGCACCAACGAGAAGACGACTACAAATGAACTACATCCAACTGATTATGTATTGACCCGTCAAGTATTCAATAATAATCCCTCAAGTCATCCTGCAGTGTGTGGGTAGCAGTGTCAAACAGCATGACGACAGTTGATCAGAATGCGCGTCAAACCTCCTCGTTCAGCCGCATAGCGTTTTCAAGCGACCGCCACCCTGTCTTGTTGCGCGCAAATGTCCATATCCACCGTCAGCCGATGAATTGCGACTTCCGGTATCTTGGATTTGCCTGGGCCTTGCCTTAGCCGCACAAAGCCGTAGGCTTCTAGCTTTCCCAATGTGCGGCTGACGTTGGGTTCTGCACGTTTTACCAGTCGTGCCAGATCGGCGACAGATACGGGTTTTTTCTGGTCAATCGTGGCGAGCAGGAAACGGTTCTCAGGGGTAAGCAAACGAAACACGCCCTCAACAGACTCGAAAGAGATTTGTGCAGCATCGGCAGGCGCTTTACGCTCGCCGCGAGCGACGGCCAGCATTTCTTCTTTCAGGCTTTGCATGGACTGGATTTTCATCTTCATGATCATATCTCCTTTTCGTTTACTACCTCGGTTGAAATACCTTGCTCTTTGCAAATCCTTTCAACCTCTGAAAAATAATCTTCAAGCAACTGCTCAACTGATACGAAGGTATACGGGCGACCTTCATCGTTGATTGTTCTATGCCAGTGATCGGCTTCCGTCTTGGCTTTTACATATCGTCCGCCTGTATGCGGTACTGGATGCGCATTGTCGAACCCGATCAGCCTGACTCCTTCTGGATCATGGAAGGTGAAGGAGTAAGCGATGCCATGCGGCACTTGACCGGACTGTTCGACGAGCCTGATTTCGAATTTCAAGAAGTGCCCGCTGGCGTAATAGTGTCGCCGTCCATCGTAATCAAGCAACCATTCCAAGGTGTGTTCTGGCGTTACCATTGGCGCATCCTATACCCACATGATAGGTTAGTCAATAAGGCAAGGGGCCAGGGCAAGATTAAGAACGCTACACGGGTATAAACAGGTCAGAAAACGATATCATCAGCTTGCGGAGTAGGCTCTGCAATGTACTCATATCAGTTTCACACCCAACGGATAACGCCCCGTCCTGCCTTTATATTGCCCGGGTGTGACGCCCATGGTGCGCTTGAAGTGGCGGAAGAAATGGCTCTGGTCGTTGAAGCCCATCGTTTCGGCGACATGGGATAGGGACATGCCCTGGCGCAGCAGCGGCAACGAGCGTTCGATGCGCAAGTTGATCTGGTAGGTGTGCGGCGGCAGGCCGAACTGGGCGGTAAAAGCTTTCAGGAAGTGGAAGCGGCTCAACCCGGCCAGCTTGGCAAGCTCGTCCAGCGACACGGACTGGGCGAACCGATCATGCAGGAAGTCGCGCGCACGCAATAGCGGTTGTTTCCCGGGGTCCGGCAGGGTCGGCACCCGTTTTTCCGCATGGCAGGACAACAGCATTCCGACGCACTCGGTAAGGCGGCTCTGTTGCTCGATAGCTGCCGCATCGTCATTGATAGCGTCATGCAGGCGCTTGCAGGATGTGAAGAATTGTTCGTTGATGTCCGGGACGGGCTTGAAGTGCGGCTGACCGGGTATATCCATCTCATCGTTGAATTTTTGCATGGCATCCGGTGTCAGGAACAGCACATTGAAATCCTGTGGTTTGGCCACGCGGTGGGTTTCGTGTGTTTCGCCCGGTTCGAACAATAAGGTGCTGCGGTCACCGATCGTATGCGAATTTTTGCGGTAGCGGATCTCCGCTGCTGCAGCATCGCTGGTGCAGATGGCGTAGCGCTCGTGGAAAACCCGCCAATGATGCGAACTGCCGCGCGCCGTCATCAGTTCGACGCCCGGCAAGCTCCGGGTTCGTGTGAAACTGACCATTTCTTTTTTATTTGTATTACCCAAGATTTGATTCCCCCTGACACCAGGACAAAACCTCATGCCAACGGCATGATGAGGCAAGCTTTTATATTTATCACAAATGCAAATCGAATTCAGCCATAACGTACAGCAATAGTGTTCTATACGGCACTCGTTTTGTGTGTAAAATAATTTCCGTTACCTATGTATGGATTAGATTATAAACCATGATATGGTAAGCATTAGTGGATGCTTATTGCTTCAGGACTATCTGGATTTATTCGAACTACATGATCTGGCTCCGCAAAGCTGAATTTAGAGGAGAGGGTGTGTATGCAGGTTTTCATTGTTTCCATGCTGGTTTGCGCAATTTTGATTGTGCTGTTGCGCAAAGTGGCGTACCGATTGGATCTCTTGGATCGTCCGAGCGGGCGCAAGCAACATGAAAGCCCGACTCCCACGGTGGGTGGTCTGGCGATGTTTGCCGCGGTTCTGGTCGCATTGCTTGTCGATCATTCAATACACGGCGATGTTGCAGTATTGCTGGGGTGTGCCGCTGCACTGATCGTACTTGGCATCCTGGACGACAAGCATGGACTGTCGGTTTCACTGCGTATGTTATTCCAGGTATTCCTGGTGACGGTGGTGATTGTCGGTGCAGGGGGGACGATCACGCATCTGGGCGCATTGATGGGCAGGGATATTCCGCTGGGTATGTTTGCTGTTCCGTTCAGCGTGATTGCGTTCGTCGGCGGCATCAATGCGATCAACATGATCGACGGGGCGGACGGCATGGCTGGCAAGATGGCTTTGATCACTATGTCGGGTGTGGCGACGATTTTTTATATTGCAGGGGCCGCCGAGTTGCCAATGGCCATTGCGATGCTTGGGTCGCTGCTTGGATTTCTGTTTTTCAATTCGCGACTTTTCGTCAAACGTGCATGGGTATTCATGGGCGATGCCGGGAGCATGTGGCTGGGGCTGGTGCTGGGCTGGTTCATGGCGCAGATCACCCGGGGGAGTGTTTCGGCAGAACCGGCGCTGGTGCTGTGGCTGTTCGGCATCCCCCTGATCGACACGCTGACGGTGATGATGCGGCGGTTTAAGCAAAAGCAGTCACCCTTTAACCCTGACCGTACGCACATTCATCATGTGTTCGAAAGCAAGGGCATTTCAATTCACATTTCAGTACTGCTATTGAGCTTTATTCAGCTCGTGCTGGTCGGGATCGGTGTGCTTTTTTATCTGTTTCATGCTCCTGCCTATGTGGTGTTCTGGAGTTTCATGCTGGTGCTGGTCGTGTATTGGTACAAATTGCGTAATTACAAATATTCCTTACGTGAGATGTCCACGCAGGACAGTATCCCTCCGGGGAGTTCTGTTTCTCCCCGCAAAGTTGGACGCCTTTGAAATTGCCACGTCGGCTTCGCTGACTGGATTGCTTCGCTGCGCTCGCAATGACGGGGGGTGGCTGTCATCGCGAGCGCAGCGCGGCGATCCAG
>DIYV01000050.1 GCA_002429165.1 Gallionella sp. UBA6045 | reverse complement strand
CATTTCATATTGGAAGAGGCTTCGGCTTTACAAGCATAGGCCGCATCACTATAATGCGCGCTCTTTCGAGGTACCGGGGGTATAGCTCAGCTGGGAGAGCGCTTGCATGGCATGCAAGAGGTCAGCGGTTCGATCCCGCTTATCTCCACCAAAAGAGCTTTTTAATAGTCAAAGTCCCCATCGTCTAGAGGCCTAGGACATCGCCCTTTCACGGCGGTAACACGAGTTCGAATCTCGTTGGGGACGCCAAACAAAATCAAGTAGTTAGGCATGAATCGTAGAACGAAAAACGCGACGTGTCTAGAATAGGTTTTCCAAATTCTCCGGCATTTACTGTGAAATTTGCTAAACGCAAATTAGCCGTTCAGGCATAAAAAAACCGCCCTCAGGCGGTTAGATCATATTGGGCTGATTAATCACAGTTGTTGGCGAATTTCGCTTTTGCGGCGTAGCATGGAACGGTTGCCGCATATCTTTCAAAACTAAGAAGGTAATACATTAAGCTTACACTTCTTAATATATCAAGAATTATCTCAAAATCCTCGTGCAGAACGGAATTAGCACCGCATTTATACAACGCGCCGCTGAGTTACTCTCAGAGGCACTTTCGGGTTCCCAAAACGTTAGTATTACAACTGCTTTTGCAGTCGACTTCGACGTCGATATTCCACACGCGGCATATCCCTTCACGGCGGCCAACCAGAAAACTGCATTGTTCGAGAATCTCAGGTCTTTCAGTCCTAGCCAATAGTATCAGGTCATATATGAGCTTTGTGATCGTGTTGGTTCCAATCCAAATGCCACGCCAAATTTAAAGATTGCAGCTTCTCAACTTAAGGTCACGTTAATTAGCCGCTACTTTCCGTTTTCAAATGATGCGTCCCGAAGTGGGAATTTGCCCGTGGTCGTGACTGATGTCCGGCACTTTCTGTCTGAGTTTCCCGCGGCCAAAAGAACATACGAAGATACACTGCAAAAGCATACAAGCGGCATCTTTACTCGAAATGCGCTCGATGACCTGAGTGGACTTCACAACGATCACACAACACGAAATAGATACGGCGATGGATAGATTGAATAACAGACCCAGAAAGCGACTTGGATACCAGACACACAATCAGGTATTCTTTAATTCAGGCGTTGCACTTCAAACTTGAATCCGCGTAGTTCAACAACTGTTAAATACTATTCGATACTCATCCTGCAAAACTCATTAGCAGCGCTGCTAATTGTTTCCGGACACTCTCAAAGCATGATTGCGCCTAGATTGCAGCGACATCCCAGTTGTCGGCACGGCACGGAAACACGTGCCTGCGGATGAAGTCATAAACCGCTATCCAAAAAACGCAGCCGCCGCATTGTCCGGAATCTGGATGCCGGTAAGCTTGGCTTTTTGCAGCACTTCCCAAAAATACCGGTAGGTGGCGCGGTCATGAAGCTCGCCTTCATATTGGATGGGACCCCAATCGGCAGCCTGGGCAGCCAAAAGGATATTGCTTGCAACTGCTACCTCACCGTAATCCGGTTTCATTGCGTCCACGATGGCCTGGATTTGCGTCGGGTAAATGCTCCACATGCGCATAAAACCGAATTCGTTCCGGGCACGGCTGGCATCTTCAAAAGTGGTCTGAGTATTCTTCAGGTCGAGCGTGACGTTGTGGGCGGGCACCACCCCATGTGCCAGGGCGGCAGAGACTACCTCTGCCTTGGCACGGGCCAGCAGACGGTGTTCGAACTGGCCGGGACTGCGCATTGCAGAAGCCGGAATGGCACCGTGGTGTCCGCTGACGAAATCCATCAGGCCAAAATCCAGTACCTGCAACCAGGGCAGCGCGGCGATTGCGTAGACATCGTGCAATGCACCGTGTGTCTCAATCAGCACATGGATGGGGATCTCACGGGAAATGTTATTCAGGGCCGCCACGGTCTGGATGTAGCCGATCATCTCCGCGGCCTGTATAGCACTGGTGGATTTGGGGATGGTGATATAGGCCAGCACTTCTCCCGCACCCCTGACGAGGATGTCCACATCCTGTTTCCATGACGAGTGGGTAAAATCGTGGATGCGTGCGCCGGCCATGCGATGCTTGTTGGCAGCAGAATTCAACACACGCACGATCATCTCGGCATGTTCGCGTTCCTGCCCCGCCGCCGCACCGTCTTCGCAATCGCAGGTGATGTCGAAGATCGTGCCGAGGGTGTCCTGCAGCGCAAGCGCCTTGAAAATGAGTTTTTCGCTGCCCGCAAAATGCTCGCAGCTGGGAATGACCGGAAACGGTTTTTCTCCGCCGAAAAGGGCCTGATCGGGATGTACGGCTGGTGACATGATATTTTCCTTATCTGCGCGGCATTAAGATGGTGTAATCAAGATCAAGCACGACATTGGGGTGATAGAGCTGCTTGCCGTTTTTTTCGATGTGGGTATGAGGCAATTCTTTGGCGGGCAGATTCTTCAGGCCAACCATCCTCAGGCGCAGCGCGCCCAGATCTTTTCTATCTGGCAATTCCCATCGCTCCAGCACTTCCGTCCAGGTATAGAAAGTATCGCCACCGTAAGCGGGATTGCTGTGGGTACCCGCATTGATGGCAGCGATGCACAGGGCGTTCTCCAAACCGTCGTACGACAACGCGCGGCAGATCGAGATGACGTGACCGCCGTATATGAGACGGCGACCGAATGGCGAGTCCTTCATCATCTGCGCGTCGAAATGCAGGCGGGCGTTGTTCTGGTAGAGTTTTGTCGCCAGCGTATGGTCGCTGTCGTCCACGGTCATGCCGGCCGGGTGGTTGATACGTTCGCCCGGCTGGTAGTCATCCCATAGCCTTTGCCCGCCGGTCAATTCCGTTTCGAACTGGCTGAAATCGGTGAATGCTGGGCCTTGCAGGCGCTCGACCGGAACTGCCGCGGGCAGTTCGGGAATGACGGTGGCCGGCGCGGGGAGGGTGAGGTCATGTTTGTGAACCATGACCCAACGTTTCCATTCGAGCACCGGCTCAAGATTCTGGTTGCGCGATACGGAATGCACATACACCACACCGTTGCTGCCACTGGAATTCTGTTTGAGTCCGATAACCGTTGATGAAGTGGTCAGGGTATCTCCCGGGTAAACGGGTGACAGGAAACGCCCATCGGCATAGCCGAGGTTGGCAACGGCATTGACCGAAATATCCGGCACGGTCTTGCCAAAGGCGATATGGAATGCCAGCAGATCGTCCACAGTATGGTTGTGATAACCCATCGCATGCGCCACCGGTTGTGCACAGTGCAGGATGTGCCGGCTGCCGGTAAGCGCGATGTAGAACGCGCAATCACCGTCGGTAATGGTTCTTGGCGTGGCATGCTTGAACACTTGCCCCACTTTGAAATCCTCAAAGAAGTTGCCGCAGCCGGGTTCCGGAATTTTGATTTTTTTAGACATGAAAGTTTTCCAGTTTTTCGATCATTTCGCTCAGGCTCAACAATCGCTTGGCCGCCTCAACGTGGTGATGCTCGACCAGACTGTCGTTCACGACCACCGTGCCGCGTCCGGCAGCGTTGGCCGCGGACAATGCGCTGATGATCTCCCTGGCGGTATTCACTTCGGCTTGTTTGGGAGTGTAGGCATCGTTGGCATAAGCAAGTTGCAAAGGATGCACCAGCGACTTGCCGTCAAAACCCAGATCGCGCCCCAGACGGCAGGCATACTCGAAAGTCTCCATATTCTTGAGATGGCTGTTGACCCCATCCACCACGGCACGGTCATAAGCCCTTGCCGCGAGTATTACCATCGAAAGACTGGCCAGCAGGGGGATACGTTCTTTGGTGCTGTGGGCATGCATCTGCGAGATCAGGTCGGACGTGGCCATGATCAAACAGGCGATGCGGTCTGATGCATTGGCGATCTCCTCGGCATGAAGCACGGCCATGGGACTTTCTATCATCACCATCACCGGGGTGTCCTGCCCGCCCGCCCGATCCAGTGCATCAAGCGCGGCCAACACATCAGCCCTGCCTTCGATATTGGTGAACAGGATCGCGTCTGCGCCCAGCCTGGCAACAGCTCGGATGTCTTCATGACCCCAGGGTGAATCAAGATCGTTGACGCGGATGACCACTTCTCGTGGGCCGTATCCGCCTTTTTCGACAGCCTCTATGACATTTCGGCGTGATTCTTCCTTGGCGTCAAACAAGATGGGGTCGCCCAGATCCAGGATGACTGAATCGGCCGGCAAGCTTCGCGCCTTCTCCAGATAGCGCGTGTTGCACCCCGGCACGTAGAGCATTGAGCGGCGAGGTCGAAAATGCTTGTTCATGAATCCCCCTGTCGAACGGATAGGCCGTTTTGATTGTGATCAGAATACAGTCAGGCGATTCTATAGACGGCAAAATGCAGTGTCAACTAATTCTTATATCTTATATAAGATATATAATACTTGATTCAGCAAAAATTGCGTGATAGATTCGCTGCACGTCATTCATGATGATCTCAACGACAGGGGCAAGGCAATGGGTTCTCCAGTATTTCAACCGCTTTACCGGCAGATCAAGGCACTCATCACGGAAAACCTGATCTCGGGGGAATGGGCCCCGGGCGCGGCCATTCCAAGCGAAATGGCACTGGCCTCGCGCTACGGGGTAAGCCAGGGCACGGTCAGGAAAGCCATAGATGAACTGGCTGCGGAAAACATCGTGGTGCGACGCCAGGGCAAGGGCACCTACGTGGCAACCCACTTTGAAGAAACTGGCAAGCTCAGGTTCCTGCGCCTGGTTGCCGCCGACGGCAGCAAGGAATTGCTGGATAACAAATTGCTGAGCTGCGAACGCTCAAAAGCCAGCGCCGAGATCGCATCCCTGCTGGATATAAAAGCCAGTAGTGCAGTGATAGAAATCAAACGTCTGCTGTTGTTCGCAAAAAAGCCGCAGATCCTGGATCACATCATTTTGCCGGTCGCCTCTTTCAAGGGTGTGACGACGGAACGGATCGAGACTTTCAATGGCTCGATGTACCGGATGTATGAAAAGCTGCTGGGCGTACACATGGTGCGGTCGGAGGAACGGCTGACCGCGGTGGGCGCGGATGCAAAAGTCGCCGCAGTCCTTAATCTCAAGACTGGCACGCCGCTGCTGAGCATCGAGCGCGTGTCTTACACCTATGGCGACAAACCGATGGAATGGCGTTTGGGTCTGTGCCTGACGGATGATCATCATTACCTGAATCATCTTGAATAGGTGCATCTGGGTTCGGATATTTGGTGAAGCGAAATAGGATCGAGGAGGACAGCATGAAGAACAGTGAAAAGCAAAAGGACGGTCGCAGCCACGGCAAGGAACTCTCCGGCAGTGCAGCCACCGGGGTGTTGGGCGGATACTGGCCGGGGATCCAGTTGTATTATCCGCCGGTCAAATATGCGCCCGCGCTGGGGATATACGAGGATCTGGAAGCGGCGGCCCAGCGCATGAAGAAACATGCGCACGCGACCCACGCGCACACACTGATCTTTGATCTGGAAGACGGCTGCCGCCAGAAGGAATTGAGCAGGACCTTGCTCAGGCAGGAGCTGCCCAAGTTCAAGCGCAGACACGAGGTCGCGATCGCGATCAGGGTGAATCCGTTCCGTACCGAAGAGTACGAGCTGGACATGAAGCTGGTCAGGGACATGGCCGCGCATATCGACGTGGTGATGCTGGCCAAGGCGGGCGAAGCATATGGCGCACCCGAAGTCAGGGACCTGTCCAATTTTCTGGTGGGCCTGGATCACCCGATCACTATCCAGCCCATCATCGAGCACCCCAAATCACTGAAGATCGCGCCGGACCTGATGCAATACAGCACGGTCAAGCATGTCGTGTTCGGCATTCATGACTTTTCGAAAGCGATGGGTATCCAGATCACGCCGGAGCACTGGACCGAAGAGCTCAAATATTATCTCAACCAGATCATGTTCGAGGCGCGCATCGCCGGAAAAGGTGTCATCGGCGGCGTGGAAACATTGATCGGCTCCAGCAGCATGCCGGAGAACTTTGTCGAGCCGCATGATGTGCGCCGCTGGCTGGATCTGCACGGCGAAAATGAATCGCACATCGTTTACAAGCATGCCTGCCAGGAATCGGCAAACGGGTTGACCGGAAAGCAGGTCATCCATCCGGCTCATATCCATCTGTGCAAGGTGGCGTATACCCCGTCCCCCACTGAAGTCTCGCAAAAGATCCGGGTATTGAAAGCCGCCATCGAGGCGGATGCGCTGCTGGGCGGTGCGATCAAGTTCGAGGGGGAGATGCTCGATCCGCCCATGTTCGGCAAGGCATTGCAGACTTTGCTGCGGGCGCATGCCCTGCGCGCTCTCACACCGGAAGATACCGAATTCGCCATGACAGTATTGCAACTGATGCCTGCCCAGGTCATTCGTGAAAACTGGCCGTACGGCGTCATTCTGTAGGAGCAACCATGTCCAACTTCAAACCGTTCGCACCCTGGATATGGCAAGTGCCCGAGAATTTCAATATCGGTGTCGCCTGTACCGACGCACACCTGGACACACCCGCCGCGGACAATATCGCGATGATCGTGGAAGACGACAAACTGGGTACGTCGCAGATTACCTTCGCGCAATTGTCCGAGCGTACCAGCCGCTTCGCCCAGTTGTTGCGCGACCTTGGTGTCGGAGCCGGCGAGCGTATCCTGATCCGCTTACCTAACTCACTGGACTATCCCACCGCATTCCTCGGTGCGATGAAGCGCGGCGCCGTTTCCGTGCCAACCTCCACCTTGCTGACCGCCGAGGAAGTGGTTTATCTCGCGCAGGATTCCGGCGCATCGGTGCTGGTTACAGACAAGGCAGCCTGGGCGACGCTCAAGGACCAGTTGCAGGACGCGGTCAATCTGCGCCATGTGCTGCTTTCCGGTCCGGGTGAAGTATCCGCAGTCGCCGGGTTGAACGTGCAGGATATGGAGACTGCCTTGTCAGGAATCACGCAGTGGCAAGCTCCGCACTGGACGAAATCGATCGATCCGGCCTACCTGGTCTATACCTCCGGTACCACCGGCTATCCCAAGGGTGTGTTGCACGCGCACCGTGCCATGATCGGCCGCACGCCCGCTTCGACCTACTGGTTCGATTTTGCCGGTGACGGCGATCGCATCATGCATTCGGGCAAGTTCAACTGGACCTATGTGCTGGGCTCCGGCCTGATGGACCCGTTGTATCTGGGCAAGACCGTGATCGTTCATGAAGGCAAGAACGACGCCAACACCTGGCCGCGCTTGATCAAAAAACATTCCGCCACCATCTTTGTCGGTGTACCGACCATCTATCGCCAGATCGTGCAGAAGAGCGAACTCACCAGCGCAGATGTTCCCAGCCTGCGCCACTGCATGAGTGCGGGCGAGCACCTCTCGGATGAAGTGCTGACCCAATGGCGCGAGCGTTTTGGCGTGGATATCTATGAGGCGGTCGGCATGTCCGAGTTTTCCTACTACCTGTGCCAGACCAGATCCCGGCCGATACGTCCCGGATCGGCGGGTTTTCCGCAGCCCGGACACCAGATACAACTTCTCGATCCTGAAACCTTGAAGCCGGTGACCGCAGGCGAAGAGGGCATGATCTGCGTGCCGGATGATGACCCCGGTCTGTTCCTGAAATACTGGAACAGGCCCGAGGAAACCGCCAAACTCAGGCATGACGGTTGGTTCTTTACCGGCGACTACGCGCGTTACGATACGGATGGCTACATCTGGTTCCTGGGACGCAAGGACGACATCATCAAAAGCTTCGGCTATCGCGTTTCTCCCTATGAGATAGAACGAGTGCTGAAATCGCACCCGGCTGTAGCAGACTGCGCCTCGGTCGGGGAGGAGATCGAAAAAGACAAGGTGCTGGTCGTGGCCTACGTGATCATGCGACCCGGCAGCACCACGACAGCAGATGAACTGTTGGTCTTCGGCCGCGCGCACCTGGCGGCCTACAAGACTCCAAAAACAATCTATCTCGCAAACGATTTCCCGCGCACTAAAAATGGGAAAATCCTGCGCAAGGATGTAAACCCGACCATCGCAATTTCCCAATCTACAATACGATGACTGTTATCTGTTTGCAGGGCTTGCTCCAGAAAATTGAACATTACCGCCCTCAATTCAAAATTCATGATGACCGAAACGTGTACAGGCCCGGTTACGAATAGGCGCTTGCAGGAGGCCAGAACGGCTACATGGATGCTTACAGTGTGGCGCGATCCTGCTTGATCATGTCGGCGGCCTTCTCGGCAATCATGATTGTGGGTGCATTGGTGTTGCCGGAAACGATCTCCGGCATGATCGAACAATCGACGACGCGCAGACGCTCGACGCCATGCACCTTGAGGCGGGGATCGACCACGGCCTGATCATCGACGCCCATCTTGCAGGTTCCGGCCGGGTGGTAGATCGTCTGGCTATAGCGACGGGCGACATCGAGGAGTTCGGCGTCAGACTGAAATTGACTACCGGGCACGAACTCGGAAAGGATGTGGGGAGCAAGCGAGGGTGACTGGGCGATGCGCCGGGCCACTTTGATGCCGCCTATCGCCACCGCGTGGTCACGCTCGTCAGACAAGTAGTTGGGCTGGATCGCGGGATACTGCAGGGCATCTGCCGACTTGATCTCAATGCTACCGCGACTGTACGGGCGCAGCTGGCAGACCGATGAGGTGAATGCCGAGAATCGATGCGGACCATCGCCGGGCTTGTCGGCGCTCAAAGGTTGCATGTGAAACTGGATATCGGGACGAGCCACCTCAGTGCTGGATCGGGTAAATATCAACACCTGACTTGCCGCCAATGTCAGCGGTCCGGTGCGGAACAGCATGTACTGCAATCCGATCAACATCTTGTTGATCGGATTGTTGACCTCATCGTTCAGAGTACGCTCGCGGGTCTTGAAGACCAAGCGTATCTGAAGATGATCTTGCAGGTTCTTGCCGACGCCTGGCAATTGGTGGACCACCGGAATGCCAACTTTATCAAGAAGCGCGCTCGGGCCGATGCCGGAACATTGCAATATCTGTGGTGATCCGATGGCTCCGGCGGAAAGAATCACCTCTGCAACTGCACGGACTTGGTGGAGTTGCTCACCCTGCCGGTATTCGACGCCGACCGCACGCTTGCCTTCAAACAGTACGCGCGTAGCCTGTGCTCTTGTTTTAACAATCAGGTTTGGGCGATTTTTGGCTGGGCGAAGAAAACCCTTGGCGGTGCTCCAGCGTAATCCGTTGTAAGCGTTCTGCTGGAAGTATCCGACGCCCTCCTGGACTGCGCCGTTACAGTCTTCGTTAAAGGGGATACCGATATCTTTGGCACCAGCGATGAAATGATCGGCAATCGGTCGGCGCAACCGAAGATCGGAGACCTTAAGAGGACCACCTACACCGTGGTACTCACTGGCGCCACGTTCCTGATCTTCGGATTTCTTGAAATAGGGCAGAACCTCGGCATAGCTCCAGCCCTCGTTTCCCAGTTCAACCCAGCGGTCGTAGTCCTCGCGCTGTCCGCGCACGTAAAGTAGGCCGTTGATCGAGCTCGATCCACCCAGTACTTTTCCGCGTGGCCATTGCAACTGACGGTTGGCAATGCCTGCATCCGGCTCCGTGACATAGCACCAATCAGTTTTTGGATTGTGCATCGTCTTGAAGTAACCAACCGGAACATGAATCCACGGGTTGGTGTCAGGGCCGCCAGCCTCGAGAAGCAGGACGCGGTTGCCAGGATTTTCAGACAGCCGATTGGCCAGAACGCAACCTGCTGAACCCGCACCGACCACAATGTAGTCAACTTCCAATGACATGGTGCCTATCTCCTTCATGTGCCGGTCGACACGAATAATCTAGTATGCAGTCGCCGAAACTTATTCATAGAATGAAACGTTGTGTTTCAATATGCAGCGAGGCTGACTATTGGCCATCCAATAAAATAAGCCAAGAAGAATTTGCGTAGGAGGCTAAAAATGAAACGAAATAGCGGACAGACAGATCAATATCGCACTGCAGCACGGGCAGAACCCGAACCAAACGACAATCGCGAGCCGGAACGTGCGGACTCAAGCGACGATGTTCGCTGCCTGCGACCGCTGACGGTTCTTAAGTATCTGAGTGAAGCATCACAACCGTTAACGCTCGCGCAGTTGAGCAGCCTTATGCGCGTACCAAAAAGTACTATGATGCGATTGCTGCGCTCCATGGAATTGCACGGCTATGTGATGCACATGCCGGCCGAGCGCGGCTTTGTACCGGGTGTCCGATCAACTACGCTTGCGCTTAGAACGCTGCGCGGCGCAAATATACGACGCGAATGTCGAGCGGTGCTTCGCGGTCTGGTAAGGAAGCTCGGCGAGACCTGCAATCTGACGGTGCCTGATGCCGGACGCGTACTCTATGTCGAGCGTATAGACACGACTGCGCCCCTGAGAATGCACCTACAGCCCGGCACCTGGGTGCCGATGCATTGCACGGCAAGCGGTAAACTGTTTCTTGCGTCCATGTCTCTTCTGGAAAGGCGAAGCGTCCTCACCCATCTGCCATTGACCCGCTCCTCGCCACATACGATTATTGACCGCCAGGAACTCGAGATCGAGTTGGAAAAGATAGGCAAACGGAATGTCGGCATAGATAATGAGGAGTTCGTCCGCGGCATGGTTGCCGTGGCAGTGCCGGTACGAGGTAGTGATAACAAGTTGGTGGCTGCCATCGCCTGCCATGCGCCTACCGCGCGCATGTCTCTGGATGAACTTTTGGCCGGCGTGCCCGACCTGCGTGTTGCGGCCGACGCGATGAGACAGGTTCTGTTTCCGGCAAGCGCCTGACCTTCGCCGCGGTGGGACATGGGCATTCGCATTTGCTTTTCGTCCGCAAGGGTTTGCGTCTCATCGCGCAGAGAACGGAGTCGCTAGAAGCATGTCTTGATTCATTCCACGACTCTCGCCGGTTTTCGCGGGTGCCGCTCACCTGGCTTAAGGCTGTGATCGAACCACGGTTGCGTCGGCCGACACATCCCGTGACTTTGTGGCGAGAGGCTTGGTTGGCAACTTGAATGCCAATGCCTGAAACTACACAACCGGTTGTTTCACCGCGATGGCTTTTTTCCGCAATTACCGCGTAGCGAAGTTAACGTAGGCTTCAACAGCCAGCATCATTTGTTTCCAAGGCTACGGTGACCATTTTCGCTATTGTTTTGGTCAGCTTGTCCCGATACTCACTTGGATGTAGCTAGTTCAGGTCGCGACTCGTTTACATCGGCGAATCCGAAAGAAATTCCACGCGCAAGTAGGGTATCGCGTTAGCGATTGGGAGCGATACCAGATCCTGAGTCGCCTGCTCGAAATTCGGCCGATCGCTGTGCACCGTGAAACTGATATGAATGGCCAAGTGCGGACGGCGATCAAAAGCGTTTGCCGGAGTGGGTCCATATATCTTGGCAGTCGCGCTGCCACCAAGATAGACGAAGTTCAATTGGGTCACATTGGGCTTCATCAAATCACTCCCTGTATATATGCCATAGGATTGGCGTCGCCAAACTGTAAGCGCTGCCGAAACCTAGTCCGCCAATTTGTTCCGCTCCATCGCGTTTGCATGAATGATCGCAAGCGCGCAGGAGGCGACCCGGGCTTTGGGCGAGTCGGTGCGACTAGTAAGCACGATCGGAACTTTCGTGCCCAGCACGATACCTGCGCACTCCGCTTTCGCGACATAAACCATCTGCTTGTAGAGCATGTTTCCGGCTTCCAGGTTCGGCATGATCAGTATGTCCGGCCGTTCGGCTTGGGGCCAGTTGATGCCCTTGATGCGCGCCGCCTCTATGGAAATAGCAATGTCATAACTCAGCGGGCCGTCGACAACCGCGCCTGTAATTTGCCCTCTTTCCGCCATTTTGCACAGCGCCGCCGCATCGATGGTTCCCGGAATTGCCGGATTGATCATCTCCACCGCCGACAAGATGGCGACATAGGGGAGGTCGATACTCAACGCATGCGCCACGTCAATCGCGTTTTGAATGATGTCGCGCTTTTCCATCAGACCCGGGTTGATGTTGATGACGCAATCCGCCATCAGCAATAGTTTTGGCTGATCCGGGAGGTCGAACACAAATACGTGGCTCATGCGGCGACTGGTCCGCAAGCCGCCTTCCTTGCTGACAACGGTGCCGAGCAATTCATCGGTATGCAGGCTTCCCTTCATGATGACGTTGGCACTTCCGGCACGGCACAGCTCGGCCGACTTCTGTGCTGCCGCTACGGGATCGTCGCCTGTTTCGACGAATTCGACTCCGGTGATGTCGATGGCGCTCTTGGCGGCAATCGCTTCGATCCGTTTGCGAGGTCCGATCATGATGGCTTGAATCAGCCCCATTTGCTGAGCCGAGACTGCCGCTTCGATCGAGCTTGCGCTGCATGGAAAACATACGGCGACGCGGGGCGATGGAAGCGAAAGCGCGTCGCCGATGAGCTTGTCGAGATGGTGATGCTTGTTCATTGCTGACCTCGTAAATCCTTTCCTGGAAACATGGTGAACGTGACCCACCATGCCGTCGCTGTGGTAAATTACCGACCGACCCAGTCGAGAGTCATGGATCAACCGCGCCGAGGGTGCTCGCTACAAATACCCGGATGACAAGCCGTTCAGACGTAATCCTTGTACTTTTCGAGGAGCCGAACAGGCTTGGACAATGCATCACGACGGAACGGATCGCCCAGTTCCCGGGTACACATGATCTCCAGGATGCAGGTCTTGCCTTCGTTCATCTGCATGTCGATGGCCTTTTTGAGCGCAGGGCCAACGTCTTCGAGTTTGTCCACCGTGATGCCCTCGGCGCCCATCGCGCGTCCAATATCGGCAAAGCTCTGGTTGTCGAGCTCGCCGGCGACGAAACGGCGGTTGTAGAAGTCGACCTGATTTTTCTTTTCCGCACCCCACTGGCGATTGTGGAACACAACGGCGGTGACCGGAATGTTGTGGCGCACGCAGGTCATGGTTTCCATCAGGCTCATGCCCCAAGCGCCGTCGCCGGCATAGGAGACCGCCGGGCGATGCGGTGCGGCTGCCTTCGCGCCGATGATGGTCGGAAAGGCGTAGCCGCAGTTGCCGAAACTCATGGCGGCAAAGAAACTGCGCGGTTTTTCGAAACGCAGGTAGCTGTTGGCCACCGAATTGATGTTGCCGATGTCGGTAGACACCATTACATCCGGTGGCATGGCCTTTTCCAGTTCGCGCAACACCTGACGCGGATGCAGATATTCGCCACCGGAGAAGGTCTTCTCCTTGGCGTTCTCTTCTATCATGTCGAGGCTGTAGGGGTCGCGCTCATGGGTCCACTCATCGAGCTCCTTTTCCCAAGCCGCTTTCTCTGCCTTGATCGTCTCGAAGCGAGAGGTTTTGGTGGCGTCGCAGATTAACGTGCGTCCGGCCAGGCGCTGCGTCAGCGCCACTGCCGCAGCCTTGGCGTCGCCGCAGATGCCGACGGAAATCTTTTTCACCAGCCCAAGCATCTTGTGGTCCGCATCGATCTGGATGATTTTGGCCTTGGTCGGCCAGTAGTCCATACCGTGCTGTGGCAGCGTGCCGAAGGGTCCGAGGCGCGAGCCCAGCGCAATCACCACGTCGGCTTGAGCCATCAGCTTCATCGCCGCTTTCGAACCTTGGTAGCCCAGCGGGCCGCACCACAGCGGATGGCTCGCCGGAAAGGAATCATTGTGCAGATAGCTGTTCACCACCGGTGCGCCCAGACGCTCGGCCAGTGCCTTGCATTCCTCAACACCATCGGCCATCACCACGCCGCCGCCGGAAATGATTACCGGAAACTTGGCGGTGGCGAGCAGCTCGACCGCTTCGTTGAGGCTGTTTTCGCCGCCGGGGCCGCGATCGAGACGCGAGGGCTTGGGAATTTCGCAAGTGATGTCGCCATAGAAGTAGTCGCGCGGAATGTTGAGCTGGGTAGGGCCCATCTCGCTCATGGCGCGGTCGAAGCATCGGCCGGTGAATTCGGCCATGCGCTTGGGATTGTTCACATGACCCTGGTACTTGGTAAATTCTTGGAACATGGGCAGCTGGTTGGCTTCCTGGAAGCCGCCGAGGCCCATGCCCATGGTACCGGTTTCCGGCGTGATGATGACCACGGGCGAATGTGCCCAGTAGGCTGCGGCGATGGCAGTCACACAATTGCTGATGCCGGGACCGTTCTGGCCGATGACCACGCCGTGGCGACCGGAGACGCGCGAATAGCCGTCGGCCATGTGACCGGCGCCCTGTTCATGGACCACCGGGACCAGTCGGATGCCCGCCGGCGCGAAGATGTCCATGGCATCCATGAAGGCCGAACCCATGATGCCGAACATATCGGTGACGCCGTTGGCGACCAAGGTTTCAACGAAAGCTTCAGAAGGGGTCATGCGGGTTGGACCTACCGGCACGGTGCGATTGTCAGACTTGCTCATCAAAAAATCTCCTCGAAATTTAAATCATAATAAACGGAACTATAAATTCCGATATATAGAATATCGTATACTCTAGAGTCGAAAATACTAATTGTCAAGAAATAGTATTATAATGCGAGACATGTTGTCTCACTATTGAAAATTCCGGTTGCCATGAATCATGAATAAAACAGATCGTACGCGGTTCTCTGAACCGGAACGTATTGACGGCCACACGCCGGCATTGCGTCTATTTGCGTTGCTGGAAGTGATCGCCGGCAAGAACCAGTTCTTTACGTTGCAAGGCCTGGTCGAGGAAACCGGCCTGCCCAAGCCGACTCTGCACCGCATGCTCCAGCAACTGGAGAGCGCCGGCATGCTGCAAAGGGAAAGCGATGGCCGCCATTACGGCACCGGTTTGCGATTACGCCGTCTAGCCGAAGCCTTGCTGCTCAACAACACCGTACATGGCGCGCGCCATGCGGTACTACGCAAACTGGTCGAGGAGGTCGGCGAAAACTGCAATATCACGGCCTTGTCCGGCAGCGAAGTGCTCTATCTCGACCGGGTGGAGACCTCGGCGCCGCTGCGCTTCTATTTGCACCCGGGATCGCGCGTACCGGCACACTGCTCGGCCAGCGGCAAGCTTTTCCTCGGCCAGATGTCTCCTGGCCAGCGGCGGCGCCTGCTTGAACACGCACCGCTGGAACAATACACACCGCGCACTCTGACCGACCTCGAAGCATTGGAGCGTGAGATCGAAAAGATCAATCGCGACGGATATGCGATCGACAACGAGGAGTTTCTACCCGGGCTGTTCTGCATCGCCATGTTGGTGCCCCGAGCGGGTGGTCGCTCGAACATCGGCATCGCGATCCAGGCCCCTGTGATGCGTCTTTCCCCTGATAAGGCAATCCAGCTTCTTCCTGCCCTGCAACGCGCGGCGAATGCCATCGCTGCAATCGACGCCGAAGCGATCTCGGCGGACCGGACCGGCACATGACCAACATCAGCCAGATTCAACCCGATCAGCAGGTTTCGGTGCGCGACGTGTTCGGCATCGATTCTGACATGTTGGTGCCGGCTTTCAGCGAGCGTGACGATCATGTGCCCGAGGTGGATACGGTCTATCGCTTCAATCCGGACGTCACCTTGGCGATACTCGCCGGCTTTACCCACAATCGTCGGGTCATGGTACAGGGCCTGCACGGCACGGGAAAATCAACCCACCTGGAGCAGGTCGCGGCACGCCTCAATTGGCCCTGCGTAAGAGTGAATCTTGATGGCCACATCAGCCGCCTGGACCTGGTAGGCAAGGATGCGATCGTGCTGCGCGATGGACAGCAGGTCACCGAATTTCAGGAGGGCATCGTGCCCTGGGCATTGCAACGGCCGGTGGCGCTGATTTTCGACGAATACGATGCCGGCCGGCCGGACGTGATGTTCGTCATCCAGCGCATCCTCGAACGCGATGGCAAGTTCACCCTGCTCGACCAGAACCGCGTGATCCGCCCACATCCCAGTTTCCGATTGTTCGCCACGTCGAATACAGTCGGCTTGGGCAACCTGTCCGGCATGTATCACGGCACGCAGATGTTGAACCAGGCGCAAATCGACCGCTGGAACATCGTCGCCACGCTGAACTACCTGCCGGCCGAAGAAGAGGTTGCCATCGTATTGGCGCGAGTGCCAGGCAAGGACAACGATCATGGTCGCAGACTGATCCGCTCGATGGTGGCGGTGGCGGAACTGACGCGCAAGGGCTTTGCGGTGGGCGATCTTTCGCTGCTGATGTCGCCGCGCACAGTCATCACTTGGGCAGAGAATTGCGAGATATTCCTCAATTCGGCATTGGCCTTCCGTCTTTCCTTCCTCAACAAGTGCGACGAAAGCGAGCGTCCCATCGTCGCCGAGTATTACCAGCGCTGTTTCAACGAAGAACTCGATGAATCCTGGATGAAAGAGGCCGGGCGATCCTGAGCTTTTGGGCTTGAAATGCTCATATATTATAATGGACCTGCCTTCTCACCAGCTTCTGATCAGCCTAGTCATGATCACCACTGTGGCCTATACGTTATGCGGGTTGACTGGATTTGGTGCCACGTTCCTGATTTTATCTGATCGGCTACGCGGGCTGGATTCTGCTCTTTCGTCCCGTCAGAAAATTTATTGCGGTCGGTTGGGCCGTGCCGCTGGACGTCGTTATCCGGCATGGCCTGATGCGATGAGAGATTTTTTCAGGGTAAATGCCGCCGTCCTGCCGGAGCCGTATTTTTGTTGTATGGTTTTGGTATATCACACGTCGGAGCGCAAATCGTGACCGCCAGTGCTCAACAACGCGCCAAGCGGCAGCAACGAGTCGAGGAACTTTGTGCCGCCACCCTGCGCGCCCTCACCGGTGACGTCGACCTGCACTATCGCGGTCGGCAACTGCATCAGGGGGCGCGACGGGTTCCGCTGCATGCGCCGCATTTGCGCGTCGATACCGACGAGGACGACTTTGCCGAGTGCCGCGGCGCGACCGACGCCACGGCACTGCGCCTGCTGTATTCCGATCCGGCGATTCAGCGCGAATTCTGTCCGGGAGTTGAGGATCCCATCGCCCGCCTGATGTTCGAGTGGCTCGAACAGATGCGTGTCGAAACGCTGGTGCGCGATGACATGCCGGGCATGCGTCACAACGTTCTGCAACGCTTTGAGCACTGGTCGCGGGATTTTTATCGCGCTGGACTTGCTAAAGGACGGTTGGGCATCTTGTTCTATACGGTGGCGCAAGTGTGCTGGTCGCGGCTGACAGCCCAGCATGTGCTGGAAGAAACCGAGGACTACATCGAAAGCACGCGCTTCAATCTGGCTTCGAGTATCGGCAGCCCGTTGGCTGGTCTGCGCCGTTTTCGCCATGACCAGCGGCAGTTCGCTCCCTACGCCCTGGAAATCGCCCGGACAATCAGCGATATGACTAAAGGTGAGCAGGGAGGGGGCGGTAACTGGAACACTTCGCTGGTAGATCACGAGGTTGGAGAAGCCGCCAGCCGATTTGCGCTGCTGCTCGATTTCGAAGAGGGCGAAGGCGACGCCCCCGCGCTTGCCCTCAGTGGCGAGAGCAAGGTGTTTGCCGAAGCGTCGCAAACCTATCAGGCTTACACCACCTGCTACGACATCGAAGTCGAGGCGCAGACGCTGGTGCGACAGACCATGCTGCGCGAATATCGCGAAATACTCGACAAGCGGGTGGCCGCGCAAGGCATCAATGTACCGCGGCTGGCCCGCCTGCTGCGCGCAATGTTGGCCGAGCCCGCCAACGACGGATGCCTGTTCGGCGAAGAGGAGGGCATCGTCGATGGCGGCCGGTTGGCGCAACTGATCAGCTCTCCGGCTGAACGCCGGGTATTCAGGCAGGATCGCTTCACTCCGATATCCAATTGTCTGGTGAGTATTTTGGTGGACTGCTCTGGCTCGATGAAGGCGCACATCGAGCCGGTGGCAACGCTGGTCGATATCCTGCTACGCGCACTGGACATGGCCGGTGTGAGTTCCGAATTGCTGGGCTTTACCACGGGCACGTGGAACGGCGGGCGCGCCTGGAAGGACTGGCGACGGGCGGGCGAACCCGCGCATCCGGGCCGACTCAACGAAGTTCGCCACATGGTGTTCAAGCATGCAGGTCGCAGCTGGCGACGTTCGCGCACCGGCGTTGCCGCCTTGCTAAAGGCCGACCTGTTTCGCGAAGGCATCGACGGCGAGGCGGTTGACTGGGCCTGCCAGCGCATGCTTTCACGTAGCGAACCACGCCGCATCCTGATCGTAGTATCCGACGGCTGCCCAAACGACGCAGCGACTGGACGCGCCAACGATACTTTCTACCTCGACAACCATCTCAAGGACGTGGTGGCCCAGCGCGAGCGGGAAGGTGCAGTTGAAATCATGGGCCTCGGGGTTGGCCTCGACCTAAGCCCCTTTTACCTGAATAATCTGGCGACTGACATGACACAAGCGCTGGACAACGCGCTGTTTGATGAAATCGTGCGGTTGATCGGCAGAAAACACCGACGCTAAATTAAGGAGCAGGTATGGCAAAAAAACGCATGGTAGTGCAGTTCGGCCAGGGGCACTCGATACGACGCAAGGATTACACCGCAGCCGCCGAACGGGCGGTGCGTGATGCGCTCTGGCACAATTCGCTGACTGTTGCCGAGGCCTTCGGCTTTCCCAAGGCAGCCATGATCATCGATGTGGAAATCGGCGTGCAGAAACCTGAAGAAGTGGATGTCAAACAGATTCTCAAGGTTTTTCCCTATGGTCAGCTGTCCATTCGGGTGGTGCATGGCGGATTGGACATCCCCAAGCCGCATCGTGATGGCCTTAATATTATCGCCAACGCGGCGGTCATCGTTTCCTTTGACATGGAGGTGGTCAAATGACTTCAGCGACTGAAAAAAGAATTATTCTCGAAACCGGCAGCGGCAACGATCTTTACGGCGAGGACTACACCAAGGCTGCTTGCCGCGCCGTGCAGGACGCCCTGCATCATTCATCCATCGTCCTGTTCCGTACTCTGGAAATAGACCATCGCGCGATGCGCGTACAGGTCACCATCGGCGTGAAGGAACCGGACAAGGTCGATACCGCAGTGGTCGCCGCCGAACTGCCACGCGGTTATGCGCAAGTCACCGCCGTACGGGGCGGGCTGAATGTGCATGATCCCGAACTGGGCACCACGCATGTCGTTGCAACTGCGGCTGTGGAGGCTTACGTGCCAATCGATACAGCGGAGTGGAAACTATGCGACACAGTCTGAACTGAAGCCCGAAGCGGCGCCGTCCCGCCAGCACCGACTTGTTCGGTGGAAGTTGCTGCAAGGGTTGTTCTGCTCGCGACAGTACTAAGGTGGACTTATTGCTCCTCGAAGAAAGTCGCGGCCATGGCGGCAGCGGCCTGTTGCAAGCGGGGCACACATTCCATGGCACGGCTCATTGGCAGGCGTGCCACCGGAGTTTGCAGGGCTACGCTAGCGATCATGTGGCCCTTGTCATCCATGACTGGGACGGAAACACCAATCACGCCAGCCTGAAACTCCTCGTTGTTCAGTCCGACCTTAGTCACAGCAATGCGTTCGAGTTGGGACTCCAGCATGTTCATGTCAGTAATCGTGTTGTCGGTATAGCGCTTGAGGCTCAGTGACTCCAGCATCCTGCGCCGCTTGGCCTTGGGCATCTGGCTGAGGAACAGCTTGCCGCTCGATGTGCAGTGCAGGGGCACGCGCGAACCGGGCTTGAGTTCAGCCTTGAGCGACCAGTCGGTCTCGACGCGGTCGATGTAGACGATCTCGTCGCCATTGAGCATGGCAAGGTTGCAGGTCTCGCCGATTTCGTCGACCACCTTGCGCAGGATGACGCGGCGCTCGGCGCGCACCGAATTATTAGTCATGATTTCGAGGCCGAAGCGTGCCAGTCGATGGCCAACGCTATAGGTTTTCCCGGTGGGTTCGCGCAGCACGAGGCCGGCGCCTTCAAGCATCGACAAAATCCGGAATACGGTGGGAGCCGGCAGCCCGCATTGCTCGGCAATTTCGGATAGCGGCACAGGTCGCGCAGCCCGCACGACCACATCCGTAATGGCAAAGGCACGCAGTGCCGCAGCTGATGATGGTAAGGAATGGTCGCTCATGAGACTTTCCGACTATGCAATGAAATTAGACTGAAGCATACACATACCCACCCGCAATTGAAACCCGTCTAATATCTATATATTGAAAATATATATTCCATTTTTTGAGTTTTATGTTGACGTGGCGCTCGAAACTCGATTAGAGTTCTAAAATCGAAAAGATTATTTCCATAAATAATTAATGCCATGTGGCATCGTTTAGTCGTAAAGAGGGGCAAGTCGTGGCAAATGAACAAACCGCAACCGTACCACTTTCTGCAGCCCAAGTCACTGTGGCGGCGTTGATCAACCGCGCCCGGGTGGCACAACGCGCTTTCGAGCGATGCTCTCAGGCAGAAGTCGACGAGGCGGTACTCGCAGCCGGATGGGCCATCATGGAGCCGGGGCGTAACCGCCTGCTCGCTGATATGGCGGTGCGCGATACCGGCCTCGGCGATGTCGAGGACAAAATCACCAAGAATTACCGCAAGACGCTTGGCCTGCTGCGTGACCTCAAGGGCGTAAAAACGGTCGGTATCGTCGCTGAGTATCCGGAGCTCGGCCTGGTCGAGATCGCACGCCCAGTCGGCGTGGTGGCCGCCATTACGCCCTCGACCAACCCGGCGGCGACGCCGGCCAACAAAGTGATCAATGCACTCAAGTGCCGCAATGCCGTCATCGTCGCCCCCTCACCGAAGGGCCTGTCGTCTGCTGAAACTCTGGTGGGTTATATCCATACAGAACTAAAGAAACTCGGTCTGCCGACGGATCTCGTTCAGTGCCTGCCGGCGCCGGTCACCAAGGAATCGACGCAGGAACTGATGAAGCAGGCCGATCTCGTCGTCGCTACCGGTTCGCAAAACAATATCCGCGCTGCCTACACCTGCGGCACGCCAGCCTTCGGCGTGGGTGCCGGCAACGTTGCCTCGATCATCGACCTCAGCGCCAATCTTGCGGAAGCCGCCGAGGCGATCGCTGCCTCGAAGACTTTCGATAATGCAACCAGTTGTTCTTCCGAGAACAGCGTGGTCATTCTCGATGGCGTCTACGCGGATGCGATAGCGGCCCTGCAAGCGGCTGGCGGAATCCTGCTGACAGCCGATGAAAAAATCACGCTCCAAGAGGCCATGTGGCCGAGCGGAAAGTTGTCCGGTGCCATCACTGCGCAGAAGGCCACGAAGATCGCCCAACTTGCAGGGCTGACCGATGAACGCTTTGCCAAGGTTCGCTTTCTGATGGTCGAGGAAAACGGCACCGGTCCTGCGTACCCCTTTTCGGGCGAAAAGCTTTCACCGGTGCTGACGGTTTACCGTGCGAAGGATTTCGATGCCGCATGTCAACTGGTTAGCGATATCTATGACTTTCAGGGCGCCGGCCATTCGGTTGGGATTCACTCGGCGGATGACACCAACATCCTGCGTCTTGGTCTGGAACCNNCGTCGGGTAATCGTCAATCAGGCGCACTGCTTCGCCACCGGGGGGGCATTTGACAACGGTCTGCCATTCTCGCTGTCGATGGGCTGCGGCACCTGGGGCGGTAACAACTTTTCTGACAACATGACTTACCGGCAGTACATGAACACCACGCGGATCGCCCGGAAGATTCCCTTGCGGATGCCAACACAAGAAGAGATTTTCGGCGAATACCTGAAACGGCACGGTGCATAAGAGCGCTGCTTATTGACCCGCACGAAAGAATCCGGAAATGGAATCCACCGTTCGAAAACAAGTAGACCACCAGGCAGCAACGCGACCAGACGCTACCTATCTGATCTCATCTGAATCCGGACAGACGATGAGTTACGGCGAATTGCAGCGTGCCTCACGCCGGTTGGCCCGTTATCTCCAGGAACATGGGGCCAAGCCGGGCGACAAGATCGCGCTGCTGATGCCCAACGGCTACCAGACCTGCCGGCTTTTTGTCGGTGTAATGTACAGCGGTTTTTGCGTTACACCTGTCAATTTGCTTGCTCAACCGACGCAACTTGCCTATGTGATCGATCATTGCGATACGCAGATCATCTTTGTTTCGCCCGATCAGGTCGAGCGCGTGAATCAGGCGCTGGAGCAAATTATGCGGTCGGTGAAGGTGATCGTTGTTGATCCAGATTGCGTGGAATTTATCGATAGCCCGGACGTAGTCGAGGCGTTGCCGTTGTGGCCAGAAGTTGCCGAAGATGACGACGCGCTGATGATGTACACCTCCGGCACCACCGGCACGCCAAAAGGCGTAGTGCTGACAAACCGTTCAGTGATATCCGGTGGAGAGAATGTCTCGCTCGCGCATCAGTTGACAGAAATCGACCGCGTCATGGCGGCGTTGCCCCTGTATCACATCAATGCCCAGATCGTCACGACCATGTCACCGTTGGTGCATGGTGGCAGTCTGGTGTTGCTGAAACGATTCAGCGCCACCACATTCTGGGACACGGTCGCGGCATATCGTTGCACATGGATCAACGTGGTGCCGACCATCATCGCCTATCTGATCAACGGCCAATCACCGAAAGACAAAGGATTAGACATCTCCAGCGTGCACTTCTGCCGGTCTGCTTCGGCACCGCTGGCACCCAGTCATCACCGTGCGTTTGAAGAGAAGTTCGGCATCGGCATCATCGAAACCATGGGACTCACGGAAACGGCAGCACCCTGTTTTTCCAATCCTCTCGATCCCGCAAAACGGAAGATTGGCAGCCCTGGCCAGGCTTTCGGCAATGAGGCGCGCATTGTCAATGCAGATGGCGCAGTTTTGCCACCACTGCAGACCGGCGAGATCATGGTGCGCGGCCCCAACGTCATGAAGTGCTACTACAAGAATCCACAAGAGACTACCAAAGCGCTGACGCCGGCTGGCTGGCTGTATACCGGGGACCTTGGACATATGGATGAAGATGGCTTCTTCTTCGTCACCGGCCGACTAAAGGAGTTGATCATCAAGGGTGGCGAGAACATCGCCCCCCGCGAGATCGACGAGGCCCTGCTTAAGCATCCAGCACTGCTGGAAGCAGCAGCTGTCGGCATCCCGGACGATAACTACGGCCAGGAAATCATGGCCTGCGTGGTCCTTAAGCCGGAACAGGAATGCACTGAGGAACAATTGCGGGAATATTGCCAGGACACGCTGGGTAACTACAAAACACCGAAATACTTTCACTTCGTTGAAGAGTTACCCAAGGGGCCATCCGGAAAGGTGCAGAGGCTGAAATTGCTGGGTCTCGTGAACATAGCCTGATGAATGGATAGGTAATTGAACCGCACAATTCAAACCAATTTCGCCTCACATCCCCTCGCCAATCCGATTTTCATGGTCAAAACCATGACAGATTCCGCACTTCGCCCGTTCTCATGAATAAGAGAATAAGAATAGGTTACGTCAACGCAAAAAAACGACGCACGCAAAACCAGCGCACAAGCCTACCCAAGGTGAAAAAAATGACGCTTCACCAAACGATGCGCTGATCGAACTCGAACTGCGACAGGGTGTGCCGACGAATCCCATTGAGGGTCGCGCTTAACTGCCGTTGAAGATTCCGCAGCGGTGGTGGCCCGCGCGCCCGGACAATTCTCGGCGGCTGCGCCGAATCGCCGAGGTGATCCGGTATCTTCCGCACGGTATAGGCATCGGCAATGAAGGCGATGATCCTCATCTGTGCCTGACAAATCGGGCAGACCGGCGGCAGAGCGTCCTGCGTAGACGCGCGCCAGCAACATCGCCCACAGATAATGCGATGCGGCACGGTGGGGTGGTGTCTCTTCCGAATTGGCTGCCGTTACTGCCAGCGGCACGATCACAGGCATCGGCGCCAATGCTGTGACGGCGGCACGCATCGGTGAATTGGGCGCCAGCACGCCGTAGTAGCGATGGCGATGCGCACGGGGTGGCGGCACCAGCGCGACGATTTTGTCGATCAGCTCCAGCGGCGTGAGCACCAGATCGCGCGGGCTGTCGGAGCGGGGCTTGGGGTTGTGATAGATCAGATGCTCGGCATCCAGCGGGTGCAGATGCTCCAGCGCGAAGGGTGGACGGGCGCAGTAGCGCAGCAGACGTTCCAGCCCTGCTCGGTCGGTGCCACCGATGCACACCAAGGCATCCAAAGAGAACCCGCCGCCGTGTTCCCAGCCCATCATCTCTTCACGATCACCCTTGCCTATCAAGCCGCACCGGACAAAGGCGCGGAGGATGCGCTGCCGCACCTGCGCTTGCACTTTGGCTATGGCGACGGCATCCAGTCCGGTCGTCGCATGAAAGTCCACGACCGCTACTTCATCAGCCGCGTCGGCAGCATCGGCTGTATCGCCAATATTTGCAGCAGGCTGAAACAACCCATCGACGATGCAGTAGTGAAAGTGGACGTGTGCGTTTAGGGACGATCCAAAACGGTGGATGAAGGCGACAGCCCCAATACGAGCTTTGGTGTTGCAACCGGGGCTGTGTTCGCGCAAGCAGCGTTCCACCCAGCGCAACAAGATGCGCAGCACAGCGCCTTGCAGGGCGGTATCTCCTTGCAAGAAATAGCGCAGACGCTTGGGCACGGAGAGTACCCACTGGCGCACCGGCAGGCGCGGAAAGGCGTGATCAGTCAGATGGGCGGCGGTTTCGGCCATGCGCCGTGTGTTACACGAAGGGCATACACCGCGCCCTTTACACGAAAAAGCGATGAGGAAGTCGTGCCCGCATTCGTCGCAGTGGGCGCGGGCAAAGCCGTTCGCAAGAATGCCGCAATCGAGATAGCGGCGAAATACCTGTTCGACATGGGCGGGCGGTGATTCATCGCCTTGCCCGCCGGAGAGCGCCAGCCACTATTCGAAGTGCGTCTGAACAGTGCGGTACCAGAGCGTTTTCTCGGGTCGGCGGCGCTGATAGCACTGCGCTTGCGGCGCGATACGTTTGACTGCGGCATCCATGGGGCAAGTCCATCCTGGTCGAGTGACCGGCCTGATCAGATTTCCGTATTGCGTATACTCCGTGTTCTGCTGGTATGGCAGATGCACATCGCACAATTTCAGATTGCTATAAAACAAAAACGCCCCACCATTTATGGAGGGGCGCTGTTGCTTATAAGGAGTCTGACGATGACCTACTTTCGCATGGGTAATCCACACTATCATC
>DIYV01000057.1 GCA_002429165.1 Gallionella sp. UBA6045 | reverse complement strand
AGTATGGTTTCTTTTTCTGTTTTATCAATAAACATATATAAATTCCTAATAGTACTAATAATGAACGGTGATATTTGTTAATAAGTTAAATAAACCAACTTAAAACAACAAGATATAAATATAAATTCTTGCGGATTAGTTGTTGATTAATGAGTAGATCAATGTTTATAACTTTTCGTGATCGTCTGTTATGCTTTCTATGCACATTTTATCAACAGAATTTTCACCGCCTTATCCACGCAACGTTTGTAATAATATTTTATAGTCTGCATCTATGGTTGTATCAGAAACTCTCAATAAAGATATCGTTTTACATGCATGAATGACTGTCGAATGGTCTTTTCCGCCAAACGAGTTTCCAATTTCAGGCAAACTTAAAGTAGTTAACTCCCTGGCTATCGACATGGCTATTTGTCTGGGTCTAGTCAGGTTTCTAGTGCGCTTCTTTGATAGCAACTCTGCCATTTTAATCCTGTAATAATCAGCAACTGTTTTTTGGATGTTATCTATGGAAACCAGCCTGCTTTGCGCAACCAAAATATCCTTTAACGATTCTCTCGCCGTATCGACGGAAATATTTCGCTTGTGAAATTTTGCATAAGCCTCTACTCGTTTTAATGCACCTTCGAGTTCACGAACATTTGAATTTACATGTTTTGCTATAAAAAAAGCGACGGCATCATTAAGTGAGTAGCCGCTAATGGCCGCTTTTTTCAATAGAATAGCTACGCGCATTTCCAGTTCCGGGGGCTCGATTGCAACGGTTAATCCCCAACCGAATCGCGATACTAAACGGCTTTCTAACCCGGTTATTTCTTTTGGAAATGTATCGCTGGTCAGAATAACCTGCTTATGCGAGTCAACCAAGGTATTGAATGCATAGAAGAATTCTTCTTGTGTTTTAGCCTTGCCGGCAAAGAATTGAATATCGTCAATTAACAACACGTCAAGCGAGTGGTAAAACTGTTTGAATTCTTCAAATTTATTTGTTTGATAGGCACGAACAACGTCTGCTACATACCTTTCAGCATGCATATAGGAAATTTTTGATTGTGGGTTGTTAAGCCGAATTTGATTACCAATTGCTTGTAATAAATGTGTTTTACCTAAACCAACACCACCGTATATAAACAGCGGGTTATACGATACGCCAGGTAATCCAGCTACTTGCGTTGCTGCAGCGAAGGCCAATTGATTGGCTTTACCGATCACAAAATTTTCAAACGTCAGGCTTGGGTTTAGCTTCCCGTAGCCCCTGAAAGATGTTTCGATTTTGGGTTTGCTTTCAATTGGGGTAATTGTTTTTTGAGGGGGGGTTTGCTCCGGTGATTTATTTACCGCTGTAGATTCGAGTATACGAAACTCAAACGGCGGAACAGGCTTGAAAGCCAATCCTGCCTGTCGGCTGATTTCAGGTAAAAAACGTTCCTGAACCAATTTCAATGTAAAGCTGTTCGGCGCTGTCAGTACCAACGCTCCATTTTCGCTCTTAAGAAGCAGGGGCCTTATCCATGAATTGTATTGTTGTGGCGGCAAGCTCTTTTCAAAAGAGCTGAGGCATGAATCCCAAAAAGAAATGTCCTGCATAGTTGAATTCGATGAGATTTTAGCAAATTTGAACGTTTTCACATTCTACAGGGCAAGCCTAAACTTATCCACAGGCAATAAAGTAAAAATTGACTTGACACATATGCCGTAAGGCTTTGTAATAGCGCGCTTTACGATTTACCCGAGGAAGAAAACATGAAACGTACTTACCAACCATCAGTAATCAAAAGAAAGCGCACCCATGGTTTTTTGGTGCGTATGAAGACGCGCGGAGGCAGAGCCGTTATCAGGGCGCGTCGCGCCAAGGGTCGTGCCAGACTCGCGGTCTAGCATCTCTGCCCAATTTACTGCCGCGTGTAGATTATTGCGTGCGGACGGTTTTGACCATGTTATGCATGCTGAAAATATCGCGGATAAACATTTCAAAATATTTTTTGTTCGTAATTGCCTGAACAATGCCCGACTTGGGATAGTCGCAAGCAAAAAATTGTTGCCTAATGCAGCAGATCGAAACCGTGCCAAAAGAATCATTCGGGAAGTTTTTCGCCACCACCAAATCAAGCTTTGTAACTTGGACTTGGTTGTAATGGTGCGACGCGATTATTCTCGGGAAGTCTATTCGCGGATTGACAGTTTGGACAAATTATTTAGCCAAGTAAATAACCGATGCGCAGAATAGTAATTACACTGATACGCGGCTATCAATATCTAATTAGTCCGCTTTTCACCCCAACCTGCAGATTTACCCCCAGTTGCTCCAATTATGCCCGTGAAGTTGTGGCGAAACACGGTGTATTGAAGGGGGGTTGGCTCAGCATTAGACGATTGTTGCGTTGCAATCCCTGGAACCCCGGCGGATACGACCCCGCGCCCTAAATTAGGCTAGATCATGGATCTTCAAAGAATATTTTTGTTTTTAATTTTCGCATTTTCATTGATGTTGGTTTGGGATGGATGGCAGCGCCATGAACATCCTCAGCTGATTCATGACAGCGCAACAACGAACAAAGAATTACCATCACAGACAGCAATCCCTGCCGGACCCCAGCAAACCGCTTTGTCTGGGGCGGGAATTGGTTCTGCAAACATAGTTCAGCAACCTGTCCAACAGAATATCGGAAAAATTATCAAGGTAAAAACTGATTTTCTGGAATCAGAAATTAGTACAATTGGTGGCGATATCAGCTACTTAGCGTTGCTGAAACAATCTGACACCCTTGATAAGAGTAAGCCTCTGGTACTATTTGAACGTGGCAATGGAACCCACAATTACTTTGCACAAAGCGGATTGATCGGGGCCGGTCTTCCTAATCACAATTCCCTATTTGTTTCTGAACAAGATCACTATGAGCTTTCCGGCAATGCGGAACAGTTACAGGTCAGGCTGAAAGCAGAGGGTAATTCCAAGCTTAAAGTGACGAAGGTAATCACTTTTCACAAAGGCAGCTATGTAATCGATGTTACCTACGAAATGGAAAATGTAGGTCAGAAACCAATTACGGCCAGCAGTTATTTTCAATTGATTCGGGATAGTGTAGCACCAGTAGGCAGTCTTCGATTTTTGCCAACATACACTGGCGTGGAAGTCTATACGGACAAGGAAAAGCTCAAAAAGGTTAAATTCACTGACATCGACAAGGGAAAGTTGGACTATCCAAAGCAAGCAGACGACGGATGGATAGGAATTTTACAACATTACTTTGTCTCAGCTTGGCTACCCAAGGAACACACCAACCGCGAGTATTACACGCATAAACTTGATGGTGGGTTGTATGCTGTAGGGGTGGTTTTACCAAGCCTGGTTATTGATCCGGGACAGAAGGCGAACGAGAGTTCCAGGCTTTATGCGGGCCCAACCGAGGCAACTCTGGATAAGATCGCACCCGGATTTGGGCTTACGGTGGACTATGGATGGCTGACTATCATAGCTGTTCCAATATTCTGGGTCATGTCATGGTTTCATTCCTGGATAGGTAATTGGGGTGTTTCCATCATTTTGCTCACCTTTTTGATCAAGTTAATATTTTTCCCTCTATCGGCGGCCAGTTATCGTTCAATGGCTAAGATGAGATTGGTTGCACCCAAGCTGGAAAAAATCAAGAAACAGTATGCCGATGACCGCGAACAGTTGAATCGCGCCATGATGGAATTGTATAAAACCGAAAAAATAAACCCATTGGGGGGGTGTTTGCCGGTTGTAATCCAAATTCCTGTTTTTATCGCATTATATTGGTCGATCTTGGGAAGCGTCGAAATGCGCAATGCTCCATTTTTCGGCTGGATAACTGATTTATCATCCCCAGACCCATTTTACATTCTGCCGCTTATTATGGGCGCGAGCATGATTATTCAAATGCGACTTAACCCCAAGCCGGCTGACCCCATGCAGGCCAAGGTCATGCAATTCATGCCTATCGTATTCAGCGTGATGTTCTTCTTTTTCCCCGCAGGTTTGGTGTTGTACTCCATCGTGAATAACGTGCTATCCATTACCCAGCAGTGGTTCATCACACGCCGAGCCGAAGCTGAAGCTGAAAGCAAAGGTGCTGTCGCCAAACGCTGATACCATCGCTGCAGTTGCCACTGCTCAGGGGCGGGGCGGGGTTGGGGTAGTGCGTATATCCGGTCGTAACGTCCGGGCATTAGCCAACGGGATCCTGGGGAGCCTACCCAAACCCCGGCATGCAACATACGGTAACTTTCTGGATGACAGGGGCGATGTTCTGGATCAGGGCATCGCTTTGTATTTTTCCGCACCTCATTCATATACCGGCGAAGACGTCTTGGAACTGCAGGGCCATGGCGGCCCGGCTGTGCTGCAATTGTTATTGCAGCGCTGCCTTGATCTGGGAGCGCGCCTGGCGCAACCAGGTGAATTTACTCGCCGCGCTTTCCTGAATAACAAGCTCGATCTGGCCCAAGCAGAGAGTGTCGCCGACCTGATTGATGCCAATACCGCAGAGGCAGCAAAAAGCGCGATGCGCTCCTTGCGCGGAGATTTTTCCGCCGCCATTCATGGGCTGCTTACCGACCTGATCCATTTGCGCATGATGGTAGAGGCAATGCTGGACTTTCCCGAAGAAGAAGTGGACATGATGGATCTCGGGCGCCGTGATGTGTTGTTGAGTCGCATCCAGTTGAAATTACAGATCACACTGGATAGCGCCAAACAGGGCAGTTTGCTGCGTGAAGGGGCGCATGTTGTTATAGCCGGACAGCCAAATGTTGGAAAATCCAGCCTGCTGAACCTGTTATCCGGGGAGGAGTTGGCTTTGGTCAGCGATACTCCCGGCACTACCCGAGATGTAATCCGTCAGGTCATTCAGGTTCGCGGTGTCCCGTTGCACATCATGGATACGGCGGGGCTGCGACAATCTCAAGACGAAGTAGAAAACATGGGCATTGCACGCACCCACCAGACTTTGTCCCGCGCCGATCTGATACTACTGTTGCTGGATGCGAGCCAGGGTATGACGGCAGGCGATGAGGCAATTCTTGCCGCGCTTCCCGCGGAGATACCGCGACTGCTGGTGTATAACAAGACTGATCTATTGGCAGGCAAAGCAACCGCTAATGCGGAAATGCATGAGCCAACCGTCTTTGTTTCGGCCAAAACCGGAGAGGGACTGGAAGATCTGCACTCCAGGTTGCTGGATGCAGTGGGATGGCGTGATCAGGAAAGCGGCGCATTTATGGCGCGCGAGCGCCACTTGCGAGCTTTGCAGTTGGCGCAAGTCCACCTGAGCCAGGCGCAAACTGTACTGGCTACTGCGGAGTTGTTTGCCGAAGAGTTGCGCCTGACGCAAAATGCGCTGAATGAAATTACCGGGGAATTCACCCCGGATGATTTGCTGGGCGAGATTTTCAGCCGTTTCTGCATCGGAAAATAGCCGATATTGTTTCACGTGAAACACAATGTTTGGGATTGCGGCCCGGCTGTTGTATGATGCGCGTCCTTTTCAAAGCAGTGGCGACATGGAATTTCCTGAAGTATTCGATGTGATTGTGGTGGGCGGCGGGCACGCAGGAACCGAGGCGGCCTTGGTCAGCGCGCGCTCAGGCTGCAAGACTTTGTTGCTCAGCCATAATATCGAAACATTGGGGCAAATGTCATGCAACCCATCCATTGGCGGCATAGGCAAGGGGCACCTGGTCAGAGAGGTGGATGCGCTCGGCGGGGCAATGGCGGCTGCTACAGATGAAAGTGGCATTCAGTTCCGCATCTTGAATTCGAGCAAGGGTCCGGCGGTACGTGCGACGCGTGCTCAGGCCGACCGCCTGCTATACAAGCAAGCGATCCGAACCCGTCTTGAAAATCAATCAAACCTCTGGTTGTTTCAGCAGGCAGTGGATGATCTGTTGGTTGAACAAGATCGAGTCTGCGGAGTAATTACGCAACTTGGCCTGCGTTTTAGCTCGAAAACCGTGGTATTAACAACGGGCACATTCCTGTCCGGACTGATTCATATAGGCCAATCAAACTACCAGGCCGGCCGCGCCGGCGACCCTCCATCCGTCAGTTTGGCGCACCGTTTGCGCGAACTGAAATTACCTATGGGTCGGTTAAAGACGGGCACGCCTCCCCGGATTGATGGTCGAACCATAGATTATTCGGTCATGCAGGAGCAGCAGGGTGATAATCCGATGCCGGTGTTTTCTTTCATGGGACACGCTGCCCAGCATCCGAAACAATTGCCCTGCTGGATCACCGAAACCAACCTGCGCACGCATGACATCATTCGTGGCGGGCTGGATCGTTCGCCATTGTTTACCGGGGTGATCGAGGGTGTGGGCCCGCGTTACTGCCCGTCCATCGAAGATAAGATCACCCGCTTTGCCGATAAATCGTCGCATCAGATATTTCTTGAGCCGGAGGGGTTGACTACGCATGAAGTCTACCCAAACGGAATTTCCACAAGTTTGCCTTTTGATGTGCAATTGGATTTGGTGCGTTCCATCAAGGGATTGGAAAATGCCCATATCTTGCGTCCCGGCTATGCGATCGAATATGACTATTTCGACCCGTGCGGGTTGAAAAGTTCTCTGGAAACCAAGGCGATTCATGGACTGTTCTTCGCGGGACAAATAAATGGTACTACCGGTTACGAGGAAGCTGCCGCGCAGGGGTTGTTGGCGGGACTGAATGCGGCATTGCAAGTCAGGGGACAAGATGCGTGGTGTCCGCGCAGAGATGAAGCCTATCTGGGAGTGCTGGTGGATGATTTGATCACGCGCGGAGTTTCCGAGCCGTATCGCATGTTTACCAGTCGGGCTGAGTACCGCTTGCAATTGCGCGAGGATAACGCGGATTTGAGGTTGACTGAAATCGGCCGTAACTTGGGCATCGTGGATGACATACGCTGGCAGGCTTTCGAGCGAAAACGGGAATCTGTTTCGCGTGAGCAAGAGCGCTTGCGCAACACCTGGGTTAACCCGCGTAACTTGCCTATCGAAGACGCAATCAGGGTGCTGGGAAAGCCCATAGAGCGTGAATATGCATTGCATGAGTTGTTGCGCCGCCCCGATGTGACTTACGCCAGCCTGCTAACCCTGCCCGGCGCGGGTGTCGGAGTGGAAGATGAAAAAGTCGCTGAACAGGTGGAAACCCAGGCGAAATATCACGGCTATATTGAACGGCAGCGCGACGAAATCGGACGTAATGAACAATATGAAACGCTAAAGCTACCCAGTGTGTTTGACTATCGCGAGGTGCGCGGGCTTTCTATCGAGGTGCAGCAGAAACTCAATTTGTACAAACCCGAAACAATAGGGCAGGCAGCACGCATTTCCGGCATTACCCCGGCGGCGATTTCCCTGCTGCTGGTGCACCTGAAACGTGGTTTTCGCGAAACTCATGCAGCACAGAAACTGGCATGAGCTTGGCGGAGGAATTGCAAAGCGGTATTGAGCAAATGGGCATAGCGCTAAGCGTGAAGACGCAAAATAAACTGCTAGATTATTTGGCCTTGCTGCACAAGTGGAACAAAGTCTATAACCTGACCGCGATCCGCGATCCGCAACAAATGGTAAGCCATCACTTACTTGATAGCCTTGCTGTAATCAAACACCTGTGGCCGGGTCGGTGGCTGGATGTGGGATGTGGCGCAGGATTGCCTGGAGTGGTCCTGGCGATAGCTCAGCCGGATTGGCGCATTGCAATGCTGGATAGCAACAGCAAAAAAACCAGTTTCGTACAGCAGGCGATCATTGAACTGGAATTGCCCAACGCAAGCGTACACTGCGCGCGCGCAGAAGAATGGCAGCCGGCAGAACGCTTTGATGGAATCATTTCTCGGGCATATACCGAATTGGGAGGTTTTTTGCGCAGCACGCGCCATCTCATGTCTGAGCACGGACGCTGGGCGGCGATGAAAGGATCGGCGGAACAAGAGTTGGCGGGGATACCAAGCGGGTGTAGGGTAGATCGTGTCATACCATTACAGGTGCCGGGTATACAAGCGGCACGCAGCCTGATAATTGCAACATGCAACTGGAGCGAGGCAACATGACGAAGATACTAGCTGTAACCAATCAGAAAGGCGGGGTGGGGAAAACCACAACCACTGTGAACCTGGCCGCCAGTCTGGCTGCGGCCAAACAGCGTGTATTGCTGATAGACCTTGATCCGCAGGGCAATGCCACTATGGGCAGCGGCATCGACAAACGCGATTTGCAGGCCAGCATCTATGAAGTATTGTTGGGCAGCAAAACAATTAGTGACTCACGGATCTACTCTGAAGCTGGAAAATACGACCTGCTACCCGCCAACCGAGACTTGGCGGGAGCTGAAATCGAATTGGTAGATCTTGATCACCGCGAGACGCGCCTGCGAGATGCGGTGCAATCGGTCGCCCAGGAATATGATTTTGTGCTTATCGATTGTCCGCCCGCGCTCAATTTATTGACTTTGAATGGATTGTGCGCGGCCAAGTCAGTGATGATCCCGATGCAATGCGAATACTATGCGCTCGAGGGTTTGAGCGATCTCGTAAATACCATCCGAAAAGTGCGCGCCAACCTGAACCCTGACCTGGAAATTGAGGGTTTGCTGCGCACCATGTTTGATCCGCGTAATGCGCTGGCGCAGCAAGTCTCGGATCAACTGCAAGAACATTTTGGCAGCAAAGTTTATCGCACGGTCATTCCGCGCAATGTGCGCCTGGCGGAAGCGCCCAGCTTTGGTGTGCCGGTGTTGTATCACGACAAACTATCCAAAGGCACACAAGCATATCTGGCTTTGGCTGGGGAATTATTGAATAACGCGGCGCAACCAGCTGCAACGGTATAAAGGGATTTATTATGGCAAAGCTGCACAAGGGATTGGGACGCGGACTGGACGCATTGTTATCAGGCGGCAAAAGCGAAAAAGACGAGGTGATGCGTGATTTGAATGTAACGCTACTCAGGCCGGGCAAATATCAACCACGGACTCATATGGATGAAGCATCGCTGAATGATCTGGCGGCATCAATCAAGGCCCAGGGAATCATGCAGCCGATTCTGGTGCGGCAAATAGCCGATAGCAACTACGAAATAATTGCGGGTGAACGACGCTGGCGTGCCGCGCAATTGGCGGGACTGACACATGTGCCGGTTTTGGTGCGCAGCGTACCTGATAATGCGGCACTGGCAATGGCACTGATTGAAAATATCCAGCGTGAAAACCTGAATCCGCTGGAGGAGGCGATAGGTTTGCAGAGATTGATTGATGAGTTCAAAATGACTCATCATGTAGCTGCAGAAGCGGTAGGGCGATCACGCAGTGCCGCCAGCAATCTGTTGCGTCTATTAAAGCTACCCAAAGCAGTGCAGAACATGCTGATGGAAAACAAGCTGGATATGGGGCATGCCCGCGCATTACTGTCGCTGGAAAGTGCTCAGCAGATATTACTGGCAAATAAGATCGTGATGGAACAACTCTCTGTGCGCGAAGCGGAAAAACTTGTACAGAAGCAAACTGGCGAGCCTGAAAAGGAAAAACACAAGAAAGCTGACAAACTCAGCCGCGACACACAGCGCTTGCAGGATGAGATAAGCGCGCATCTTGGGACACGCGTGGAAATCAAGCCGGGCAACAAAGGTGCCGGCAAATTGATCATCGAATACACGAACCATGACCAGCTTGAAGAAATTCTGGACAAGCTGAAAAAGAGCAAATAACTTGAGCAAAGAGCTTGGTGATTTGCAGCAACAATGTTTGACACCCCCGGGAAACGCCGCTATCATCCCCGCGCTTTTGGATGTTGAAGCCAAAGAGAGAAAAATTGCACGCCAAGTGATCTTGCTGCAGATGCTGGCCACGTTGTTTGGTGCGAGCATTGCTTACAGCATAAAAGGCCCACCGCAATTTGCGATAGCAGTGTTGAGCGGTGGGGGAATATCCATAGTCAACGGTGTATTGTTGGCATGGAGGATGGTTCGGGCCGCTACGCATCCTGCCCATGAAGCACATCATCAATTACGGCTCATGTATTTTTACGCCACCGAAAGGTTTTTGGTGGTCGTCGCACTGCTTTGCTTGAGCATTGTAGTGCTGAAGTTATCGCCACTGGCACTATTGGGTGGTTTTGTGATGGGCCAAGCGGTATTTCTAGCTGGCCGATTTATTTTGAGTAGTTTTAGACTTTGATAGCGACCGAAAATGTCTAGTGAAGCACAAACATCTGCTGAATACATCAAGCATCATTTACAGAATCTGACATATGGTAAATTGCCGGATGGAGCTTGGGGTATAGCCCACACTCACGAGGAAGCCAAAGCCATGGGATTCTGGGCTTTAAATGTCGACACACTCATCGTGTCTTTGTTGCTTGGCATCGTGTTTTTATTCGTGTTTCGTCGCGCTGCCAGAAGTATTTCCACCGGCGTTCCCAGCGGGCTACGCAATTTTTGCGAGTGGTCAGTCGAGTTTGTCGAAAGCAATGTGCGCGGCTCATTTTCAGCCAAGAACGATATGGTCGCCCCATTGGCGCTGACTATTTTCTTTTGGGTTTTTTTGATGAACCTGATGGATTTAATACCAGTGGACTATGTGCCTTTCCTAATGCGCGAACTGGGCGTTCCATTCTTCAGGATAGTGCCTTCAGCCGATCCGAATGCCACATTTGGCATGGCGATAGGGGTGTTTCTGCTAATCCTTTACTACAGCGTAAAAATAAAGGGAGTGGGCGGATTCCTCGGTGAATTGACATTGCAACCGTTTGGCAAGTGGGGCTTGCCGGTCAACCTGTTACTGGAAGGTGTCAACCTGATTGCCAAGCCGATTTCCCTCGCATTGCGTCTATTTGGAAACATGTATGCCGGCGAAATGATATTTATTCTTATTGCGCTGATGGGGGGTGCATGGGTGGGGCTGTCACCGACAGGCGTTACCCTGTATGGATCGCAGATTCTGCTGTCGTTGGGCTGGGCAATTTTCCATATTTTGATCGTCACATTACAGGCGTTCATTTTCATGGTGCTGACAGTGGTCTATATGGATATGGCACACCAGGAACATCACTAGATCAATTTTATAAACTTTACTTTTTTAACAGGAGAAATAAAAAATGGAAATGGCACATGCACTGCTTTACATCGCTGGAGCCTTGATGATGGGCTTGGGTGCGCTTGGCGCTGCGGTCGGTATCGGTATTCTGGGTGGTCGCTTTCTGGAAGGTGCGGCACGTCAGCCTGAACTTATCCCCATGTTGCGCACCCAGTTTTTCGTGGTGATGGGCCTGGTCGATGCGGTTCCGATGATTGCAGTTGGTATTGCGATGTACGTTCTGTTTGCGGTTGCTTAAGTATCCCAAGCGATAACGTATAACTAAAGAAAGGTAGCTTGCATGAATATCAATGCGACTCTTTTAGCTCAGACAATCATGTTCGCGCTGTTTGTGTGGTTTTGTATGAAGTTTATATGGACCCCAATCATGGGTGCGCTTGAGCAACGCAAAAAGCAAATCGCCGATGGCTTGGCGGATGCTGAGCGTGCAAAGCATGATTTGGAATTGTCCGCCAAACGTTCCGCAGAAATTTTGCGTGAAGCCAAGGAGCAGGTCGGCGAAATCGTGGCAAATGGTGAAAAGCGTGCCAGCGAGATCGTCGAAGCAGCCAAGGAACAAGCCAAGATAGAGAGCGATCGTATCATTTCGGGCGCCAAGGCTGAAATCGATCAGGAAGTATTCCGCGCCAAAGAGCAGTTGCGTACCCAGGTATCGGCAATAGCACTGGCAGGCGCGAGCAAAATCCTCGGTCGTGAAATAGATGCCAAGGCTCACAATGAGCTGCTCGACAAACTGGTTTCGGAAATCTAAACGCCATGTCTGAAGCCATCACCACTGCAAGGCCCTACGCCCAGGCGGCATTTGAAGAAGCGCAAAAGCTGGCGGATTTGAAAGGCTGGTCGGAAGTGCTCGTATCTCTGGCAGAGTCAATATGCCATCCTGAAGTTCGCTCAGTAATAACCAGTCCACGCGTTGCCCAATCGCAACTCGAAAGTCTGATGGACGGGTTGATGGGCGGGCAACAAACAATTCAACAGCGCAACTTTGTCCGGATACTGGTGGACAATCGGCGTTTGCTCCTGCTTCCGGAAATCGTTGCCATCTTTGAGGCGCTGCGTGCGGAAGCGGAAAAAACCGTTAATGTGGTGGTTGACTCAGCGTTTGAATTATCCGCTGCGCAACAGGAAAAAATCAAAAACTTGCTGAAAGCGAGAATGGGCCGGGAAATAAAGCTGGTCTGTAAAGTCAATAAAGAATTGCTGGGAGGCGTAGTCATTCGCGCCGGAGATAAAGTGATCGATGGTTCTGCCCGCACCCGCCTAAGCGAAATGGCAAACGCGCTGGCCTGATAATAGATATATCAACGAGGAAATACAGATGAAGCTCAACCCATCAGAAATTAGCAACTTAATACGCAGCCGTATCGACAACTTTGAGGCACTGACTCAAGCGCGCACCGAGGGTACAGTGGTCAGCGTCACCGACGGTATCGTTCGAGTGCACGGCCTTTCCGACGTGATGCAGGGTGAAATGCTGGAGTTCCCCGGCAACACTTTCGGACTCGCGCTTAACCTAGAGCGTGATTCTGTCGGCGCCGTGATTCTGGGTGAATATGAGCATATCACCGAAGGTGACACCGTCAAATGTACCGGTCGTATTCTGGAAGTGCCTGTAGGTCCCGAGCTGTGCGGACGTGTCGTGAATGCACTGGGTCAGCCTATCGATGGTAAAGGTCCGATCAACACCAAGATGACCGACAAGATTGAAAAAGTCGCCCCGGGTGTGATTGCGCGCAAGTCAGTCGACCAACCCGTGCAAACCGGCTTGAAGTCGATCGACTCCATGGTTCCGGTGGGTCGCGGACAGCGCGAATTGATCATCGGCGATCGTCAAACAGGCAAGACCGCCGTTGCAGTGGATGCGATCATCAATCAAAAAGGTCAGAACATGACCTGCGTCTATGTTGCGATCGGCCAAAAGGCATCGACCGTAGTCAACGTGGTGCGCAAGTTGGAAGAACACGGCGCACTTGGCTACACCATCGTGGTGGTCGCAACTGCATCTGATTCGGCCGCGATGCAATTCCTCGCGCCTTATGCTGGTTGCACCATGGGCGAATATTTCCGCGATCGCGGCGAAGACGCGCTGATCGTTTACGACGATTTGACCAAGCAAGCCTGGGCATACCGTCAGATATCATTGCTGCTGCGCCGTCCGCCGGGTCGCGAAGCATATCCCGGCGACGTGTTCTATCTGCACTCGCGCTTGCTGGAGCGTGCAGCGCGTGTGAATGCAGATTACGTGGAAGCGTTCACCAAGGGCGCTGTAAAGGGCAAGACCGGTTCTTTGACAGCTTTGCCTATCATCGAGACTCAGGCCGGCGACGTTTCCGCATTCGTGCCTACCAATGTGATTTCCATCACCGACGGACAGATCTTCCTGGAAGCCGATTTGTTCAACGCTGGTATCCGTCCCGCGATCAACGCCGGTATCTCGGTGTCACGCGTGGGTGGTGCAGCACAGACCAAAGTGATCAAGAAACTCGGCGGCGGTGTGCGTCTGGCACTGGCGCAATACCGTGAATTGGCAGCCTTCGCGCAATTCGCTTCAGACCTGGACGAAGCGACACGCAAGCAGTTGGAGCGCGGTCGAATGGTTACCGAATTGATGAAGCAGCTGCAATACGCACCTTTGTCGGTTGCGGAAATGGCGGTCACATTGTTTGCCGTTAACAAGGGCTACTTCGATGACGTGCAGGTGCCTAAAGCGCTGGCGTTCGAGTCCGCGCTGCATACCCATCTGAAATCCAATGACAAAACCCTGCTTGATGCGATCGAATCCAGCAAGGACCTGTCCGCTGACAATGAAAAACTCTTGTCCGCAGCGATCGAGAAATTCAAAGCTACAGCTGTTTACTAGGACGGGGTGAAAAATGGCCGGCAGTAAAGAGATACGCACAAAGATCAAGAGTGTAGAAAATACACGCAAGATCACGCGCGCCATGGAAATGGTCGCCGCCGCCAAGATGCGCAAAGCGCAGGATCGCATGCGCGCCGCGCGCCCTTATGCGGAAAAGATTCGTGTTGTTGCGGCGCATTTGTCGCGTGCCAACCCTGAGTACAAGCATCCATTTCTGGTGAAACGCGAAGGGATCAAAAATGTTGGCCTGATCGTGGTGACTTCGGACAAAGGATTATGCGGTGGATTAAACACCAACGTATTGCGCCTAGCGGTGAACCGCATGAAATCCTGGGAGAGCGAAGGAAAAGGGCTTCTGGTTTGCCCGATTGGCAACAAAGGATTTGGATTCATGAATCGTGTAGGTGCCAAGGTCAAGTCGCATCTCACAGGGTTGGGAGACACACCGCATATCGAGAAATTGATCGGTGCGGTAAAAGTGATGCTGGATGCCTACGTGGCCGGCGAGATCGACGCGATACATATCAGCTACAACCATTTCGTCAACACGATGAAGCAGGAACCATGTGTAGAACAATTGCTGCCGCTAAGCGGCGAGCAGATGGGAACAGCACAAGGAAGCTGGGACTACATCTACGAACCGGATGCCAAGCAGGTGATCGATGCGCTGCTGGTGCGCTACATCGAGTCTCTGGTTTACCAATCAGTGGTCGAGAACATGGCATCCGAACAAAGCTCACGGATGGTGGCGATGAAAGCCGCATCAGATAACGCGAGGGACGTAATTGCTGACCTTAAGCTGGTATACAACAAGGCGCGTCAGGCGGCCATAACTCGCGAGATCTCGGAGATCGTCAGCGGAGCGGCGGCAGTTGGTTGATATAAACAATTTGCAGCAACGAATATTAATTTAGACGGGGTAACTCAAAAATGAGTGAGGGTAAAATGAATCAAGGAAAGATTGTTCAGTGTATCGGTGCGGTGGTTGACATCGAATTTCCACGCGATCAAATGCCCAAGGTATATGACGCGTTGACACTGCAGGCGGAAGCCGGTTCGATTGCCGAGGAGGGTCTCACTTTCGAGGTTCAGCAACAACTCGGTGATGGTGTTGTGCGTACCATTGCGATGGGTTCTTCGGATGGTCTGAAGCGCGGCATGCCTGTAATGAATACCAATAATCCGATCACTGTCCCGGTGGGCTTGGGCACATTGGGCCGCATCATGGACGTACTGGGCCGGCCAATCGACGATGCCGGCCCGATCCAGTGTGAAGAAAGACGCCCGATCCATGCCAATCCACCAAAATTCGATGAGTTGTCTCCCTCGATTGATTTGCTGGAAACCGGCATCAAGGTGATCGATCTGGTGTGCCCGTTCGCCAAAGGCGGTAAGGTCGGTTTGTTTGGCGGTGCAGGTGTAGGCAAAACCGTGAACATGCTCGAATTGATCAACAACATCGCCAAGGAACACGCCGGTCTTTCGGTGTTCGCAGGTGTGGGTGAGCGTACCCGCGAAGGTAACGATTTTTACCACGAGATGTCGGAAGCAGGCGTAATCAAACTGGATAACCTGTCCGAATCAAAAGTGGCGATGGTGTTCGGCCAGATGAATGAACCGCCCGGCAACCGTTTGCGCGTTGCGTTGAGTGGCCTGACCATGGCGGAAAAATTCCGCGACGAAGGCCGCGACATCCTGTTCTTCGTCGACAATATCTATCGCTACACCCTGGCCGGAACCGAAGTTTCCGCGCTGTTGGGCCGTATGCCATCCGCCGTGGGTTATCAACCGACACTGGCTGAAGAAATGGGTCGTCTGCAAGAACGCATCACTTCGACCAAAGTCGGTTCTATCACTTCCGTGCAAGCGGTATATGTTCCGGCGGATGACTTGACCGATCCTGCTCCGGCAACCACCTTCCTGCACCTGGATTCCACTGTTGTTCTGTCGCGTGACATCGCTTCGCTGGGTATCTATCCGGCTGTTGATCCGCTGGATTCCACTTCACGTCAGCTCGATCCGCTGGTGGTGGGTGAAGAACATTACAATGTGGCGCGCAAAGTGCAATCCACGCTTCAGCGCTACAAAGAATTGCGCGACATCATTGCGATTCTGGGCATGGACGAATTGGCACCGGAAGACAAATTGGCCGTGGCGCGGGCGCGCAAGATTCAACGCTTCCTGTCGCAACCATTCCACGTGGCAGAAGTGTTTACCGGCAGCCCGGGAAAATATGTCACGCTGAAAGAAACCATCAAGGGCTTCAAAGGCATCGTCGATGGGGAATATGATCACTTGCCGGAACAGGCGTTCTACATGGTGGGCGGCATCGAAGAAGCGGTTGAAAAAGCCAAGACACTGCAATAATAACGGGGAACCACTATGGTAATGACCGTACATGTCGACGTAGTTAGCGCGGAAGCGTCGATTTTCTCAGGACTGGCAGAAATGGTAGTGGTCCCAGGGGAGATGGGCGAACTGGGTATTTATCCGGGTCACACCGCGTTGATGACACGCATCAAACCCGGCTCGGTCAGGATCAAACGGCCGGATCAGGAGCAGCAAGAACTTATCTACGTGTCCGGTGGTTTGCTTGAGATACAGCCGGGAGTCGTAACGATTCTGGCCGATACTGCTATACGCGGCGGTGACCTGGATGAAATTCGCGCGCTACAAGCCAAACAGGATGCCGAGGAAGCAATGAAGAATCGCACCACTGACATCGACTATGCTCAAGCTCAGGCCGAATTGGCTGAAGCGATTGCACAACTGGCAACAATCAAACATCTGCGCAACCGCAGCGGACATTAAGATCCAGGCTCGGGGAGAACAGAAAAGCAGCTTCGGCTGCTTTTTTGTTTGTCCGATTAAGCACTTTCCTGCGCGCGCCACACCAGCATGCGGTTGTTGGACGGCATGGCAATATCTCGCAACAAATGCAGACCGTGAGATGCGGCAAGTCGGTTTACTGCTTCGAAATCACGCACGCCGCTGTTCGGATCGCGCGACTTCAGCCATGCATCGAAGCGGGCGTTGCTTTCGGAAGAAAACATTCCGCCGTAGTTGTACGGCCCATAGAGGCATACGCAACCGCCCGGCGCAATGACGCGGCCGATGTTCGCGAACATACGCTCGACTTCCGGCCACGAGATGATATGCACGGTATTGGCGTTGAAAATCGCGTCAACCTTTGCAATCGGCCAGCTCGCATCGCTCACGTCGATGGCCAGCGGGGTTAACACATTGGGCAATTGGGCTTCGTCCAGCCATGCCTGAATACCGGCAAGGTTATGCGCCAATTCGGAAGGTTGCCAGGTCAAATGGGGAAGCTCACGGCCAAAATATACGGCGTGCTGACCGGTGCCGCTGGCGATCTCCAACACCCGCTTGGGTTCGGCAAAAATCACTTTAAGGACGGCAAGGATAGGTGCTTTGTTATTTTCGCTGGATTCGGCGTAAGGTTTCATGAGTATTTTCTGGTAAATTCACAGCCCATTGTAGAATATATCGCACAGGTTAGAACCCCATGAATGCACCCACCCTGAAGATCATCGACAACCTTGCGGATATTAACGCGGTTGATTGGGACGCGCTGGCTGGGAAAGACCCGTTCGTTTCGCATGCGTATTTGTACGCACTGCAAGAAAGTGGTTGTGCCACGGCGCAGTTCGGCTGGCAGGCGCAATATATTACCCTGTGGCAGGACGCGCGATTGCTGGGCGCAATGCCCCTCTATCTGAAGATGAACTCGTATGGTGAGCATGTGTTCGATTTTGCCTGGGCCGATGCTTATCATCGGCACGGGCTGCGCTATTACCCCAAACTGGTGTGCACGGTCCCTTTCACGCCGGTTACCGGCAAACGGCTGCTGGTGGCTCCCGGCTCAAAAGGGGAGGAGGTGCGCGCGTTGCTGCTCGCTTCTGCGCTGCAATTCGCAAAAGAATCAGGCGTGTCTTCACTGCATTGCCTGTTTCCTGATGACTCAGATGCGCTGTTAATGCGGCAACGGGGAATGATGCTGCGCCAGGACGTGCAGTTCCATTGGCAGAATCCGGGCTATCGTGACTTTGACGATTTTCTGGCCGCGCTGAGCCGCGACAAGCGCAAGCGTATCAGACAGGAACGACGCAAGGTGAACGAGGCGGGCATTGAATTGCAATGTATCACCGGAGATGACGCCACGGCGGAGCAGTGGGCCTTCTTTGCATCGTGTTATGCCCATACCAGGCAGATACATCATTCCCCGCCCGCGCTGAATGATGATTTTTTCCAGCGTATCGGTGCCACTTTGCCTCAACACACCTTGCTGGTGATCGCGAAACGCGAAGGCCGGATGATCGCGAGCGCGCTGAATATTGTTACCAAAGATGTACTGTACGGGCGCTCATGGGGTACGTTCGAATTTCACTCCGGTTTGCATTTCGAAGCTTGCTATTATCAGGCGATCGAGTTTTGCATCGCACACAACATCAAGACCTTTGAGGGTGGCGCACAGGGCGAACACAAGTTGGCACGCGGCTTTCTGCCGGTGAACACCCGCTCCGCGCATTGGTTGGCGCATCCGGAGTTTGCGCGCGCGGTGGAAAATTATTTGCAACAAGAAACCAGTGCAATATCGGAGTATGTGGACGAACTCAATGACAGAAGCCCGTTCAAACAACAATCCTGATTGGCAGGGTAGCGTTCAAATCATAGTTTCTGCAAATGCGGATCGAAGGTAGGGGGCACTCTATTTGCTTGCAGCAAACTTATTTTGCAAGCAATATCCTTGCAAGACGCCCGATCAAAATCCAGACTGCGAGGAACGCCAGCCAGATGGCAACACCGACAATAATGGCAAATACAATGCTCTCCGGAGTCAAATTAAAGGCGGGTGAAAATATTTCCCAAGTCGCGCGTGCAATGAACGAATCGGCCCTTGTCAGCACATATACCAGCTGATGAAACAAGTCGGTGTTGAGCGCCACAAGCGCTTGCCTTAATTGTTCGGCAGAAGCAACCATTACCTGCAAAGCAGCGCCTTCGTCATGAAAAGTCTGGTCAGTGCTGGCCAGGTGATATTTGATTAGCTCCTGCAGGCTGCCATGGTGAAATTGATTTGCGATGGCCTGAAACGGCGCGATATCCTGCAGCACTTGATCGAGCCTGCCGCCAACGCGCTGCCGATACTGGGCGATAAAGCTCGGGATGCAGCCGGCAGCGACGACGCCGACCACCAGAATGATACGATCCAGAATTCCACGGATGAAAGCCATCGTCGTCTGGCTACGGAGAAAGTGTATTCATATGCGCATCGTGACGCGAACCGGGTGAAATATCAAGCTCGGACTGCAATTCGCCATTGCGAAAAGGACGCGGTGAGCTTGCCGGGCAGCTAACAGCAAGTTACGCGCGCCGGATAGCCGCTTTTGTTTATAATCTGACATCTACAGAAAGCTGACATGAACCCGTTGAACATCGTCATCCTCGCTGCCGGAAAAGGCACGCGCATGTACTCCGACAAGCCCAAGGTGCTGCACGCGCTGGCGGGCAAGCCGCTGGTGCAGCATGTGCTGGATTGCGCGTCCTTGCTCCAACCGCAGCAGATCTGCGTGGTATACGGGCATGGCGGTGAAGCCGTGCCCAAAGCCATGCAGCAGTATGCAGCCAGGTTCGTGATCCAGGAGCCGCAACTCGGCACCGGCCATGCGGTGCAGCAGGCGATGCCGCACCTTGGCGATGACGGTAACACGCTCGTGCTGTATGGCGATGTGCCGCTGATCCAGCACAGCACGCTCCACCAAATGCAACAGTCGGGAGAAGGGTTGGTGTTGCTGACCGTGAACCTGTCGAATCCCGCCGGCTACGGGCGCATCGTGCGCGACTCTCAGGGCGATATGCAGAGCATCGTCGAGGAAAAAGATGCCACGCCCGAGCAGCGCGAGATTAGCGAAGTGAATACCGGCATCCTGCTCGCACCGACGAAAATGTTGCGCGGCTGGCTGGCGCAATTACAGAATAAGAACTCGCAAGGTGAGTACTACCTCACAGATATCGTCAGCATGGCCGTGCAACAAGGCGTTGCAGTTCATACCGTGCAGCCTGCCCAAGAGTGGGAGATCCACGGGATAAACAGCAAGTCGCAGTTGATGGTGCTGGAGCGCACCTGGCAACTGGTTGAGGCTTCACGTTTGCTGGTGCAGGGCGTAACGCTGGCCGACGCGGCTCGCATTGAAGTGCGCGGCAAACTGAGTTGCGGTCGCGATGTCGAGATCGATGTCGGCTGTATCTTTGAGGGCAACGTGAACCTGGGCAACAACGTGCGAGTGGGCGCTTACAGTGTGATCAGGGATTCCAGCATCGCCGCAGGCACGGAAATCGCGCCATACAGCCATATCGACAGCAGCGAAGTGGGCATTAATTGCCGCATCGGCCCCTATGCGCGCCTGCGTCCCGGCACCAGGCTGCACGACGAGGTGCACATCGGTAATTTCGTCGAAGTGAAAAACAGCGAGATCGCGGCAAACAGCAAAGCCAATCATCTCAGCTACATCGGCGACAGCACAGTCGGCAGCCGCGTCAACATCGGTGCGGGAACGATTACCTGCAACTACGACGGCGCGAACAAGCATCGCACCATCATCGAAGACGATGTCCTAATCGGTTCGGACACGCAACTGGTCGCACCGGTGACGGTGGGCAAGGGAGCGACGATAGGCGCCGGCACCACGGTGTGGAGAAATGCACCGGCCGGAGAGCTGACACTGAATGGGAAAACCCAAACGAGCAAGCCGGGCTGGAAGCGTCCGCAGAAAGTGAAGAAATAACATGTGCGGAATCGTAGGCGCAGTGGCGCAACGCAATGTCGTGCCGATCTTGCTGGAGGGGCTGCAACGCCTGGAATATCGCGGCTATGACTCGGCCGGTCTGGTGGTGGTGCA
>DIYV01000007.1 GCA_002429165.1 Gallionella sp. UBA6045 | reverse complement strand
GGGGTTTTGAGGGGAGACCTCAGTACCGGAGTCGAATTATTTTTGAACAAAATGTCTCGGGTTAAAGAGTCAGCTTCGCAATAAGTTTTTTTCAGCAGTGCCTAGTCGCGAATGAATCAGGGGATGCAAGCGCTAAAGAGCAACATGACTAATACGCGACGACGTTACCATGCGTCCAGGACGAGACAGAACCTATGCACCCAAGAGCACAATCCCTGATCGCCGAGCTGGGCTTGCAGCCGCATCCGGAAGGCGGATATTACCGGGAGGTATTTCGCTCCGAGAGTACGGTGCAACCGAACGACCACCGCCCTGAGCGTAACGCGCTGACGGCGATCTATTTCCAGCTGGTGGCGGGGCAGCATAGCGCCTGGCATCAGGTGCTTTCCGACAAGATATGGAGCCACCTGGAAGGCGACGCGCTGGAACTGCTGTGCTTCGATGCAACCACACCTCTGGCCAGCACGGTAGCGTTGGGCCGGTTCGCCGCCGACGGCGGGGTTCCCATCCATGTCGTTCCGGCGGGAGTATGGCAAGCGGCGCGGCCCCTGGGGAAATATGCCTTGCTGGGGTGCAATGTGGGGCCGGGTTTCGATTTCGGCGATTTCCGCATGGCATCGGATGATGCCGGAATGCGCCAGATGATCGCGCAGCAGGGCGAGGCATTTGCTGCTTGCTTGTGAACTAGCTGATGGCGCAAGATGAACTAACCCCACTTCATCCTTGAGGAAGGGAAGAAAGGTAGAGATATCGCATGACTGAATCCGCCTGGCGCGACATTGAGTTGCTGTCATTTTGCTGGATCGCGTACTTCGCCCTGCACTCCGCATTGGCGTCGCTGGTGGTAAAGCGCAGGGTTGCCGCAGGCTGGCCAAACCTGATGCCGTATTATCGGCTGATGTTCAACATCCTGGCGTCGCTCCTGATACTGCCGATCTTATGGCTCACGTACCACGATCCCGAGCCGATGTTGTGGCGCTGGCAGGGAATCGCCGCGTGGCTGGCAAATGGGCTGGCGCTGGCCGCGATCTTCGGATTTTGGCTGAGTCTCAAGAGCTACGACATGCAGGAATTCCTTGGCCTGCGCCAGTTGCAGTTCCACGTCCGGAAGGTCGAGGATCAGGAGCACTTCCATCTTTCCCCGTTTCACCGCTTTGTGCGGCACCCTTGGTATTTCTTCGGCCTGGTCTTGATCTGGACGCGCGACATGAGCGTGACGACACTGTTTTCCAGCATGATCATTACGCTCTATTTCCTCGTCGGATCGCGCCTTGAGGAGAAGAAATTGCTGGTCTATCACGGCGACATTTATCGCTGCTATATGTCTCGCGTTCCCGGACTGATACCGCTGCCCTGGAAATTCCTTACGGCGGAGGAGGCAGAGTCGCTGTTGAAGCAATAGCTAATGGGGTGAGCATCGCAATGGTTTTTAAGGGGATGGCTTGGCCAGAAGAATATCGACTCCGGCACCTTATGATCGCAATATATCCGACGGATTCCGCTGAGACAGCGAGGCCGGGAGCGTTTGCTCCCGGTTATCCAGACGGTATGTTAGTTGAAAGGTTGTGGTCTTGGCGTGCTGTCTGTTGATGGTGGCAGGATAGGCAGCTTGAACGACGGCTGATCACCGGTTAACGTTTTCAGGAAAGCGACGATCTGTGCATTTTCATCATCGGTGAATTTCTTTCCCAGCTGTACCCTGGCCATGGTGTTGACGGCATCTTTCAGCGTTGCTGCGCCACCGTCATGGAAGTAGGGGTAGGTCAGCTGCACGTTGCGTAGCGTCGGCACCTTGAAGTTGAAGCGATCCGCATCATTACCGGTGACCGCAGAACGACCCTCTGCCGGATTGTCGGTTTTGTATGGTTCGACCACGCCCATCTTCTGATATGAATTACCGCCTACTGCCGGACCGTTGTGACAGGCTACGCAACCGCTATCCTTGAACAGCTTGTAACCGGCGATCTCGTTTTTGGTTAGCGCGTTATTGTCTCCCATTAGCCATTTGTCGAAACGGGAGTTTGGTGTCACCAGGGTTTCTTCAAAAGCGGCGATGGCCTTGGTGACCTCGTCAATGGTGACCTTGTCCGAACCGAAGTTTGATTTGAACTCAGCCACGTATTCGGGAATGGATTGCAGCACGCTGACTGCCAGTTCATGCGTGAAGCCCATCTCACCCGGATTGTCGATAGGGCCGCCGGCCTGAGCCTGCAGGTCTGCGGCACGGCCATCCCAGAACTGGGCGACGTTCATGCTGGAGTTGAGAACAGTTGGCGCGTTGATCGGTCCCTGGTGCCAGTTATGTCCGATGGATGTTTTGATGTTGTCCGTGCCACCCATGGAAAGATTGTGACAGGAGTTGCATGAAATAAACCCCGACTTGGACAGCCGCGGGTCAAAATAAAGTTTCTTGCCGAGCTCGACCAGAGCCGGATTCTTGGCCTTGAATGCCTTAATGGGCTGGATCGGCTCATTGTGGTTAGCTGCATAGGCCAGGCCGGTGCCGGCGAATGATGTGGCCGCAATGATGGCGAGGGCGATACGTATATTTGGCATGTGGCTTCTCCTTCTTGAAATGGATAAATGGATTGATTAGTGAAGCAATTTTGCGGCAAGTACCATTCGTTAAAATTTATTCTGCAGTGTCGCGATCAGGTTGCTCAGTCCCGCCACCGTCATGCGCTAACTTGAATAAACATTGATGGACGCTTGGTTGCCTCCTTGCAGATTGCTTTGAGGAGGACAGCTTAGATAGGAAAGCTTAAGGTTTGCTTAAGAAACAATTAATGTTGCAGAGGCTAAGCCTGTTGGGTTAATTCAAGGATTGCTGTTATTGTTCATCTGTAACGTAAAAAGTGCCGTAAACAGCACCGGAGTCGAATTGTTTTGAAGAGCAGCGAAAGAAAGCTAATGGGGTCAGCATCGCAATTGTTTGTTGAACGCAGCGATATGGGTACGGAGAGGGCAATAAATTATGGACAAGCTGCGGTACTTTGCATTCTGTGTAAGTATTGTTTTCGTTGCCTCCGTGCCGGCACAGGCGGAGGTTGGGTTCTCTTACGAAAAGAACACGTTTATAAACTACTGGAGTTGTCTTGGCATTTATCCTGGAACATCCCTGGGGCCTGGGGAGAAGGTTTGGTTTTTTTCGAAGGATCAATCCACCATGCTCGTCAAAGTCGACCACGTTATTCTGGCTGCGGATGCGAAAAAGAGATTCGATGCTCTCGGTTTCGAGAAGGTCTACAAGGACAAGCCACTGTGGGCGGAAATTGGATGCGCTCATTATTTCCGTGGCGACATGCCTGAATCGCTGGCTCGGATGTCCCCTGAGCCAGGAGATTCTTCTAGCATAGGGTTTGCCATACGCGGTCTTCCGGCGGGCGCGTGGATTTCGGAAGGGAAGGGGGATTCTGTCGCCGTGGGTGTAAAAGACAATCCGTATCTGGAGCCGGTACGACAACTTGTTACAGATGATTGTTATGTTCCTGATTCGCTGATTCGCGTGAGGAAGTTCCCGATACGGGAGGGGCGAGCAATCGTTCAACTGGACATCGGGAAGTTAAAGAAGGTAAGCCCCGAAAAGAGAAAGCAGAACATCGAAGAAGAAATGCAGCGGGCCGAAAAGGTATACACCAAGCAGGCCTGGCCCGAGTACAAGAAGAAAGAACTGGAAGCGTTGGAAAAAAAGGGCTACGTTGAGTCCGTGGAGATTTGCCGGTTTTTCCTGGATGGGAAGAGGGTGCTTAAGGAAGAGAAAATCTCACGCCGTACTGGCGTGGATGAACGGGTCGATACCGCGCCGGATCTGAACACCGACAACTGGGCGGACACCACCACCAGCGCCATTGGCTTTACAGCCTGAACGAAGGAAAGGATTGGGATGCTCTTTTCGTGGATGAAGGGTGGGAAGGAATCAATTATTCGATTGAGCGACTCAATGACTCTGCCGTTCACTACAACCGATCTTTGTACACGTATCACTAATTTGCAGAATTCACGGAAAATCGATAGGACTATACTCCATTGATCGCGTGAGTTTTACGTGTATGAGCTCAAGTTCGTAGTGATTTGGGGACGGAGCCCAAATAATTTCAGCAACTAAAGTTATTCAGGCAAACTGCCGCGCATTACATCACGATCAAACCACCTTTTGTCACCGACGATGGCATCTACCACCAGCGCCATGCGCAGTAATTTAAGGAACCAGGCTCGAAATACTACTGTTTATCTGAACAGGTCAAACAGGCATGCAATATGACAAATAAATCGCGCGGTGCAATCACTGCTAAAGACAAGACCGCCCCTGCCGAAAAAACCAATCTGCATCCGCGCAATCCGCACCGTGGCCGTTACGACTTCAAGCAACTCATCGCAGCCAGCCCGGAGCTGGCGGCATTCGTTTCGCCGAATGTATATGGCGACGAGTCCATCGATTTCGCCGATCCTGCTGCCGTCAAGGCCTTGAACCGTGCGCTGCTGAGTGTGGTGTATGGCATCAAGGAGTGGGATATCCCGGCGCAGTATCTGTGCCCGCCGATTCCGGGCCGGGCGGATCATCTGCATTTCCTCGCCGACCTGCTGGCTGACAGCAACGGCGGCGTGATCCCGCGCGGTGACTCGATACGGGTGCTCGACATCGGTGTGGGTGCGAACTGCGTCTATCCGCTGATCGGTCACCGTGTGTATGGCTGGCAGTTCATCGGTACTGATATCGATGCGGCTGCGATCGCCAACGCGCAAAAGATTGTGGATGCGAACGGCTTGAGCGACGCGATCACGCTGCGTTTGCAAGCCTCACCCGCGATGATCTTCAACGGTGTGGTGAAGCCGGATGAAGTGTTCGACCTCAGCATGTGCAACCCGCCTTTCCATGCGTCGCTGGCCGAGGCGAGGTCGGGCACGCAGCGCAAATGGAAGAATCTGGGTGTAGAAGCCAACAAGAAAAAAATACCCGTGCTGAATTTCGGCGGGCAGAGTATGGAGTTGTGCTGCGAGGGTGGCGAGGAGGCTTTTGTGTGCCGCATGGTGGAAGAGAGTGCGCGTATTCCCGGCAGCTGCATGTGGTTCACCACGCTGATTTCGAAATCGGCCAGCCTGCCCGGCGTTTACCGCGCGATCAAATATGCGGGTGCGCTGGCTAACAAGACGATAGAGATGGCGCAGGGGCAGAAGAAGAGCCGTATCGTGGCCTGGACTTTTCTCGACGAGAAACAGCAACAGGCATGGCGGTTGGCACGCTGGAAATAATTTTCGCAAGGTGCAATCGTTGTTGCACCCGCATCATCAATGATTGATTCGATTGGTTACGATGCACAAGAAAACCTGGCTTAGCTGGAGCAGCGGAAAAGATAGTGCATGGGCTTTGCATGTGTTGCGCCAGTCCGATAAACATGAGGTGACGGGGCTGTTCACCACGATCAACTCGGCATTCGACCGCGTCGCGATGCATGCGGTGCGCGTGGCGTTGTTGCGTGAGCAGGCGTTGGCGGTGGGCCTGCCCTTGCACCTGATCGGGATACCCTACCCCTGCTCCGATGAGCAATATGCTGTAGCAATGACGGACTTTGTGGCAAGCGCCCAAAGCGACGGGATGCAGTGCATGGCGTTCGGCGATCTGTTTTTGCAGGATATACGCCGTTACCGCGAGGAGCGTATGCAGGGTACCGGCATCGCCCCGGTGTTTCCATTATGGGAAAGGCCGACGCGTGAATTGCTGGCGGAGATGCTCGCGGGTGGTTTGCGCGCCGTGCTCACCTGCGTCGATCCCAAAGTGTTGCCTGCGGAATTTGCAGGATGCGAATTGACGCTGGAGTTGCTGGACAGCATGCCATCCGGCATCGATCCGTGCGGTGAGAACGGCGAGTTTCACACCTTTGTTTTCGATGGCCCGATGTTCGCCCGGCCACTCGATATCGAGATGGGCGAGGTAGTGGAACGGGATGGTTTTGTGTTCGCCGATTGCTGGTTGCGCGGGATGCGATGAAATCGACAGGGTCAAACGCCATCGATCGCATGGATTTTACGGAGAAATGTGACAGCTCGAATTTGGGCCAAGACTAGTCAGGCAATTTGCCGCGCAATGCATCACGATCAAACCACCATTTGTCACCGACGATGGCATCCACAACCAGCGCCATGCGCGGCAGAAACACCTGCGGATCACGCAGCTCCATCCTGTCCAGCCACAAGTTCATCGCATCCTGGTCCTGTACCTGGCTATGGCGCTTGGCCACCATCGCAATGAGATTATCGACCAGGAAGCCCTGGCTCTCATGCTTGTCGTCCTCGGCGCGCAGATCAACCACATAGCGCGCGGTAATCGCCGCCACTGCGGCACCGTCTGAATCATCCGGCATTTCGTCGATCGCATGGATCAGCATGGCCACCGTCAGTTCCGGATCAACCGGAAAGGTGATAGCAAGCCAGATGCCCATGCCCAGCACCGCTATGGAATTTTCATGGCCGGCCTGATAAAGCACGTTGCACGCCTCGACTGCATCCTGCCAGGATTCTTGTTGCATGGTTATTGCAAATGCCTCGAGTGCAACATCCCATGCTTCTTTCTTGCGTTCCAAAGTATTCAGGATTTCGGCGATATCCAGTTGCAGTCGGGCGCGCTGCAAATGGGCGGAGTCCGCCAGCGTGCCGAGCTGCTGGATTTTTTCCGACAGCTGCATTTTCAGCCCGAGTTGTTCCTCCGCTGTCAGGCCATCATTCGCGTCTTTGATAAGTGAGCCAACGTTGATAAATTTTTCGGTCATGAGATTGATTGAATTGGATACTTGAATTGGATTTTGGGGGGTGGCGTCAGCAGAATTGCGCGGGCCAGTAAAATTATGTGGCCTGGCTTCGCAGGATGATAGCAGGTTGAATCTCGGTAGAACAATCGCAGGTTCGATGGAGTCAGCATCGCAATTAAGTTTGCAGGTGCAGTTGAGGTGCAGAAAACAACTCGGCCCTGGCCCGTTCAACTCTTGCGACCAGATCCCGATAATTTCTATTACGCAACAATCTCAAAAAGAACCCGCATATTGGCTTTTGCTTCCGGCGAGTTAATGTCGTCGGGGGACACTTCATACAATGCCGGCTTTGTCCTGCCATATCCGATCACTGTGATTCGTTCAGCTTTAATGCCTTTTTCGATCAGATAATCCCTGACCGCATTTGCCCTATCTATGCTTAGTTTTTGATTGCTCTCTTCCGTGCCTTGAGCGGAGGTATATCCGGCCATACGGACGTCAATTTTTGGCTTGTCTTTCAAGACAAGAATATTCTTATCCAGGAGCGCCTTGGCTTCATCCGTAAGCGTTGATTTGTCAAAATCAAAATGCGTGTCCCCAAATACGGCCACCGTTTCAACAGGTTTCGAATCAGGCACGATCATCATGAGTTTCAACTCGGACAGGCTTTTTTGGGACAACTCCATCTTGGGCGTTGGCTGAAACAACATGAATAACAGGATCACCACAATGACGCACAGCATTCCCACAATGACAGCCATCAGGTTTGGCCTGTGTTTTTTGTTTATCAACGGGACGTGTTTTCCCGCCAGCCTTTCCGCTTCAAGCCAATCAACATAATCATTGCCATTCTTGAAGCCGTGTTTTTCATA
>DIYV01000165.1:22136-45415 GCA_002429165.1 Gallionella sp. UBA6045 | reverse complement strand
GGTTGCTGATGCAATACCGAAAGTGAAAGCCCAATATGCGGGTGAAAAGGGCTGTGCTCAAAACCAGCTTGTCAGTCTGATACCCAGCAACATCTGAAATAAGCCGTAACCCCACAGCATAAGCAACCAATGGTCGCTGCTGCCGGGACTCACTGCAAGCCAGGCCATGGAACACACTACGGGTGGTGCAAACTGGATACCGAGCAATGCTCGTTGTTCGGTGGGAACCGCATGCGGATGCAAAATTCGCTGGATTACAAGTGATTCCAATGCCAGCCACGAGAAAATCCCCGCACCCATGAATAGCCATCCCCAATCGGGATGCCCCAATGCACCAAGGGCGGCAGCACTGGTGAAATTTCCTGCCACCGTGGGTAAATAAAGTGTGGGCGCTGTATCCAGGGCGTTACGCCCGCCCTTCCACATGGTGCCGGTATGCCATAGGGAAAATACCAGGTGCCAGCTGATGCCAACTATCATCAGGATATAGGCTAAAGAACGGGAATATGGAACAGCAGCCAGAGCGATCAACAGCGTAGTGGCGGCAAGCAGCGCCGGCATACTGCCTTGCACGGGGTGCTGAAATTCGCTGCGAACCAGCAGGGGACTTCGCAAGGCCTGTATCACATAGAAAATCAGAAGTGCAAGCCAGACCACCGTAGCCAATAACAGCACGCCCTCTCCAATCCAGTGAGGCATTCCCCACAGTGGCACGGCCACACGCCATGCCTGTCCCATGCCGGACAAACCGAGTACTATCCCAAAAAATGAAGCAGGAAGCGTTGAGTTTTTCATAATTTTATTAGTTTAAATCCTGCACTGGTAGGGTGAATATAATAATATCTTATCGTCAAGATTGCTCATAAGATGATCCTCAGAAGATTGCTTATAATCCGATTGCCACACAATTTTCTCTGAAAATTACTTGCAAGAGTCAATAACACATATCCACCTATAACGCTTATACGTGGTCAATGAACAGCGCCAATTATTAGAGCCAGCAAGCTGAGCGTTGCTCCTTTGAAGCTGCCGCTCATCAACTGTAGCGTCGAACAGCAGGAGTGAGTCGAAAGTGACGATTTGAAAAAATTGAAAGCGGACATCCCAGCATGACGAGCCGATAGCATTTTCATAAGATCGTCAGAATCCGCACCGAGAACCGGATGTTCGCGGCAATTTCGGTCAATATCTCATATGTGTTGTTAGCAGAATTTGGAAAAGTTCCGGTTACGCGCAGCACATTAAGATGATTGCATATCGTATACGGGACGGCCTTTTGTCAATTTCAATCCCAACATTTTAAGTGAGCGGCCAGACTATCGGTGGCACGACACTTTTCGATATTTCGGGCTTCATCGGCACCTCACGTTCCAGCGTGCGCATCATCCCGCACCTGCGTCAGTAGCCCGGCATAGGCTCTATGCTACAATTCGCGCCTTCATTTTTATCCAATAAGGCGCAGCATAATGAGTTTGAACAAAGTCCCGTCCGGACAAAATCTCCCCGACGATTTCAACGTCATCATCGAAATCCCGCAACACGGCGAGCCAGTCAAATATGAAGTGGACAAGGAATCCGGGGCAATCTTCGTGGATCGCTTCATGAACACTGCGATGCACTACCCTTGCAACTATGGATACATTCCGCACACATTATCCGACGACGGCGATCCGGTCGATGTGCTGGTCATTACCCCGGTACCGCTGAACAGCGGCGTGGTGGTGCGCTGCCGCCCGCTTGCGGTACTGAAGATGGAAGACGAGTCGGGCCATGATGCGAAGGTGCTGGCTGTTCCGGTAGACAAACTATCCACACTGTATCGCGGACTGAAGGATTATACGGAACTACCCCCCATCGTCCTCCAGCAAATCGAGCATTTCTTCGCGCACTACAAGGATCTTGAGCCCAACAAGTGGGTGAAGATAGGTGGCTGGGAAGGCATAGAAGAAGCCCGCAAGGAGATCATGCTGGGTGTCGAGAATTTCCAGCAATCCCCCGACAAGCCGCAATTCTGAACTGCGAGGAACCCGAATGACCGCACATATCATCGACGGGAAAGCTATTGCGCAACAGGTGCGCGCCGAGTGGAAAATCCGCGCCGATGCGCTGAAGGCGCGCGGCGTCACGCCGGGATTGGCGGTCATCATCGTCGGCGAAGATCCCGCCTCCAGGGTTTATGTCGCGAACAAGGTGAAGGCCTGCGCCGAGTTGGGACTGCATTCGGAACACATCGTCATGTCCGCCGACACACCCGAAGCCGCGCTGCTGGACAAGATCGCCGCGCTCAATAACGATCCGAAGATACACGGCATCCTGGTGCAACTGCCGGTACCGAAGCACATCGACAGCAGCAAAGTGCTGGAGGCCATCAGCCCGGACAAGGATGTGGACGGTTTTAATCCGGTGAATGTCGGCGCGCTGGTCACCGGCAATATGCGCTTTGCGCCTTGCACGCCTTACGGTGCGATGAAGCTGCTGGAAAAAAGCGGCGTGTCCATCGAAGGCAAGCACGCCGTGGTGGTCGGGCGCAGCAACATCGTCGGCAAACCGATGGCGCTGATGCTGCTGCAGGCCAACGCCACCGTCACGATCTGCACCTCGAAGACCGTAGACCTTGCCAGGTTCACCCGCGATGCCGACATTCTCGTTGTCGCCACCGGCAGGGCAAAGATGATCACCGGCGACATGATCAAGCCGGGCGCAGCAGTGATCGATGTCGGTATCAACCGCATGGACAACGGCAAACTGTGCGGCGACGTGGATTTCGATTCCGCGAAAAAAGTCGCCGGCTGGATCACCCCCGTCCCCGGCGGTGTCGGCCCGATGACCATCACCATGCTGGTGGCGAACACCGTGCAGTCGGCAGAGCGGATATCAGGATTTGGTAAATAGTTGCGAATAGTTACTGTCAGAACGATTATCAGGATGCAGGACGAATATCAGTTATGAAGATGACAAAGAACATTGTTGTTTTGTTTGCCGCGGTCGGAACGGTTTTTTCGGCTGGAAATGCGAGGGCCGGTCTGAACATGACGCAAAGAGAGGCCGTCCAGGACATTTCCTGGTCCATAGAAATTCTGGCAATCCTCGCCGCGCTGGTGATCGCCGTGTTTGTTTGGCGCCTGAGCAAGCGGGATCAAAAAAGCAAAGATGATAAACGCCACGATTTAACAAGAGACTAGATATGGGCGCCCAATGGAAAGCCAGACACAAGGAAATTGCAGCCAATGCAAAGGGCCGCATTTTCGGCAAGCTATCCAAGGAAATCATGGTTGCGGCGCGCGCCGGTGCCGACCCGGACATGAATCCGCGCTTGCGCCTGGTGGTTGAGCAGGCCAAAAAATCCTCCATGCCCCGCGAGACGCTGGAACGCGCGATCAAAAAAGGCGCGGGCCTGCTCGACGAAGGGATGAGTCTGGAACGCCTTACCTACGAAGGATTCGCACCGCACCATGTGCCGGTGATCGTCGAGTGCCTGACGGACAATGCCAACCGCACTTACCCCAACATCCGCATGTTGTTTCGCAAGGGACAACTGGGCGCATCCGGTTCGGTCTCATGGGATTTCAATCATCAGGGCATGATAGAGGCGATGCCTGACTCGGCAGATGCAGACGCGGAACTGGCGGCCATCGAGGCCGGTGCGCAGGATTTCGAGCCCGCCGAAAACGGCGCGACACTGTTTCTCACCGATGCAACCGATCTGGATGCCGTATGCCGCGCATTGCCCGCCCACGGATTTACCGTGCTTTCCGCACAACTGGGCTATCGGCCGAAAAACACTGTGACGCTGACCGAGGCCGAACGCGAAGAAGTGGAAGCATTTCTCGAAGCGCTTGATGCCGACGATGACGTGCAGAATATCTACGTGGGGCTGTCCTAGGCCGGCACAAAGACGCCGGGCAAGTCACAGCTTCTAGCCTTTTCGTTTTTCCAGTTCTTCCCACCGCGCCATCGCCGCCGACACTTCTGTCTCGATTTCCTCGTTGCGTATTTGCAGTTGCTTGGCGCGTTTGGCGTCGTTGCGGAAGATGGTGCCATCGGCAAGATGCGCGGCGATGTCGCCCTGTTCGCGCTCCAGAACCTCGATGCGTTTGGGCAGCTCTTCCAGTTCGCGTGCCTCCTTGAAACTCAGCTTGCTTGCCGGTTTGGCTTTTTCAACCGGCGCGGGTGCCGCGCGCGGCGGCGTTGAGGCAGCAGGTTTGGCCGAAGCAGCCGTTGCCTGATATTTTTTCACCCGCACCCAGTCCTCATAGCCGCCGACGTATTCGATCAGCTTGCCGTCACCCTCGAAGGCGATTACCTGCGTCACGACGTTGTCGAGAAAGGCCCGGTCGTGGCTGACCAGAAACAACGTGCCGTCATATTGCGCCAGCAGCTCTTCAAGCAGTTCCAGCGTTTCGATGTCAAGATCGTTGGTCGGTTCGTCGAGCACCAGCACGTTGGCGGGTTGGGTGAACAACCGCGCCAGCAGCAGGCGGTTGCGCTCTCCTCCGGAACAGCTCTTGACCGGCGAACGGGCACGTTCCGGCGCGAACAGAAAGTCGCCAAGGTAGCTGATGACATGCTTCTTCTGCCCGCCGATCTCGACGAAATCCGAGCCTTGGCTGATGGTGTCGGCGAGCGTGGCCTCGTCATCGAGTTGTTCGCGCAACTGGTCGAAATAGGCCACCGAGATTTTCGTGCCCAGCTTTACCTTGCCGCTATCCGGCTCCAGGTTACCCAGAATGATTTTCAGCAGCGTGCTCTTGCCGCAACCGTTCGGGCCGAGCAGGCCGATCTTGTCGCCGCGCTGGATGCGGCAGGAAAAATCATCGATGAACTTGCGGTCGCCATACGCCTTGCTGACATGCTCCAGCTCAGCAACCAGCTTGCCGGAACGTTCGCCGGTATCCACGGCCATCTCGACCTTGCCGACTTTCTCGCGGCGCGCGGCACGGTCGCGGCGCAACTGTTCCAGACGCAGCACGCGTCCCTCGTTGCGGGTGCGGCGGGCCTTCACGCCCTGGCGCAACCATACTTCTTCCTGGGCCAGCACCTTGTCGAACTTGGCATTCACCACCGCCTCGTCGCTCAACATGCGTTCCTTGATCGCCTGATAGGCGGAAAAAGTGCCGGGAAAACTCGCCAGCTTGCCGCGATCCAGTTCGACGATGCGTGTTGCGACATTGTCCAGAAAGCGCCGGTCATGGGTGACGAACAACACTGCGCCGTTGAAATTGTTCAGCAGTCCTTCCAGCCATTCGATCGAGGCGAAATCCAGATGGTTGGTCGGCTCGTCGAGTATCAGCACATCCGGCTCCGCCACCAGCGCCTGTGCCAATGCCACGCGTTTGCGCTGCCCGCCGGACATGTCGCCGACGCGCTTGTCGGGATCCAGATCCAGTTTGGTGATCGCGGTCTCGATGCGCGCCTCGACCTGCCAGCCGTCTTGTGATTCCAATTGAGTCTGCAGGTGCTGCATTTCTTCCAGCAGTTTGTCGAAGTCCGCGTCCGGTTCGGAGAGTTGATGGGATACATGGTGATAATCGTGCAGCAGCTTCTGCAGCTTGCCCAGACCCTTCGCCACCGCATCGAACACCGTGTCATCGGCATCCAGCACCGGCTCCTGGCTGACGTAGCAGATGCGCGCTGTGGGCTGACGCCACACCAGGCCGTCATCCAGGCGTTTCTCAACGTGACTGGCCTGCCCCGCCAGCACGCGCATCATGCTCGACTTGCCGCCGCCGTTGCGCCCGATAAGCCCGACCCGCTCGCCCTCGTCGAGCTGAAAATCGGCATGATCCAGTAATGCGACATGACCAAAGGCGAGACTCGCCTTGTCCAGAGTGATAAACGGCATAGATTTTTTTGAAAAGATTAAATGGGGAAGATCAACGCATAGGTCGTGGCATTTGCGTTTCACCCCTCCATTCTTGCAGGGAGGGAAAACCAGATGCCCGCGCGCACCTATAGCAAACAGTGCGTGATTATACCTTACCGGGTCCCGTTAACTTCTTCAGATCGTCAATGATCTGTTTGGAGTGTCGCGAGGTTTCCACGCTCAGATAGACTTTATTGATATTGCCTTGCGGGTCGATCAAGAATGTGTAGCGCCGCGCAAACTTGATCAGCCATAAATTCATCAGCGCACCATATCGCGCCGCCGTCTCGGTGGTCTTGTCGGCCAGCAACGGAAACGGCAAATGATATTTCTTGGCGAATTCCGCATGACTGCTGGTGTCGTCCACGCTCACACCCACCACTTGTGCACCGAGTTTGGTGATCTGGTTGAGGTCGTCGCGAAACGCGCATGCCTCCTCTGTGCAACCCGGCGTGTCGTCCTTGGGATAAAAATACAGCACCAGCCACTTTCCGCGATATTCGCCCAGGGTATGCAATTTTCCATTCTGGTCGTGCAGATTGAAATCCGGCGCGGGCTCACCCACTTTCGGCAATTCACCGGCACGCGCTGCGCGTGCCACCAGCAACGCAGCGAACACGATCAACACTGCAACTATGGCCAACCACTTCATTTTATTTCACTCCGATCGATATATCCCTGAAACTCCAGAAGCGCAGCAACAGCACGCTCAGCAACGACAGTGCCCCTGCGAATAAAAACGCGTCGCCGGCATTCCAGTAATGCCAGATCGTACCGAACAACACCCCGGCCGGGATCGCACTGATACCCACTGCGAGATGATACCAGCCAAACGCGGTACCGCGTTCGCGCTCGTCGGCATACAGACTGATCAATGCGCGCTCCGAACCCTCGCCCAACCCGATCAGCAGGCCATAGAGCACGGTGGCGAACCACAGTGAACTGCTGTGTTCGACCAGACCGAGCAGAACAAAACTCAGCGCATAGCCCGACCAGCTGATGATGGTAATGCGCTGCTTGCCGAACGCATCCGCCATGCGGCCGCCCGGCAGCGATGCCGCGGATTTGCAGATATTGAGCAGCGCCCAAAGCAACAATACGTGCACCAGGCTCATGCCCAGCTCATTGCCGCGCAGCAGTATGAATGTCTCCGATGCGCGCGCAAAGGTGAACAGCACCAGCACCAACAGATAGCGGCGCATGATGGGCGAAAGCAAGGTCCAGGAAAGCTGGATGGGCTGTCTTTCCTGTTCCGCTTTCAGACCCGCGGGTTCGGGCGTGAGCGGAGGTTCGCGCACGCCGAAGATCAGTACCAGCAGCACAAGCACGCCCGGCACGCCCGACCACAGGATCACTTCGCTCACCGGCCAGTGCATCCAGCTCAACGCGGCAACGGCGAGCAGCGTGCCGCCCAGCGCGCCGGCATTGTCCATCGCGCGATGAAAACCATAGGCCAGACCATGTATCTCCGCACGAGCACTGTCCGCCAGCAGCGCGTCGCGCGGCGCATTGCGCAAACCCTTGCCGGCGCGATCCAGGCTGCGCAGCAACAGCAGCGCGCCCCAGTTCGACACCAGGCCCAACAGCGGGCGCGCCAGATTGGACAAGCCATAGCCGAACACCATCATCTTTTTTCTTCTTCCGTGCTTGCGATCCGAATAATGCCCCGCCCACAGTTTGAATATGCTCGCCGCCGCATCCGCCACGCCTTCAACCAGACCCAAAATCACCGGTCCGGCGCCCAACACCGTGGCAATCAGTATCGGTATGAATGGCGTCACCATCTCCGAAGCCAGGTCGTTAAAAAAACTGACGAGGCCGATCGCGATCACGGTGGCGGGCAACTTATAGCGTGTCATTTGAAATGTGTCATGTCAGTCGCGCCACGATTGAGCTAAAATACGCGCCGCTGTCCTCGTAGTTAAATGGATATAACCGGCCCCTCCTAAGGGTCAATTACAGGTTCGATTCCTGTCGAGGACACCAAATTACTGCATGACCCTTTCCAACGATGTACATGAAAGCCGAATTAAACCAGGCGATCAGCAAGCCGGAATCTAGCCCAGCCTAAACAAGCATCACTGTTTTTCCAGCATATAGCCCAAGCCGCGCAGGGTACGAATATTAATGCCGCCTGGTTTAAGATGTTTACGCAAGCGAGACATGTATACCTCAATGGCATTTTCGCTCACCAATTCCCCAAGGCCGGAAATCTGCTCACACAAGCGTTCCTTGCTTACTACCCGGCCGGCATTAAGCACTAATATTTCCAGCACATTCAACTCTCGCGCCGACAATTCCAGAGTTTTGCCATCCAGGCTGGCAAGATGGCCAACCGTATCCAGACAAAGCGAACCGACCTGTAATTGTGCTCCACTGGCCGAATGCCCCCGCCGAATCAGGGATCTTACCCGCGCTTCCAATTCATGTATGTCATACGGTTTGGTCAGGTAATCATCCGCACCCATATCCAGTCCATTCACTCGATCTTGCACATCATCAAGTGCGGTCAGAATCAACACTGGCACATTATTTTTTCGTTGGCGCAAACGGCGAAGAATATCAGCCCCATCCATACCCGGCAGACCCATATCCAGAATGACCACATCAAATTCATGTACGGCCAGCAAATGGTCGGCTCGCTTGCCATCATTTTCGTGCATGACTGTATATCCCGGCTTATTAAACGCATGAAACAAGACTTCAGCCTGCAACGGATCATCTTCAACAACAAGAATGCGCATATTGGTACTTTATTCAGGTTGGCGTAAGGAAGGGGGTCTAATATTCATTTTGTGGCAGTTTTGCACATTCATTAGGAGATCACAATCATGAAAGCAAATCAGAATACGACTGTAACAGATGCCTCACAACAAAAAGCGGGGAAACTGCAATCTGAATTGAATGTTATCGAAAAGAAAACCAAAGATGTTCAGGCGATGTCAGAGGACGACGTCAAATTTGTCGGCGAACTCGGCTGGCTTGCCGCAGCAGCAGTATTGGTAACCAGTATAGCTGTCGGCCTTTAGAAAACATTGTCATCCCTCATGCAGTTTCATTATCGCAATGATGAAAGTGAAAATGACATGAGTTGTAATGAAACATTTTCGATTTGATTAATTTTGGCAGGAGGTAACTATCATGAACGCAAAATCACCACAAAAACCTGATAAAGAGGAAGAAAAATACACCAGCAAGCTCGGCTGGCCTGCCGGCTGGCTTGCGGCCTTGTCAGCGGCCATAACCGCTATTTCTGTTAGTTGCTCGTCCTAGACAACTTTTCTGGCTTTGCATAAAGGCTGTAAGCCAGTAACAAGCAATAACAAAGGACGGGAACTCTTTTGCTTTATCCCTATCTTATTCATGACGGTTCTTGCATCATGCAGCAAAGCTGGAACGGGTATTTGATTCCAATTATTGAGGAGTGCATATATGAAAAAAGCTTATTCAGTTGCAAAAGAAACGATTGCCCGATTCGCGCGTTGGTTTGTCGCTAGCATCGTAGCCGCCATCGTCTTGTTGCCAGTAATCGCTTCTGTAAGCCTTTCCGAGTAGTTAGCGTTCCCAAGTCCGCGTCGGCCTCACCCCCTTGGCTGGCGCGGCATCTTTTTTACAGTTCTACCCACATTCCTCGTTTCACCGGTTTGCCTGACTGGTAAACCTTCTCCCGAAACTCATACCATATCAGCAATATGGGATGGGCCGCATCTGAAGCAAGCAGCATTTCCGCGGAACGGACAGATTCAACCGAACAATTCTTGCTGTTTGGGCTCGCGTCCAGCCCTGACCAATTCCTCCAGTGCATCGCGCGCCGCATCGGTGATACCGTGCTGTTTGCCCAATTCGAGCAGCTTAGCCACCGCGCGATCGAACGGATAATCGGCCTCCGACCATTCCTCGACGATTTCCCCGGCTGTGTGCCTGGTCATCTTCAACATGCCCGATCTGACGTGCACCAGATGAGCGCTGGTCTTGCTTTTTTTTGCGACGATGGCGATATGCCGTTGCCTGTCCATCAATACCTGTCCGCGTGTCACATGCAGAACGGCAGGAATGAAATCGACTGTACTGAAATCGGTTGAGTCTTTGGCCATGGCGACATTTCTATAATCATTAGTACAAGTGTGCCTTGGTTTTACGCAACTGGCAAACCGCTTTTGTGACGCAAGAATATCTCCGCCGTCAGCATCATCGTTTATTCAGTTCTGCCCGCACTTCAGTTTGCGCACCAGATTTTAGGGAATGAATCGTATGAAGATGCACCACTCTGGAATCTGTTGCACCATGATCGGGTTGGATTTCTGGATAAAATTAATTTTATATATGGCGTTTTTGTTTAATACATTGAAAAGTATTCAGATTTATATTTGGCATACATGTTGCTTATTACCTCTATGGAAGCTCAGACCTTTTGTCTGGGCCGATAACTACCTTGAGGTGAAAACAACATGAATGCTGTTGCCAGTTTAGAGAGCAAATCCAAATGGTTTCACCATCGGTGGTGGCAGCTTATTTTCGGGCTCGTCGCAATGATGTCCATTTCGAGTTCGCAGTATGCCTGGGCCATGTTCGTCAAGCCCTTGCAGGCTTCCCTGGGAACCAGTCTTGCCGCCATTCAGGTCACCTTTTCAATCCTGATCGTTTTGCAGACCTGGCTTTCACCACTGCAGGCCTACCTGATACAAAAATTCGGGCCCAGGTTATTGATTTCCGCCGGAGCAATATTGACCGGTGGTAGCTGGGTGCTGGCGGCTTCCGTTCACGATTTGACCGGGCTGTATCTTACCTACGGAGTCATGGGCGGACTCGGAACGGGAATTATCTATGTCGGCATCGTCGGGTTGATGGTGCAGTGGTTCCCGGACAAGCGCGGCCTTGCCACGGGCCTGGTGGCTGCCGGCTACGGGTTCGGTGCAATCATGACGACCTTCCCGATCGCGACGATGATCAAGGATTCCGGCTATGAGCATGCACTGACCACATTCGGCCTGGCTCTCGGCCTGGTCGGACTGGTGGTCGCCCAGGGCTTGCGGCGCGCGCCGAAGCCATCCGGCCTGCCGGCGGCAGCCAAATCCTCCAGTAAAGTGTCGCAGAGTACCCGCGATTATTCATCGCGCGAGATGCTCAAAACGCCGGTATTCTGGCTGTTGTTCGCGATGATGACCATGATGTCCACCGGCGGCCTGATGGTCATCTCGCAGATGGGCGCATTCGCCAAGGATTTCGGGGTAAGCGACGTATTGGTTTTCGGCTTGGCTGCACTGCCTTTGGCAATGTCGATCGACCGGTTTACCAACGGATTGACACGCCCGTTCTTCGGCTGGGTTTCCGATCATATCGGCAGGGAAAACACCATGACGATAGCGTTCTTGCTGGAAGCCGTCGCAATCGTGATGATGCTCGCGTTTAAAGACAATGCAGTGGCGTTTGTGCTGCTGTCCGGCATTGTGTTCTTCGGCTGGGGCGAAATCTTCTCGCTGTTTCCTGCCACCCTGACGGACATTTTCGGCACCGGCAACGCAACGGGCAACTACGGTTTCCTTTATATGGCCCAGGGTGTGGGCGCTATTCTCGGCGCTCCTGTTGCCGCTTTGCTGCATGAGAGTACGCAGAGTTGGGTACCCATCTTTGGCATTGTCACGGTGATGGACGTGGCTACCGCGCTGCTGGCGTTTTTCGTGCTCAAGTCATGGCGCAAAAAAATGGTTTCCCAGTCAGTCAAAATGGACCTGGCTGCAGCCACTAGTTGATCAAGCGCAGCCGCCGTTACAAGTATTGAAACAGGCCAGATGATCACTGAACGCCGCACGCCGCTTAAACGGGCGCAAACGGGAAGGTGATTACTCTGGCCACAATACGCAAAGATCCGGCTGATGAATTTCCGCGACAATCTGCCCATCAGCAGGATGGCGCAACGAACTGACAACGAAATCAAGAAATCGTTAAATACACGGCTTCCTTCCCATAGAACAACTTCAACAACAGTTTCAACATAATCCCAGTCTGATAGACTCGCATAAAGCAGCGCGATCCACTACACAGCAATTGGCTTAGACATGACTGCTCATGCGGCCGGTTATGGAGAAACCTTGAGCAAATACAACACATGACAAATAAATTGAAAACCGGCGGCGCAATGGCGGTCGCACCGCATTTTCTGGCAGCGCAATCGGCACGCGATGTGCTCAAGGAAGGCGGCAATGCGATCGAGGCGATGGTCGCTGCCGCCGCGACGATCGCGATGGTCTATCCGCACATGACCGGCCTGGGCGGCGACGCGTTCTGGCTGATCCATGAGCCGGGGCAGCAGCCTGTTGCGATCGATGCCTGCGGCGGTGCAGCGGCAGGATTGACCCCGTCGTTTTATACCTCGCGGGGATTGAGCAGCATCCCGGTGCGCGGGCCGCTGGCCGCGAATACCGTCGCGGGCACGGTGTCGGGTTGGGAGCGCGCGCTGGAGTTCAGCAAGTTGCGCTGGAACGGACGCATGCCGCTGTCGCGGCTGTTCGACGATGCGATCCATTTCGCGGAGCGCGGCGTGCCCGTCACCGCCAGCCAGATCCGCAGCACAACCGCAAAGCAGGCTGAGCTGGAACAACAACCGGGCTACAGCGAATGTTTTCTGGTGAACGGCAAGCCGCCCGGGCAAGGCAGCCTGTTTTTCCAGCCGCGCATGGCTGCGCTGCTATGGCATTTGAGCCGCACCGGCCTGGACGATTTTTATCGCGGCGAACTGGCGCAGACGATAGCCGCGGATCTGGCTGCATGCGGCAGCCCCGTCGCGCTGGCCGACCTGAACGGCTACAAGGCCGAGCTGGTCAAACCGCTGGCGCTGGCGCACAGCCTCGGCACGATCTACAACCTGCCGCCGCCAACCCAGGGTGCAGTATCACTGATGATCCTCGGCATCCTGGACCGCTTGCACCTGAATGAAATCGAGCCCGACAGCGCCGACTACGTGCACTGCGTTGTCGAGGCGACCAAGCAGGCATTCCGTATCCGCGATACTGAAATCACCGATCCGCGCTATATGCGCATAGCCGCGCAAGACTGCTTGAAGCCGGAATTCCTGGACCCGCTTGCGCATGCGATCAGGCTCGACAAAGCGCTGCCCTGGGGAAAAGGCCGCGGCCCCGGCGATACCGTATGGATGGGAGTTATCGATGGAGAAGGACGCGCCGTGAGTTTCATCCAGAGCATCTATCACGAGTTCGGCAGCGGCGTGGTGCTTGAACACAGCGGGCTCAACTGGCAAAACCGGGGATGCAGTTTTTCGCTGGATGAGAACGCGCTGAACGGACTCAGGCCGGGACGCAAACCCTTTCACACATTGAACCCCGCTTTGGCCTGCTTGGATGATGGGCGGGTGATGGTATACGGCACGATGGGCGGCGACGGCCAGCCGCAAACCCAGGCAACGGTGTTCACCCGCGCGATCGTCTACGGGCAGGCCCTGCAGCAGGCGGTGAGCGCTCCGCGCTGGCTGCTTGGACGCACCTGGGGTTCGCCGTCGGAAACATTGAAACTCGAGGCGCGCTTCAGCGCGGAAATCGTCGAGTCGCTGCGCCGCCGCGGTCATGAGATCGAGATGCTGCAGGAATTCGACGAGGCCGTGGGACATGCGGGAGCTATCGTTCGCAATCCGGACGGCACGCTGGAAGGGGCATCCGATCCGCGCAGCGACGGCGGCGTTGCAGGACTCTGAATGTTATCGGCGCCCCCGCAATCCACGGCTCATTTCCTGTCGATCATATGCCGAAATAAATTGCCTGAGGACTATCGGTTTTTAGTCTTTGCTACTTTCCCGTAACCGGCAAACCGGTTCTGCGCTTCCTGAAATTCTTGCGCGCTCAGCAACACCGGCTCGCCTGCCTGCAACGCGCGCAGATACATCTCGCTGAGTGTTTCGACTTCCACCGTGATGCGGAACGCCTCGGCAAGATCCGCGCCCGCCGCGATCATGCCGTGGTTGGATAACAGACAGGCCTTGCGCCCGCGCAGCGCGGCCAGCGCGTGATCGGATAATTGCTGCGTGCCGAAGGTCGCGTACTTCGCGCAACGGATGTTGTTGCCACCCATCAATGCGATCATGTAGTGGAACGGCGGGATGGCTTTTCTGAGGCAGGCCAGCGCGGTCGCCGCGACCGAATGGGTATGCACGACCGCGCCGAATTCCGGACGCTGCGCGTATATGTCGCGATGGAATAGCCACTCGCTGGAAGGCTGCCAGCGTCCGCGCGCAGTCCCGTCCATTTGCATGAACACGATGTCGTCTTCCATCAGTCCCTCCGCACCCATTCCGGTAGGCGTGATCAGCATGCCATCGCCGTATCTCGCGGAGAGATTGCCGGAGGTGCCGCGATTCAATCCTTGCTCGTCCAGCTTGTTGGCGAAGCGCACCAGTTCGCTGCGCAGTTGAGCCTCGTTCATTCAAATTTCTCCCTGCGTCAATATTAACTCCACCCCCAACCCACCCCAGCCCTCCCTTGTCAGGGAGGGAGCCGAACCTGTTCCTCCCCTGACAAGGGGAGGTTAGGAGGGGTTAGATTTTCAGTCATGACAAATCCCGACCTACGTTACCGCAATACTTTCATCGCCCCCGCATCCGCCCTCACCACACCTTTTTCCGTGATGAGCGCAATCACCAGCCGCGCCGGGGTCACGTCGAAGCTGTAGTTGGCAGCGCGCGAATCTTTTGGGGTAAGCAGCACACTTCGCACCTGCCCATCGTCGCACAGCCCGGAGATGTGCGTCACCTCTTCCGCCGCGCGTTCCTCGATCGGGATCTCCTTCACGCCATCCTGCAGCGTCCAGTCTATCGTCGGCGTCGGCAGCGCGACGTAGAACGGCACGCCGTTATCAAACGCGGCCAGCGCTTTCAGGTAGGTACCGATCTTGTTGCACACGTCGCCGCGCGCGGTAACGCGGTCTGTGCCGACGATCACCATATCCACCATGCCGTGCTGCATCAAATGCCCGCCGGTGTTGTCCGCGATCACCGTGTGCGGCACGCCGTGCTGGCCCAGTTCCCATGCGGTGAGGCTCGCGCCCTGGTTGCGCGGGCGGGTCTCGTCCACCCACACATGCAAAGGTATGCCCGCGTCGAACGCCTTGTAGACCGGCGCCAGCGCCGTGCCCCAATCCACCGTCGCCAGCCAGCCCGCGTTACAGTGGGTGAGAATGTTCACCGGGGAATTCTTTTTCTGATAAATCGCGCGAATGATCTCGCTGCCATGCTTCCCGATGCTCGCGTTGATCGCCACATCCTCGTCGGCGATGCGCGCTGCCTCTTGCCATGACGCTGCAGCGCGCTCACCCTCCGGCAGCGGAGCCAGGAACGCGCGCATCCGCTCCACTGCCCAGCGCAGGTTCACCGCCGTCGGACGCGCGGCGAGCAGCTTGTCACAGGTAGCTTTCAACGCCGCATCCGAAGCATGATCTCGCATCGACAGCGCCACGCCGTAAGCCGCCGCCACGCCGATCAGCGGCGCACCGCGCACCTGCATCTCGCGTATCGCGCGCTCGGCATCGCGCATCGTGTCCAGGCGCAGCGTGATGAAGATGTGCGGGAGTTTCGTCTGGTCGATGATCTCCACCGCTGCGTTGTCCGCGGTGGGCCAGATGGTGCGATAAGGGGTGCCGTTGATTTTCATAAATTCATTTTTAATTGTAGGTTGGGTTGAACGAAGTGATACCCAACAAAATAACGATGGGTATCGCGTTGCTCAACCCATCCTACGCTTGCTCAAAAAGTAGTCCACATAGGGCGCAATAACCAACGGGCATTGCGCCAATGTAACCTCAATTGTGCATACGCTACGCATATTGCCCCTCGCTGTCATTCCGAACGAAGTGAGGAATCTTGGACTTTTGCGCGGCTGAAAGCTCAAAAGATTTCTCGCTACGCTCGAAATGACAAACTTTGCTAATCACCCTCAAACTCGCATAACGCAAACACCTTGTGCCCATGCTTTTCCAGTTTCGTAGGTCGGGTTAGCGTAGCGTAACCCGACATTTTGCGCATACTCATTTCTTCGTCGGGTTACGGCCTGCGGCCTAACCCGACCTACGTTTAATCCCCCTCAAATTCGCACAATGCAAACACCTTGTGCCCGTGCTTCTCCAACCTCGCCCGCCCGCCGATGTCGGGCAGGTCGATGATGAAGCAGCATTCGACGATCTTGCCGCCCATCTTTTCTAAAAGCTTGCAGGCGGCTTCCGCCGTGCCGCCGGTGGCGATCAGGTCGTCCACCAGCAGCACGCGGTCGCCTTTCTGGATCGCGTCGGTGTGGATCTCGATGCGGTCGGTGCCGTATTCGAGTTCGTAGTCGTGGCCTATGGTTTCGGCTGGCAGCTTGCCTTTCTTGCGGATCGGGATGAAGCCCTTGTTCAGCGCGTAGGCCAGCGGCGCGCCTAAAATAAAACCACGAGACTCGATGCCGGCGATCTTGTCGATCTTTACGTCCTTGTAACGGTTCACCAGCTCATCCACGGTGGCGCGAAAACCTGCCGGGTCCTTGAGCAGCGTGGTGATGTCGCGGAACTGGATGTTCGGTTTGGGATAATTTGGGACAGTACGTATGCGTGATTTGATAGTCATGGTAAATCCGGTCGTTAATCGTTGGTATTCAACATCCGCCCAGCCACAGCAGACAACTTTTCAACCATCGCCTCATCGCGTGCGTTGGGCGCGGTGATGATCGCGTATTCCAATGCCTTGCGGCAGCTGCATACACCCGCGCTCGCATCGTCATGCACCAGCGGTGCTACATTCTTTACCAGCGCGCGCGCCTTGTCGGCGTTCGCCAGCAGCACCTTGACGATCGCATCGACCGTCACGTCATCGTGGTTGGGATGCCAGCAGTCGTAGTCGGTCACCATCGCGACCGTGGCGTAGCAGATCTCGGCCTCGCGCGCGAGCTTGGCTTCCGGCATATTGGTCATGCCAATCACGTCGCACTGCCAGGAACGGTACAGCTCCGATTCCGCCAGGCTGGAGAACTGCGGCCCTTCCATCACCAGATAGGTACCGCCGCGCGCGGCAGGGATGCCGACCTGCTGCGCGGCGGAATAGAGATGTTGCCCCAGGCGGCCGCACACCGGATGCGCCATCGAGACATGCGCGACCAGGCCGTTGCCGAAGAAACTTTTTTCCCTTGCGAAGGTGAGGTCGATGAACTGGTCGACGATCACGAACATGCCCGGCGTAAGATGCTCGCGCAGCGAACCCACCGCGCTGACCGAGACGATGTCGGTCACGCCGAGACGCTTAAGCGCGTCGATGTTGGCGCGGAAGTTGATCTCGGACGGCGGTATATTGTGGCCGCGCCCGTGGCGCGGCAGGAAAGCGACGGGCTGTCCGTTCAATTCGCCGATCAGCACTTCGTCGGACGGCTCGCCGAATGAAGACTCTGCCTTCACCCAGCGCGTGTTCGCCAGCCCCTCGATATTGTAAACACCGCTACCGCCGATGATGGCCAACATTCCCCCGCCCCCTATTAATTCAAAATTTACAATTATTCAAAAAGAGACTTGTCCACGAAAAACACGAAAGGCACGAAAAAAAACATTACTCGAACTTCCGTCTTGCGATGAAATGAGCGCTTACCCCCATTTCGTGCTTTTCGTGTTTTTCGCGGACAAACTGTTCTTCCTTGGTTTACCTCAACTCACAATCGGCACGCGCGGAGTCAGCGCGCACATCAATTCATAGCTGACGGTTCCGGCTGCACGCGCGACTTCTTCGATCGGCATTCCCTCGCCCCACAGCACGACGCGGCTTCCGACACCGGCTTGCGGCAACGTACTCAAGTCCACGCACAGCATGTCCATTGAAACACGGCCCAGCGTCCGGGTGCGTTGTCCGTCCACCAGCACCGGCGTGCCGTTCGGCGCATGCCTTGGGTATCCGTCGGCATAGCCGCAGGCAACGATGCCGATGCGCATATTGTGTTCGGCGCGGAACAGCGCACCGTAACCTACTTCGTCTCCGGCGCGCAATTCCTGCGTGGCGATGATGCGGCTGGAGAGCGTCATCGCCGGTTTCAGCCCGAGTTGTTGCGCACTGAATTGTTCACCCATGTCCGGGTCAAACGGCGACGCGCCGTACAGCATGATGCCGGGACGCACCCAGTCGCCGTGTGCTTCAGGGTAGCGCAACAGCGTTGCGGAATTCGCCAGCGAGCGCGCCACGCGATAGGAGGCGGCGAGATCATTGAACAGCGCGAGCGGCTCGGCAATACCGCGAGACTCGTCGGCATTCGCGAAATGGGTCATCAGCGTGATGTCGCGCACCGCACGATGGCGGCGCAGTTGATCCATGGTCTGCGCCACTTGCTGCGGCACAAACCCAAGGCGGTTCATGCCGCTGTTGACCTTGAGCCAGACATCAAGTGTCCCCTTTCCGGATTTCACCGGGCCTGGATAGGCATCCAGCATCGCGATCTGCCACGGGCTATGGATCACGCAGGTCAAACCATATTCCGCGATCACGGGCAATTCTTCCGCGCTGAAACATCCTTCCAGAAGCAGGATCGCCTGGCGGTACCCCGCCTCGCGCAAACGCACCGCATCGCGAATATCCAGCAGCGCATAGCCGTCCGTCGCGGCCAGTGCCTCTGCGGCGCGCATCAGGCCATGCCCGTAACCATCCGCCTTGATGACGGACATGATGCGCGCGGAAGTGGCACGGCGGGCCACCCGGAGATTATTCTCCAGCGCGCTCAAGTCCAGATTGGCCTGTATCGGGCGTGGCATGAATGTCGGTTTATCGCAAGGATTTTAAGAAGCACGAATGATAGCAGGGGCAATACATTCGTGTTATAAAAGGAGCTGAAAAACAAGAACCCTGTTTAATGAATCTCGGCTTTTACATCATCCTCGCGGCGCAGTTTTTCTCCGCGCTTGCGGACAACGCCCTGCTGTTTGCCGCCATCGCATTATTGCAATCCATGCATGCGCCGAACTGGCACACACCGGTACTGCAGGAAGCCTTCATCTTTTCCTACATCGTGCTGGCCCCTTTCGTGGGCGCATTCGCCGACTCGATTCCCAAGGGACGCGTGATGTTCATCAGCAACAATATCAAAATTCTGGGCTGCATCGCCATGCTGTTCGGGGCGGATCCGTTGATCGCTTACGGCCTGGTCGGCTTGGGTGCGGCTACTTACTCGCCCGCCAAATACGGCATCCTGACCGAATATCTGCCACCGGGTGAATTGGTGCTGGCGAACAGCTGGATGGAAGGGCTGACAGTGCTGGCCATTGTTCTGGGCGCGGTCGTCGGCGGCATCTTCATCAGCGCGGCGATTACCGGGCCCATGCTGAACTGGTGGGATGTACCCTTCATCGACACCGGCATCAATACCCTCCCGCAATTGGCGATTGTCTTCATCACCGGAATTTACATCATTGCCGCATGGTTCAATCTCTACATCCCGCGCGTGGCGATCGACCACAAGGTACTCAGCCGCAATCCTGTCTTTCTGGTCAAGGATTTCCTGCACTGTTTCAGACTGCTGTGGAAAGATCCGCTGGGACAGGTCTCGCTCGCAGTCACCACCCTGTTCTGGGGTACCGGAGCCACGCTGCGCCTGCTATTGCTCGGGTGGGCTGCAGTGGCATTGCATTTTGACATCAGCGCAGCCGCCCAGCTCACCGCATGGTTTGCAATCGGCATCGCCATCGGCGCGGTATTGGCGGCAAAATTCGTCACGCTGCAACATTCGGTGAAAGTGCTGCCGGTCGGCATTGCGATGGGTTTGATGGTGCTGCTGATGATCCCGATCACCAACAGCACGCTGGCAATCCTTCTGCTGATCGCAATCGGGGCGATGGGCGGCTATTTTGTGGTACCGATGAACGCGCTGCTGCAACACCGCGGCCACCTGTTGATGGGGTCGGGAAGTTCCATCGCCGTACAGAATTTCAACGAGAACCTGAGCATTTTCGCGATGCTGGGGCTGTACGCCGCAATGGAGAAACTGCATCTCAACATCTATCTCATCATTCTGGTGTTCGGCCTGCTGATGTCGGGAATCATGACCGTGCTGTACAGGCGCCATGGGCATGATCAGGATTCGGGGCAGATGTAGTAAACCTGAAAATCCGCATAAGAGCATGGTGGTGCAAGTTCCGCCAGCACCCTATGCTTTCAGCATGGTATCCACCGCCAGAAGCAAATCCTGCCATGCCTTGGCTTTTTCCGAGGGACTGCGCAGCAGGTACGCGGGATGATAGGTGACGATCAAAGGTGTGCCTCGGAAGTCGTGCGGCTTGCCGCGCAAACTGGCCAGTGTCGCATCCCTGCCCAGCAAAGCATTGGAAGCAACCTTGCCCAGCGCCACGATCAACTTGGGGTTTATCAGTTCGATCTGGCGCCGCAGATAGGGCAGGCAGGTTGCGATCTCTTCCGCTTCCGGGTTGCGGTTACCGGGCGGGCGACACTTGACGATGTTCGTGATGTACACATTTTCGCCGCGTTTCAGTTTGATCGCCAACAGCATGTTGTCCAGCAGCTTGCCCGCCTGCCCCACGAACGGCTCGCCCAGCGCGTCCTCCTCCGCCCCTGGCCCTTCGCCGACGAACAGCCAGTCGGCTTTCTCGTCGCCCACGCCGAACACCGTCTGCGTGCATCCGGCGCGCAGCTTGCACGCGGTGCAGTCGCTTACCCGCTGCCTGAGTTGCGGCCAGTCGAGTTCATCTACACCGGATACATGAGAAACGACAGGAACATCTCTGGCTTCCGTTCGCGCCGGCACCTCTTTTTCGTTAGGGACGACGGGAATTTTTGCTTCCCGCGCATCGGCCGCATGGTTTGCTTCGTCGGGTACAGGCGACTCCCGCCGTTTCCACTGCGGATACAGGTTCAACTCGCGCAGTATCGCTTCACGCCTGTCCATCAATCTCACCCTTCAATCTGCACGCCATCGTGATCGCATCACCGCCGCCGCCGGCATTCCTGTAATAACCCCGCCGCAAGCCGATCTCGACGAAACCGGCGCTGCGGTACAAGGCCAGCGCTGCAGTATTGGACGCACGAACTTCGAGAAACACCCTGATCATATTCTTCCCGCGTGCCAGGTCGAGCATTTCGAGCAACATCGCACGTCCCAAACCCCTGCGTTGTTGATCTGCCGCCACGCCGATGTTTAGCAACTCAGCCTCGTCCATTACCGGCATCAGAACCGCATAGCCCCTTATCTCGCCGCCTGCCTCGTCTACACGGCAAAAATAACCATTATTCAACGCATCGGCAAAATTGCCGCGCGTCCACGGATAAGCCTGCACCGCCTGTTCGATGGCGAACACCGCATCCACATCCGCCGGCACCATGTCACGCATCAACGCGGCACTCTTTCGCTGGTTTTCAAAGCCACCTTGTCGCGCAGGTAAAGCGGCAGGGCCTGTGCGGCATCCACGCCGCGGCCGGCCGCGAATTGTGCTGCGCCGAGTGCGGCTATCGCTGCGGCCTGCGGCACCATGCCTGCATCGATGCCAAGCAACTGCCCGGCATATCGTTCAGCCAGTGCGTTGCCATGCGTGGCAAAGCCGCTGCCTGCACCGAACCAGTTATCGCCCGAAACCATTGGTGCCTCTTCTGGTTTGCACAAACACGGTTCAATCACCGTCGTCCACACATCACCAAGCTTTTCGTAAGCCGCGTGATAAATCTCGCCCATGCGCGCATCGAGTGCGGCGATCACGCGCGGCCTGCCCGACGCTTCGGCCAATGCTTCCAGCGTGCACACACCGGCCACGGGTAGATTCGCGCCGAACGCCAGACCCTGTGTCGCGCCGCAGGCGATGCGCACGCCGGTGAACGAACCGGGCCCTTTGCCGAATGCGATGCCGTCGAGTTGCGTCAGCTTGAGTCCGACCTCATTCAACAGCGCGTCCAGCATTTCAATCAAGATCTCGGAATGTTTTTGTCCGGCCAGTTCGCAATGCTCGATGACCGCACCCTCGTGCCACAGCGCGACCGAGCAATATTCGGTGGAGGTGTCGAGAGCGAGGATATTCATTCTGAAAACCTGAATGCGTCCACGAAAAACACGAAACGGGGTAAGCAGGCATTTCGCCGAAAGGCGAAAGCTCGCAAAATCACGAACAATGACAACCCCATCCAGCGCAAGCAACCGGAACGCCATTCATTCCGTTCGAATTGTTGTATTTTTTCGTGCCTTTCGTGTTTTTCGTGGACATTGTTTTTTTCCAGCTTCATTCAGCCAGCAGCAACACCACCGCCTGCGCCGCGATACCCTCGCCGCGGCCGGCAAAACCAAGCTTTTCGGTGGTGGTTGCCTTCACGTTGACGGCGCTTTTCTCCACGCGCAGGTCGGCAGCGATATTTGCCACCATCTCAAAGATATGCGGAGCCAGCTTCGGTGCCTGGGCGATGATGGTCGCGTCGACATTGGCGACGCGGTAGCCCTGTTCGCGCACCAGATGCAGCGCTTCGCGCAACAGGATGCGGCTGTCGATGTCTTTGTATTTTTCGTCGGCATCGGAGAAATGCCTCCCGATGTCGCCCAGCGCCGCCGCGCCGAGCAGCGCATCGGTGATCGCATGCAGCAGCACATCCGCATCGGAGTGTCCGAGCAAACCCTTGTCATAGGGTATCTCCACACCGCCGATAATGAGCTTGCGGCCTGCAACCAGTTGATGGACGTCGTAACCTTGGCCAACTCTCATTTCATTTTCCTTTAGTGAGCCGGTAGCTTGTAGCCTGTAGCGGGTAGCAAGATCGAAGCTTGGCTACCGGCTACGAGCTACCGGCTACAAGCTCGTCTTCGCCAGCAACAACTCCGCCAGCAGCATATCCTGCGGATAAGTCACTTTGAAATTGCTGGTATCACCTTCCACCAACCTCGGCTGCAAGCCAAGCGCCTCGACCGCCGATGCCTCGTCGGTAAAGCTGCCGGGCTGCTGTAACGCCTGCGCCAGCAGTCCGGCACGAAACATCTGCGGCGTTTGCGCCTGCCACAAGTGCTCGCGGCTCTCGGTGCGCAGGATGCGGTCATGGTCATCGGCGCGCTTCAGCGTATCCGCCACCGGCACGGCGAGAATGCCGCCCACCGCATCGCCGCGCAATTCGGCGATCAGTCTGGCCAGATGGGCCTGCGTCAGGCAGGGGCGCGCCGCGTCATGCACCAGCACCCAGTCGTCCGGCTCCAGCTCGGAAGCGATCAAGCCGTTCAGCACTGTGTCCGAGCGCCGCTCCCCGCCGCAAAACAAAGGCTGCAACTTGTCGCCGAAACGCGACCAGTCGTGGCTGTGAAACAGCTTGTCATCGGGAGCCAGCACAACGAACACGGTGGAAATATCAGGGCTGGAACACAGTGTATTCAACGCGTGCGCGATCATCGGCTGCCCCGCCAGCGGCAGGTACTGTTTTGGTAATTCGTGCTCCATGCGC
>DIYV01000165.1:0-21939 GCA_002429165.1 Gallionella sp. UBA6045 | reverse complement strand
ATTGTAAAGTAAAAGTTTGTTCGCGCGCTTGGCTTATAATGCGCGCCTTTGTTTCAGGCTGTTCTCATGCTGCTCTCATCCTCCCATTCCCGCCCCCGCTATACCGGATTGACCGGCTCGTCCGACGCGCTGGCGCTGGCGCAATACGCCGCCCGATCCCCGCACGGGGGACGCCGCGGGGTACCCAACGGCTCCGCCGTTACCCTCGCGCAGCCGCTGGCGGTGATCGCCGCCAATGCGCAGGAAGCGCAGCGGCTGGTGGAAGAGATTCCGTTTTTCGACCCCAAACTTCGCGTGCATCTGCTGCCGGACTGGGAAACCCTGCCCTACGATCACTTTTCGCCGCATCAGGATCTGATCTCCGAACGGCTGGCGACGCTGCATCATGTGCGCAGCCTGTCCTGCGACGTGCTGGTGGTGCCGGTGACCACCGCGCTGTACCCGCTGCCGCCGGTGGAATACCTGGCCGCATTCACCTTCTTCCTCAAGCGCGGCGAAAGACTCGACCTGGCCAAATTTCGCGAGCAGATGACGCTTGCCGGATACAGCCATGTGCAGCAGGTGCTGTCGCCCGGCGAATATTGCGTGCGCGGCGGCATCATCGATTTATTCGCAATGGGCAGCGTGCTGCCGTACCGCATCGACCTGTTCGACGACGAAATCGAAACCATCGCCACCTTCGATGTGGACACGCAGCGCACCCTGTACCCGGTCCCGGAGATCCGTTTGTTGCCGGCACGCGAGTTTCCGCTCGACGATGCCGGCCAGTCGCGTTTCCGCCAGAGCTTCCGCGATCGCTTCGAGGGCGATCCTTCCAGGTCGCACATCTACAAAAACGTAAGCAAGGGCAATGCCCCGGCGGGCATCGAGTATTACCTGCCGCTGTTCTTCGAGCGCACCGCCACGCTGTTCGACTACCTGCCGAAAAATACCACGCTGTGCCTGCACCACGATGTGAACGAAGCCATCGCCACTTTCGGCAAAGATACCGCGTCTCGCTACAACCTGCTCAGAGGCGATCCGCAGCGTCCGCTGCTGGAACCGAAAGAACTGTTCCTCGATGCGGAGCAGTTCTTTATCCGCGCGAAGGATTTTGCGCGGCTGGATATCCTGCCCAACCAAACCCCAACCCCCCTCAATCCCCCCTTGCCTGCGGAAGGGTCGCTGTGTAGCAGCGGGGAACCCACCGGCGTGCCCCTTGCGGGTGCAGGGGGGACGGCAGACTCCTCCCCTGATATAACGACTAGCCATTCGACTAGGCCATCAAAAGACGATAGCCAAGTCGCTGGTTATGACAAGGGGAGGCCGGGAGGGGTTGCTGTTGACGCAAAGAATATAACTCCCTGCCCCACCGCCCCGCTGCCAAACATCGCGGTAAACCGCCGCGCCGACATCCCGACCCAGGCCTTCGCGCAGTTCCTGCAAAACTTCGACGGGCGTGTGCTGCTGCTGGCCGACAGCCTGGGGCGGCGCGAGATCATGGCGGACTATCTGCACGAATACGGCCTGTCGCCTGTGCTGTGCGAGAGCTATGAGCAGTTCCTCGCAGGCAATGAAAGATTCATGCTCTGCGTTGCCGCGCTGCAAATCGGTTTCATCCTGACGGACGACAAGCTTGCGCTGGTAACGGAAACCGAACTCTACGCCGCGCAGCCGCGCAGCCGTGCCGCGCGCGCCGCAAAGAAAACCAATGTGGAAGGCATGTTGCGCGACCTCTCCGAGCTCAAGGTTGGCGACCCGGTCGTCCATGAGCAGCACGGTATCGCGCGCTACGCGGGACTGATCAACCTCGATCTAGGCGAGGGGGAAAACGAATTCCTGCTGCTGGAATATGCCGGCTCCGACAAACTCTACGTGCCGGTGGCGCAACTGCACGTGATCAGCCGCTACAGCGGCGGCGCGCCGGAAACCGCGCCGCTGCACAAGCTGGGCACGCAAGCGTGGGACAAGGCGAAGCGCCGCGCGATGCAGCAGGTGCGCGACACCGCCGCCGAACTGCTGAATCTTTACGCGCAGCGCGCCACACGCAAAGGCCACGCCTTCAACCTGAGCCCGCACGACTATGAGGCGTTCGCCGCCGGTTTCGATTTCGAGGAGACCCCGGATCAGGCCGCAGCAATCGAAGCGGTGATCAATGATCTGCAATCCGGCAAACCGATGGACCGGCTGATCTGCGGCGATGTCGGCTTCGGCAAGACCGAGGTCGCGCTGCGTGCCGCCTTCGTCGCGGCGATGGACGGCAAACAGGTCGCGCTGCTGGTCCCGACCACGCTGCTCGCCGAACAGCATTTCCAGAATTTCTCCGACCGCTTCGCCGACCTGCCGGTCAAGATCGCCGAGCTGTCGCGCTTCCGTTCCGCGAAGGAACAGACGCAGGCTCTGCAGGACATGGCGGACGGCAAGCTCGACATCATCATCGGCACGCACAAGCTGATCCAGAAGGGCGTGAAGTTCCACAACCTCGGCCTGGTCATCATCGACGAGGAACACCGCTTCGGCGTGCAACAGAAGGAACGCCTGAAGGCACTGCGTTCCGAGGTGGACGTGCTGACGCTGACCGCGACGCCGATCCCGCGCACGCTGGCGATGTCGCTGGAGGGTCTGCGCGATTTTTCCATCATTGCCACCGCACCGCAACGCCGATTGTCGATCAAGACTTTCGTCGCGCAGGCCAGCAACGGCATCATCCGCGAAGCGGTGCTGCGCGAACTGAAGCGCGGCGGGCAGGTGTATTTCCTGCACAACGAGGTGGACACCATCGCCAACATGGCGGAGAAACTGACCGCGCTGTTGCCGGAAGCGCGCATCCGCGTGGCGCACGGGCAAATGGGCGAGCGCGACCTGGAAGCGGTGATGCGCGACTTTTACCAGCAGCGCTTCAATGTGCTGTTGTGCACCACCATCATCGAAACCGGCATCGACATACCTACCGTCAACACCATCATCATGAACCGCGCCGACCATTTCGGTCTGGCCCAGCTGCACCAGCTGCGCGGCCGCGTCGGACGTTCGCACCATCAGGCTTACGCCTATCTGCTGGTGGAGACCGAAGCGCTCACCGCGCAGGCGAAGAAACGACTCGAAGCGATCCAGGCGATGGAGCAGCTCGGCAGCGGCTTCTACCTGGCGATGCACGATCTGGAGATACGCGGCGCGGGCGAGGTGCTCGGTGAATCGCAGAGCGGCGAGATGCAGGAGATCGGTTTCTCGCTCTACACCGACATGCTGAATGCCGCAATCGCCTCACTGCGCCAGGGACGCGAACCTGACATGGCGCACCCGCTCGGCGTCACCACCGAGATCAACCTGCACAGCCCGGCTCTGCTGCCCAGTGATTATTGCGGCGACATCCACCAGCGGCTGGTGATCTACAAGCGCCTGGCCAACTGCAACACGCAGGAAGAACTCGACGACATGCACCAGGAGCTGATCGACCGCTTCGGCCTGCTGCCGGAACCCGCGCAAACGCTGCTCGACAGCCACCGCCTGCGCATCGCGGCCCGTCCGCTGGGCATCAGCAAGGTGGATGCATCCGGCGAGGCCATCGTGATCCAGTTCGTGCCGGATCCGCCGATAGACCCGATGAAGATCATCACGCTGATCCAGAGCAAGCGGCACGTCAAGATGGCCGGACAGGACAAGCTGCGCATCGAGTTGAAATATGGCGAGTTGAAGCAGCGGGTGCTGGCGATCAGGAATTTCTTTGGCGAGTTGAAGTAGTTATTCGTTAGTACTGTCAGGCCGTTCGCCCTGATAACCAGCGACTTGGCTGTCGTTAACCATAACCAATCACTTGGCAGCTTGCTGCCTTAGTGAGATGGCTAGTTGTTTCATCAATGACTTGGTTGGCGTTAACCAGCGGCTTATGTCACCGTAGTTTGGTGACTTAGACGAATGGCTATGCAAAGCAGCTTGGCAGATTAGTCGAATGGCTATGCAAAGCTTCCTCGCCGGAATCCCCTGTGCGCCTCCGCTACTCGGCGGCGCACAGGGGAGAAAAACAAAAAATCAGGTCGGTAACCAACTGTCACCTTTTTCAGAGGTGCGCGAGTAGCCGCTAATTTCGTCTCCGAGCAGTCACTCAGTCAAGGCACCTCGAAGGGCTGGTTCTCGGCCATAGCAGACTTTTTACATTGTGAGAATAAATGGCCGCATTTGTGCTACTAACTCAACCGGTGAATCTGGCTGAAAAGTGTCTACCGTTTCGGGGAAAGATTCAATAGGGATATTAAGGGAGGATACTGCGAGCGTCACTGAGTCGAGCCCACCCTCTGTTGGAGCGAAGTAGCAGCGCTTCCCTCGACACGGCTGCTTCCCTTAAATGCTTTGATCACCTCGGCGTAGAGCACCTTCATCACCTCAGACTTGATCTCGTTGATATGTTCGTTCGTGAACAAGTCAGCCATCGTTCGCGGCCTGGGGACGTCCACCGGAATAATCTTGGTCACCCGCATTGGACTATGACTCATGATGATGATCTGATCGGCCAGAAGGAGCGCCTCGTCGATGTCAGTCGTGATAAAGAGTGCTGTACGCCGGCCCTGCTCGAACATTTGTGCGAAATGTTCCTGCATCAGCGTACGCGTCATTGCATCCAGGCCGCGAAACGGCTCGTCGAGAATGAAAAGTGCCGGATCGTTGACCAGTGCACGGACCATTTCCAGTCGACGCTGCATCCCTCCAGATAGGGCGCCAGGAAATTTTTTAACGAAGTGCGCTAGACCGACGCGCTCAAGCAGATCGCCTGCGCGGTGCTGGTCCGCTTTGTCGGTGGAGCCGGAGGCACGCAGACCAAAGATCGCGTTTTCCTCGGTCACCATCCATGGAAATAGAGCACTTTCCTGGAAAACCATCAACCGGTCTTTTCCCGGGCCAGTCACGTGGCGGCCATCGATACTGACTCGTCCTTCATCAGGCGGAAAATATCCGGCGATGAGCTTGGCAAGCGTGCTCTTGCCGCAGCCCGAAGGACCAATCATCACCGACAGTTTCCCAGGTGCAAGCCGCAAGTTACAGTCGGAGATAACTACAGAACGCGTCGGGCCCTTCCCGAATCCGTGAGTCAAAGCGACTATCTCGATTTCTCCGTCAACACTCATGTCGCTGCGATTGAGGGTAGTGCTCTTCTGTGTCTTAGACATTTGAATTACTTCCTTGTCAGCCATGGCGTCAGCAAACCGCCAAACTTTCTCAGCAGGGCACTGGAAAAATAGCCAGCTATGCCGATTGACAACATGCCGACCACGATCTGCTCGTGGTTTCCTGCCGTATAGGCGTTCCACAAGAATAGACCGAGACCACTACCGGTCGCTCCACCATTGCCGCCGGAGATCATTTCAGCAGCCACCACGACCTCCCAGGCCACACCCATGCCAATAGATGCACCGTTAACAAGATTGGGCAGACTCGCCGGAAGAATAATGCGGCGAAACAAATACCATCGACCTGCGCCCATGGAAATGGCAGATTGCACGATCGGAAGTTCGATCTGCCGCGCTCCATTAAAAGTATTAAGCACAATGGGGTAGAAAGCGCCCAGGAAAATCACGAAAATAATTGAGAGCTCCTGCGTCGGCCAGAAAATGATCGAGGCCGGCACCCAAGCGATCGGAGGTATTGGTCTTAGCACCTCAAACACCGGAAAAAAAACGCCCCGCATCATTCGGTTGGTGGCAAACAAGAGGCCCAGCGGGGCGCCTAGTATGAGAGCACACATAAAGCCTGCAAACACACGGCTAAAACTGAGATACCAGGAAGACCAGTAGCCGCGATCCGTAACCAGCCCACTCCACTCAGCCACTACCGCGCTAGGCGCCGGTAAAACACCGATGTAGGGAATGGAAAATCCGAAGAGATAGGACGAACGCGCGGAGATTTCCCAGAGTACGATGACCGTGAGCAGAGAGATGATCGCTCTGCGTCCAGCAACTGGCAGGCGAATGTCCTGTCGGCGCACGGCGGTACTCGACCCTCGCATTGATATTAAACTCATCCCTGCCCCTCCGTTTCATTGGCAGCAAACGACTTGCGCGCTTCGATCTGTACAGCATCCAGCGTTGCCTTGACATAATTTCTATAGGCATCACTGGTTGTCACCGCATAGTTGCGCGGGTGCGGCATGTCGATGCGCAGCTGCAAGGTCGGTCGACATGGTCGTGCTGACATCACGACGATGCGATGACCGAGAAATACTGCTTCCTCAAGGTCATGTGTAATGAAAAGGATGGTGACAGGGCGCCGTGCATGCATTTCAAGAAGCGCCTCGTGCATCATTGCACGAGTCAGACTGTCGAGGGCGCGATAAGGCTCGTCGAGCAAAAGAACCGCTGGATCATTCATCATCGCTCGGACGATCTCTACGCGGCGGCTCATGCCGGACGAGATATGTCCAGGATAGGCGTTCTCGATATCCGTTAGGCCAGCGTCCGCCATCAATGCGCGCGCCTTGTCGATTGCTTCACGTCGACTCATGTTTTTCTGTGCAAACGGTCCGAAAACGATGTTCTGGAGAACCGTCTTCCAAGGAAACAACGCGCCGTTCTGGAATACGACAACGCGGTCCGGTCCCGGCGCTGCACTCGGCTGCCCGGATGTGGCCAGGACCTTGCCGTCGAGCCGGATCGTGCCGGAGGTCAGATCGTGAAATCCCGCCACTGCATTGAGCAGCGTCGTCTTCCCGCAACCTGACGGTCCGACAATCATGCAGATTTCACCGGGTGCAATATCAATCGAACAATGATCGACGGCCATTGTCTCGACGCCTCGCGTCTCGTAGATCTTGACCGCATCTTCGATTTGCAGATGCCCGAGTGCCAGAGCCAGGGAAGGCAGCATGATTTCAGCCTTCACGACAGCCCCCCTTTTTCACCATCCCTACCACGGACGAGGACCCGCTCCAGTAAGCGCAACAGTATTGACGTTGCGTAGCCAACTAAACCCAATGTAATCATGCCAATGAAGATTGTCGGATAGGTTGCCATCGAATAACCAGTATTGATGAGATAGCCAAGGCCATACTGCCCCGAAACCATTTCAGCCGCGACAAGAGAGAACCATGCGACTCCAATCGAGGTCTGTAAGCCGCCGAAAATCGACGGCAATGCGCCGGGCACAATGACATGAATGAAGAGTGTCCATTCGCTTGCACCGAGACAACGCGCGGCACGTACTAGCGAGGGATCGATCGAACGCGCTCCAAGCATGCTGGTGAGCGCTGTTGCAAAAAATGATGCGAGAAATGTCAGGAAAATGACTGGTGTCTCAGTACCGCTGAACATAAGGATTGCAAACGGTACCCAGGCTAGCGGGGGGATCGGGCGCAAGACCTCAAAGATCGGAAAGACGTAATCCTGAAATCGCTGCGACCAGCCAAGCATGAGTCCGAGCGGAACGCCAAGAAGCGTCGCGAGACTAAAGGCGATGCCCACACGTAACAGGCTATAGCCGATGTCTCGGTAATATTGCGGAGTGTAAATTGACAGCCCGTAGACTGGATTCGGACTGAACCATTCCCTGAACACCACATGTACGCTCGGCAGATTACGAAAGCGAGGCAATTGCCATATATCGACCGTCAGGTACCAGTACAGGATGGCGAGACCAAAGCCCAGCAACATGAGCCCGGCGCGGGACCAGAACGCCGATCGGATCAGTTCTGCATGCACTCTGGTTGGACTGGCAGATATGCGGGCCTTTGTCATGAGTCAATCCTCTTAAGAACGCCGACTTACTTGATGATCGCCTTGATCTGGCCCACCGGTGAAGTCAAGCCTCGCGCTTTCAGGACACCATCAGCTGGCTTAGAGTAGATCGCATCGTCACGCATCTTCGGTGTCGCGATACCCTTAACCGAATAAAGGAATGACGTCTCATCGGCCAGTAGTTTCCTCACCTCCGTGGGAAAGGTGAACGGCTGAGTCAAGCGGACGTCTGTTCCGCCCTGGTTGTCCGGGTACCGTTTGAATAATGCATCACGTATTTCTTCCTTACCAAAATTGGGAATGTTCTTGTGGACGATCTCGACAACCTCTTCGGCATTCTTCGGATTCGACATGAACAACTGAGCATCGAGCTCGGCCTCAAGCCAGTCGTGCACAATGTCCGGTCGAGCTGAGATGAGGTCTTGGCGCATCGCGAGGAAAGCGCCGTCAGTCATGTTGAAATTGACGCCGGAGGCCACCCGCTTGGCGATACCTTGGTTTATTATCTGCGAAGCGACAGGCTCCCAGACGACGGCGGCGTCGATCTTTTTCGCACGGAAGTTGCTGGTGATGACCTCGATATTCTGATTTAGATAGCTACCCGCCTCGACTTTGTTACGATGCATGATTACGCTCGCGAAGCGATCCCCGCAACTCCCCCTAGGAATGCCCATCTGCTTGCCAGCAAGCCAGCTGACAGCAGCTTGCGATGTCGCGAAGTTTGGTGCATCTGGACGCACCAGCAGGATATTGCACTGATCGTAGGAAAGCGCCGTAGTCGCCACTAGCCGAACGTCCGCGACATTGTTCTTGGTCGTCAGCACGATCGCTGGCATATCGCCCAGATAGCCGATCTGGATCTTATCAGCAAGCATGCCGTTGATGATAGGTGGGCCGGCAATTGCAATGTTGTAGTTAATTTTCGAGCCCTGTGGCAGATACTTTTTCCAAAGCTCTTTTTCCTTGACAACATAAGCGGACCAAGTCGCGGCATAACAGCATGGGAATCCTACTGTCAATTCGACCGGGCCGCTTGCCTTGCCGTAATCCGCCGCCCACGAGAGCTTAGGAATGACAAAAGCCAAAACGAACATCGACAGAAGCAGAGCGCGAACAACTTTGAATGCAGACTTGCTGATCATGGTAATGGTCCTTTCAACGGTAGTGAAACAAAAAAATACTTTCAGATGCAACTTGCGCCGTTTAAGCCAAATTCAGGTGAGTCTTCTGGCACCAAACGCATCGCGGGATCATCAGATTCCATCACCTCAAGCACCTCGCCTCGTTGCCTGGCTAGTTGCACATGGAATAAATCAGAGCGACAGTAATAACCAGCCATGTCATGGTGACGCTTGAGTTCGACGAGCGAGGTAAGGTCGATTTCGGCGAGGACCAGCCCCTCCTCGTCCTGGCGGATTTCCGAGATCAATTCTCCATCGGGTCCAACAATCATCGAACAGGCCGGCGGACAGGCTCGCAAGATCGCAGCTTTTTCCGGGTCATGGTCGCTGAATACCTCGATCAAGTTATCGTCGACCATCCCAGCGCTTACGATAGTGAAGACCTTAGCTTCAAAACTATGTGCCGCCGCACGGAATCGAATCGCTTCGCGCAAATCGTAGGGCGCGGCAGTGATCGGATTGCGGAACGGCCATACTGCTGGATAGCAGGCGCAATGGATTTCCTCGCCCTCGCCCATCATCACGTACCGAGCCAGCGGATTGTTGTTTTCACCGCAAATTAGGCCTCCGATCTTTCCAATCGACGTATCCAATACGCGCAGCCCTGCTGCGTCACCGCGGTCCCACGTCAATTGCTCATAGAAGGTCGGGACAAGCTTGCGATGCACATTTAGTAGCTCTCCTTCGTCCGAAATCAGCGCTTGGCTATTCCAGAGGCGTCCGGGACTTCGCTCCGAGACCTCACAGAATCCCAGACTGACGAACACCTTGTGACGTGCGGCTGCATTCATGATGTCGCGGAACGGGCGTTGGTCGGGCCGCAGCGCATTCTCGGCGAAACGTCGAAACAGCTTATGGCCGTCGATGGGGGCAAAAATGCCATTCCAGATCGGAAAGCCCGGAATGAAGGATTCCGAAAACACCAGCAGGCGTACGCCCGCCGCGCCCGCCTCGGCGATCAGTTTGCAGGCTTTCGACACGCCCGCATCACGATCAAGGGCTGGTGCTGAAGCATGCGCGGCCGCGACGACAAAAGAGCGGGAGGGGCGGTGTTCCTGATTCGGCATCAAAATCTCCTATAAAGCAATATCGCCTTTTTAACCATAATACGGATTGTGCTACTATTTGAAAATGTAATATAACGTTAACAACTAGTTTAGAAAAATTGAACAACTTTTCCTTGCGCGCCCTGCGTACGCTGATTGCCGTGAGCGAGCACGGTACCGTGACCGGTGCCGCAGAGTACCTCGGACGTAGCCCAGGTGCCGTTTCCTCTACGATCCGAGAGTTCGAAGAGTCTGTCGGGGTCCAGCTCTTCGTGCGCAAGCCAGCCAAAGGTATGGCACTTACCTCCTATGGCAAGCTATTGGTAATCGAAGCACGAGGACTACTCGCTCATGCTGACAACTTTCACAATATTGCGGGAGCGCTGGGTAGCGCTTTGAAAGGCAACCTGTCAATCGCCTGTTTTTCCAATCTCGCACCGATCATACTGTCCAACCTGATCGCAGGGTTCAATCAGTTTTACCCAGGTATCAATATCCAGTTTCTGCTCGGGGATCAAGAGACCGTGCTGCAAAGCATTTACTCAGGAGAAACCGAACTTGCAATCAGCTTTGATATTGGGCTTACCAAGAATCTCGAGGCGTGGCAGCTCGCAACTTTGCCGGTGAGCGCCGTGTTATCAAGCAGTCATTCACTCGCAGGGAATGATGAAGTATCTCTTTCCGACTTGATCGACGAGCCTTTCGTGCTGATGGACATGCCCTATACGCGCGAGTACTTTCTCTCGATTTTTCATTCATTGGGGCTCAAACCCAATATCAGTTATCGCTCCCAATCCTTCGAAACCATCCGAACTTTGGTTGGTAATAACCTCGGCTATTCGCTGCTCAACCTCCAGCCAAAGGTTTCACAGACTTATGATGGAACGACGGTCAAACACGTACGGCTCAAGGACGAGCACAAGCCTTTGCAGGTGGTTTTGCTGACACTCAAAAGCGTCACCCACCGCCGTATAGTCTATACATTCAAAGACTATGCTTGCAGCCATCTGAAGATGTGGCGGGAGGAAGTGAAGATCGAAGACGGTTGAAAAGCCAGTGAGTAACCTGCGGGAAATCCTCGTTGCTTTGAGAGCATCGCTTTAAATCACTATTTGCGTCCCATCTCAGTAATTGTGACTAAATTTATTTAGTTTTCCGGAAATTGTCTTGAACATTGAAGCTAAGAACTGAATACGTGAACGGGGTTGTCCAAAATTTTGCCGTGAAGCTGGCAGTAGACGTCTAACCTAGCTGCCTTTTGGGATAATCGCCACCGTCCGCTTTGGCCGAAAAGCGGAAGGTCGCAGCGTAACCGTGAAGATACATTCGACAGCAAACAAACATTCCGTTTAACGTTCATTAACAGGATAGTTGCTGATTCCCTGATGCATAGCTTCAATGAAAATCCCTCGAATGCGTAACCAGATCGCCAAGCAATGGCGTCAAATCCTTCAGATGCCCCGCAATCAAATGCGTCACTTCGCCCTGTCGCTCCAGCACGCCGTACACCGCAAGCAGTCGTGAACCAAGCAGTTCACGTCGTTGCTTGTCTGCGAGGTCGCGCCATACCACGACGTTGATCGATCCGGTTTCATCTTCGAGGGTCAAGAATGTCACACCACTTGCTGTTCCCGGGCGCTGACGACTGATTACCAAGCCTGCGGCGCGCGCGAGCCTTCCATGTGGGAATGAGCGCAGCTCCATTGCAGTGACCATGCGTTGTCGTCGGAGTGGGTCGCGTAACAATGCCAGAGGATGCCTGCCCAGGGTGAGCCCCAGACTCGCGTAGTCCGCTGCAAGGTTCTGGCCTTCGGTCAGCGGGAACAGTGCCGGTTGCATTTCTTCTGCCGTGGATAAGGCCAACGGGGTAGCCTGTTCGATGCCGGCCACATCCCAGTAGGCTTGCCTGCGGTGACCTGCCAAGATGGACAGGGCACCTGCTGCTGCCAGACACTTGAGATCGCGCTTGTCCAGGTCGCACCGTATTGCCATATCTTCCACACTATCAAACGGCTTTTGTTCACGGGCTTCCACGATGCGTGATGCACCTTCTGTTGAGATGCCGCTTACCATCCTTAGACCCAGACGCAGGGCGGGCTGCCATTCCTCTGCCTGATGAGTAACATTCAGTGTGCAATCCCAGTCACTGCTGGTTACGTCGGCTGGCATTATTTCCACGCCGTGGCGGCGGAGATCCTGCACGATCTGGGCGGGGGCATAAAAGCCCATCGGCTGGCTATTCAACAGAGCGCAGGCAAATGCTGCGGGTTCATGGCACTTGAGCCATGCAGATATATAAACCAGCAGCGCGAAGCTGGCCGCGTGCGACTCGGGGAAGCCGTATTCGCCAAAGCCCAGTATCTGCTGGAATATCTGCTCCGCGAATTCTTGCTGGTAACCACGTTCGCGCATGCCGTCGATCAGCTTCCGCTCAAAGTGCTCCAGCCCGCCTTTGCGTTTCCATGCGGCCATTGAGCGGCGCACTTTGTCTGCTTCGCCGGGGGTGAAGCCTGCCGCAACTACTGCAAGGCGCATCACCTGCTCCTGGAAGATGGGCACGCCCAGTGTGCGTTCCAGCACGTCCCTCACCTCCTCGCTCGGATAGGTCACCGGCTCTGAGCCTTCGCGGCGGCGCAGATAAGGATGCACCATGCCGCCCTGTATCGGTCCCGGGCGCACGATGGCCACCTCAATCACCAGGTCGTAGAAACGGCGCGGTCGCAGGCGCGGCAGCATGGACATCTGCGCGCGCGACTCGATCTGGAACACGCCTACGGTATCGGCGTGGCCGATCATGTCATACACCGCTGGGTCTTCGCGAGGCACATCCGCGATGGTGAACTGCTTGCCGCGCAGCCTGCTCACTTCATCAAGCGCGCGGCGAATGGCTGAGAGCATGCCCAAGGCCAGTATGTCGATCTTCAGCAGGCCCAGCGCGTCGAGATCGTCCTTGTCCCACTGAATGATGGTGCGCTCTGCCATTGCGGCATTTTCAATTGGGACAAGTTGCGAGAGTTTGTCGCGTGCGATGACGAAGCCTCCCACGTGCTGCGAAAGGTGGCGCGGGAAGCCCATCAGTTCTTCGACCAGTTGTATCAGCAGTCGAACTTTCGGGTTGGCGGGATCGAAGCCTGCTTCCTCAAGGCGTGGCGGCATCACCTGGCGCCCGTCCCACCACGCCATCGATTTTGCAAGCCGGTCTACCTGCTCAAGATCAAAGCCCAGCGCCTTGCCCACATCGCGCATCGCGCTTTTGGGGCGGTAGGTGATGACGGTCGCGGCCAGTGCCGCGCGCTCCCTGCCGTATTTCGCATAGAGATACTGAATCACCTCCTCGCGGCGCTCGTGCTCGAAATCGACATCGATGTCAGGCGGTTCTCCACGTTCTTTGGAGATGAAACGCTCGAACAGCATCTCCATGCAGGCAGGGTTCACTTCGGTAATATGCAGCGCGTAACACACCGCGGAGTTGGCCGCCGAGCCGCGCCCCTGACACAGGATGCCGCGGCTGCGGGCGAAACGCACGATGTCGTGCACGGTGAGGAAATACGGCTCGTACTTGAGCTCTGCGATGAGCACCAGTTCGTATTCCACCTGGACGCGCACCTTGTCCGGCACGCCCTGCGGGAAGCGCTGCACGAGCCCTGCTTCGGTGAGCTGGCGCAGATGGGAGATGGCGGTTACACCCGGTGGCACAAGTTCTTCCGGATATTCATAGCGCAACTCGTCGAGCGAGAATTGGCAGCGTCCGGCAACGACAAGCGTCTGCGCAAGCAATTCAGGCGGATAGATGCGCGCAAGGTCGGCAGGTTTGCGCAGGTGGCGCTCGCCGTTGGGATACAGCGCAGCCCCGGCGGCAAATACCGGCGTGCCCAGACGAATGGCGGTAAGCGTGTCCTGCAATACCCTGCGTTGTGCGACATGCATGTGCACATCGCCGGTTGCAACCAGCGGTAAACCGGCTGCTTCCCCAAGCCCGGTTAATGCGGTGAGGCGCTCTTGGTCATCAGCTGCGCGGAACAGTTCCACGGCCAGCCACGAACTGTCTGGAAACGCGGCTGCGACTAGCTGAGCTTGCGCAAGCGAAGGCAGCGGTTCCGGCAAAAGCAAGGCGAGGCAACCCGGCAGGCCATTCCGGATATCGCTGAGGGCAAGACTGTAACGGCCCTTGATGTCGCCGCGTCGCCCCTGGGTAATCAGTTCGGACAGATTGCTGTAGCCGGTGCGATTTGTCGCGAGCAGCACGATGCCTGGTCCGTCTTCAAAACGCATTTCGCTGCCGACGATCAGTTTCAAGCTGCAGGCCTTAGCGGCTACATGGGCGCGGACGACACCCGCGAGTGAACATTCGTCGGTGATGGCCAGTGCGGTGTAGCCAAGTTCGTGGGAGCGTTCTACCAGTTCTTCGGCATGGGATGCACCGCGCAGAAAGGTGAAGTTGGAGAGGCAGTGGAGTTCGGCGTAGGCACTCATCGCAAAGCCTCAAGCGAACAACCCATGCACAAACCACGCACCACTGCTGCGCTCCCGAAACACCCACAACCGCGAACCGTTGCGCCCCTGCGCCACGTAATAGTCGCGTACCACATCCATGCCGTCCCACCAGCCGCTCTCGATGCGTTCCGGCCCTGACTGCAGTTCAAGCCTCTCCTTCCGGCAGGGCATGGGTTTGGGCAGCAGCCATAACGGGCGCTGTTGTTTGCCTGCCGGTTTGCTTTCATCTCCTGCTTCGCATGGTCGCCAGGCCAGCTCGGGACGGTGGTCTGCTGCAGGTGCGATGCTGAACACGGCCTCCTTGCCCAGCCGGATGCGCAGCCGTTCCAGCAGCAGGTTGCCATCCCCTGTTTCGGCGTTATCCTGGAACAGGTCGAGGTTTGCCAACTCGATTTCCTGGATGCGGCTGGCGTTGAGCACGATGGTGTGCACGGGAGCGCACAGGCGCGTGCGGCCCAGTGTTTCGCGCAACAGGAGCAGCATGCGTTCCAGTGCACGGGTCGGCTGGGCGAAGCCCACTTTCACGACCGTTTCTGGCATATCTTCGTGATGGCAGACAAGCTCGAATTCCTGCACACCTGCTTGGCGCAGATTGAGGCAACCCTCCAGTTCCAGTAACAGAAGGCGCGAGGCGAACAGCAGTGCCTCAGATTCATTCACCAATGAAGGCAATTCAAGACGGCGCGTGAAGCTTGGCGGCGGCAGGAAAAATTCGCGAGCTTCTGGCAAGCGGCCCAGTGCGCGGTCCATCTCATCCAGCAGGCTCTGGCCGAAACGGCGCGCCATGCCGGCTCGCGGAAAACTCAGGCATTCGCCCAGGGTGTGTGCGCCCAGCATTTCCAGACTGGCCAGGGTGTCCTGCGATTGATCTAGCAGGCGCACCGATAACTCACCAAGAACTGTTTCGAGTTTTGCGGGATCGCGGATCGCGACTTCTTGCCCTGCCAGTGCCAGCAACCAGGCCGCATGCGGAGTTGTCGCGCAGGCAAGGCTTGCGCTGTAGCCCATTTCGTTGAGTCCGTGGCGCATCTGTGCGATCAGGTTCTTGAAGCCGCGATGCAGGCTCAGGCAACTGCCGATCTCTATCAGCAAGCCATCCGGTGGCTGCAGGCTCACAGCGGGTGTGTAGTTTCCCGCCCAGGAGGCGAGGCCTTCAAGCGATTCCAGCTCAGCCGCCATGTCGCGACTGCGCACGACCAGATTGGTCAGCAATGCCTGAGCAGCGGAAACCGGCATGCCGACTAGCACACCGCCGGCATCGGCTGCTTCGTTGCATGCTTTGACGCGCGAACGGTTGCCATGCCTTTCAATGACAGCGATAGGTTCGGGCACAGCAACTCCTCTGGAGTAGATTTCCAGAGGGAGCGCGGGGAAATGTATGGCTAGCCAAAACATGAGGAATGCTCACAACGGTGATGTGCTGGTCAGTTTCGGGAAACTGCGCGGAGCGACGGCACGACAGACAGGGATGGTGCCGAGGGTCGTGCTTGGCGCACGCCGTTGTTTTGGTGCAGGCTCAACAGCACCGGCTTGTTCACCTGACCGCCCCGGCGTTTGAGTATGTGTACTGCCAGGCCGTTGGAGGTTGCTTCGAGAAGCAGGCGCAGCGAGGCAGTGGAACGTTCCTGTGCGGCACTCGCGGAGCGGAATAGCACGCCCCAGGCGTGTCCGGTTTCTGCGCCCAGTTGCAGGCGACGCATGCGCTTCTCGTCGGGTGCACTCAGCCATGCCAGCACTGCGCTGCATGCGCCGGAACGCAGCGCCTGCTCTGTCGTCCACCAGGCATCGGCCGGGGTTTGCGGCCGGGCCACCAGCAGTTGCTTGAGGTTGACCCCGGCTCCACTCAGCGCGGGCGCATACGGCACATGGGGGGGAGACACCCAGGCCTGCCATTCGCTTTGTTTCGATACGCTGGCCAGCGCGGGGAGCAGCAGGCGCAGTTCGCCTATGCCTTCGCGCTCCAGCAGGATCTCCGTCAGTGCACCGCGCGCCCAGCCACCACCCGGCAGTTGTTCATCCAGCTCGGCGAAGCCGGTCGACAACGTTTCTCCTGTCGCCTGTGCAAGCTGGTCACCGCGCCAGATGCCGGGGTGTTGAAGAACTAAATCAAGTGAGGCGTTCATTTTGCACTTCCAAAATTCATTTTTTCGGGATGAAACTCAAAGAGCAGCACATAGCATTGGTGTAGAAATTTCAGAGGCGGCTGCTTCCGCAAGCGGCTTGCTTCGCAATAACCAGCGACTTGGCGAGCGTTGTTTGCCCGCCTAGTCGAATGGCTAGTTGCTTCACCAGTAACGTGTCACAGCCGCTACTTCCACATCGCCTTCATCCTGGCGAGCAGGTCCACCACTTCTTCGCGTGAACGACCGGCTGCTTGCACAGGTGTCGCATCGACCAACGGCCAGGTTATCTTCTCGAACAGGTCGAGGATACTGGCTGGAATGAAACGTGAACGTCCGGCATAGACATGGCGGTCGCCGTATTGCGATTGCTGCGTGACGAAGAAGCGCTGCGGCACCACGATTTGCAAATGATCCTTGGCTCGGGTCATGGCGACATAGAGAAGGCGTCTTTCTTCTTCGATCTCGTTTGTTTTTCCGGTGGCAAGATCGGAGGGAATGCAACCGTCCACCGTGTTCAGCAAGGTGACCGATGTCCACTCCTGTCCTTTCGCAGAATGGATGGTGGAGAGGATCAAATAATCCTCATCGCGCAGCGGCGCACCCGATTCGTCGCTGGTGGCATCGGGCGGATTGAGCGTGAGTTCGGTGAGAAAACGCTGGCGCGAGGGATAGGTGGCAGCGATCCTGGTCAGTTGCTCGATGTCGATCTGGCGCACCTGCGCGTCTTCGTACAGGCGTTCGAGGTGACCTTGATACCAGGTGCTTATCGTTTCGAATTCCGACGGCCACGGCACGGCGCGCTGGCTCAGGCTATCGACCAGCTCAAGGAAGCCCCGCCAACTTTCTGCCGCACCGGAAGGCACTTTGGATTCTTGCAACCCCACCATCACATCCTGCGATAGCGCCAGGTTGTCGAGCACTTGCGCCGAGGTCTTGGAACCGATACCGGGAATCAACTGCATGACGCGGAACCCGGCCACGCGGTCGCGCGGATTCTCGATCCAGCGCAGCACTGAGAGCACGTCCTTGATGTGTGCAGATTCCAGGAATTTCAATCCGCCAAATTTGACGAACGGGATATTGCGCCGCACGAGTTCGATCTCGAGTGTCGCGCTGTGATGCGAGGCGCGGAACAGCACCGCCTGCGATTTGAGGCTGATACCCATCTCGCGCCGTTCCAGTACCTGCTCCACCACGAAGCCCGCCTGGTCCGTTTCGTCGCGGACGGTGACGAGTTGCGGGCGTTCGCCCGAGGTTTTGTTGCTCCATAGTTCCTTGCTGTATTGCTCGGTAGCCAACCCGATCACTCCGTTTGCCGCCGCGAGGATGGGCTGCGTAGAGCGGTAGTTCTGCTCTAGCGTGACGATCTTGGCGGGTGGGTCGAAGTGCGCGGGGAAGTCGAGGATGTTGCGCACAGTCGCACCACGGAACGCGTAGATCGATTGCGCATCGTCACCGACGACCGTGAGACCGCGTCCGTCAGGCTTGAGGGCGAGCAGGATGCTGGCTTGCAGTGCATTGGTGTCCTGATATTCGTCCACCAGGATATGGTTGAAGCGCGCACCGATTTCTTGCGCCAGTACCGGTTCGGCCACCATCTGTGCCCAGTACAGCAACAGGTCGTCGTAGTCGAGCACGTGCTGTTTCTGTTTGGCTTCCACATAGGCGAGGAACAGTTGCTTGAGTTCGTCCTGCCATTCGGCACACCACGGGAAGCGGTTCTGCAGCACTTCTTCCAGCGGCAACAGGGTGTTGACCGCGGCCGAGTAGATCGAGAGACAGGTGTTCTTCAACGGGAAGCGCTTCGCCTTGCAGGATGCACCCAGCTCATGCCGCACCAGATTCATGAGATCGGCCGAATCTCCGCGGTCGTGGATGGTGAAGCCCGGGTCGAGGCCTATCCTGCCGGCGTATTCACGCAACAGGCGCGCGCCGACGCTGTGGAAGGTTCCGGTCCAGTGGAGTTTTGCGCCGGCAAGGCGCGGGTGATCCGCAGCAAGCTGGCGCACGATGCGCTCGGCGCGGCGCGCCATCTCGTCCGCAGCGCGGCGCGAGAAGGTCAACAGCAGGATGCTCCCCGGATTGGCACCCTGGGCGATGACATGGGCGACGCGGTGCGCAAGGGTATTGGTCTTGCCGGACCCTGCTCCGGCAATCACCAGTAACGGCTCAACCGCAGCCCCGCCCGTGCCGTGTTCCACGGCTGTGCGCTGTGCGGTGTTGAGGCGCGAAAGGTATTGCTCTACCTCAACGAGGGGGGCGTTTGTTACTTCCAGGCTCATGGTTCGGAGTGTCGTAATGACGATGCGTGCTTATTGGAAAAACTCTAGATTACACGATACAGAACGTTCGTTCTGTTGTCAATTCAACCCGAATAAACCCGGGATCAGCCTGGTTTGAGTGCCTGGTCCGACTCGGAACGCTCTGCCGGCACCAGGCATTCAGCATCGTAGTTGCGCACATTGTTGACGCGAACGCTGACCGGGTAATAGCGCATCTGCTCGGAGGGAAAAGGTTTCAGCAATTCGCCCGCTTTGGGGTTGCTTGCATCCAGCCAGGCATCGTAATCGCCGGGCTGGATGATCAGCGGCATCCTTTCGTGCAACTGCCCGACCAGTTCATTCGCTGCTGTGGTGATGATGGTGCAGGTCCGCACTGCTTGGCCGGCAGGGTTCACCCAATGCTCCCAAAGACCGGCCATGCCGAACAACGCGTGATCCGCCAAACCGATGCAGTACGGCTGTTTACCCTTGCTCATGGATTTCCACTCGTAGAACGAATCGGCAGGGATCAGGCAGTGACGTCGCTTGAATGCGTTGCGAAAGGACGGTTTTTCGGCAAGGGTTTCGGCGCGGGCGTTGATGAGCTTTGCGCCGATGGCAGAATCCTTGGACCAGGACGGGATCAGGCCCCACTTGAGCAACGCAAGCTCCCTTCCTTTTTCCATATCTCGAACGACTGGGATCATCTGACTGGGAGCGATGTTGTAATGCACGAAGATTTCCGGCGACCAGAGAAGCTTGAAGCGCTCTTTGATCACTTCGGGTGGTGATGTCAGGGAATAGCGTCCGCACATGTAATAAGTCTAGCTTAAATTGCAGAAGTCCATTCTTCATCTGACAGGCATTGTCAGATGTTCGGCCAAAGCGGACCGTGGCGATTTTATTGCAAGGCTGTCGGTGCAGCCTGCCGGGTTGTCCTCTTTCAACTTTTTCGAACTGTCACTTTCGACACATTCCCGCTCTTCACTTTTACCGAAAACAGATGTTCAGAATTTGAATAATTGTTGGTTCCCATCGCTGATTTCGAAACAATAATTTTCTACTCTGGCAGTATGTGGTTTTTACTGATAGATTAATGCCATATCTATCCACAGCCCCACGTGTTACTTCAACGGGGACTAAAGACTGCTTAGTATTTGTCGGGGAAATTTGGTCACACTGCAATCCGCGACAATTTTCCACAACAGGGGAAAAATTCTGATTCACCCGCGATCCAAGGACCGGCCGTTCCATTTCGGATCCTTTCCGCTGGAGGTTTTGCCACGCGACGATACCGTGCTGGAACAGGAGCGGCTGTCGCCGCCGCGATCGCTTCCATCGCAGGGACTTTCTGAAGGTCTGCTTGCGCCTGCCGCAGTTCGATACCGGGAAATCTTTGCGCGCTTTGCCGAAGGCACAGTGGCGCCTGCGCGCGCGCCGTTACCCGAAGAACTCGGGCCGCGGGTGGTGGACATCAAAGGCGGCGCCTATTTTATGGATGCAAGCCAGGCGGGCATTTGCCGTATCCCGGAATCGGCCTGGCTCCCCGGCTCCCGGGAGCAGGGGCATGATTTCGCCGTCGTCATTCTGGTGGAGCACGCGCGCCTGCCAGAACCGGACAATCTCGCCCATGGCTGGACCAAGGATGCGGTTCGTGCGGTCGCCGACATGCGCGCGGCTGAAATCATCGCCGTGTTGGCCGGGCACATCCGCTGCATGGGATACACGGCGCACGGCCATGTCGCGGGACGTTTCGCGCTCGACCTGGAAAAACTGGCGGTGCTCTCCGGCCTCGCCGTTCGCTCCGGGCAAGCGATCGAGAACCCGTATCTGGGACGGCGGTTCTCGGTGGCCGCTGTTTCCACGGACTACGAATTAATTGCTGATCGGCCGCTGCATGCCGATGCGCTCGGGGCCAGGGGGCTGCGCTACTGGTGGGGCATCAACGGCGCGCAGTCGGGCAGGGAACGCAAGCGCCAGACAAAGCGCGCCACGCACCTGAGCCGCTACCCGATGGAAACCGTCAAGCGCGCGGATCGCCCGACGACGCTGATCCTGGACGACGAGGTGCCGCGTGTTCCGAAGCGGGCTGCGTTCTTCCAGCGGGCGGTGCACGGAGACCTGGGCCCAAGGACGAAGCGGGAGCGCACGCGATTCGCCTGCAAAACACCCTTTTCCCACAGCCTGATGCAGGCGACTCGTGCCCTGGTTCCGTTTCAGGATGGCGGGGTAAGCGCCGCGGCAGCCAACGGCTTCGGCGATCCCGCGGCCAATGCGCGCGCGATCAAGTCGCTCTCGTATTTCCTCGGTTCCGACCTGACTGGTATCTGCGAAATTCCCCGCTATGCGTGGTATTCGCACAAGGAGGACGGCAACGAGATCAAGCCCTATCACCGCTATGCGGTGGTGATGCTGATCGACCAGGGCTACGACACCATGGAAGGCTCAAGCGGGGATGACTGGATTTCCGGGGCGCAGTCGATGCGCGGCTACCTGCGCGGCGCGGAGATCGCCGGCATCATGGCCGAGTTCCTGCGCGGAAACGGCTTTCCCGCCCGCGCGCAGACCAATGCCGACAGCGACGTGCTCCAGCTCCCGCTGGTCCTTTTGGCCGGACTTGGAGAACTCAGCCGCATCGGCGAACTGGTGCTCAATCCCTTCGTCGGGCCGAGATTCAAGTCGGTGGTGATGACAACGGATCTCCCCATGGAGGTCGACCAGCCGATCGATTTCGGCCTGCAGTATTTCTGCAGCCACTGCCTGAAATGCGCGCGCGAGTGTCCATGCAGCGCAATTTCCTTCGGCGGCAAGGTGATGTTCAACGGCTACGAAATATGGAAGCCGGACGTGGAGCGCTGCGCGCGCTACCGGGTGACCAACCCGAAAGGTTCGGCCTGCGGTCGCTGCATGAAGACCTGCCCGATCAACAAGGTCGTGGACGCCGACGGCGGACTGCTGACGCGTGCGGCGCACTGGTTGGGGATCCACGTCCAATGGATCAAGCCGGTCCTGGTGCCGATCTCGACCTGGCTGGACGATCGCCTCGGCAATGGCATGCGCAATCCGGTCAAGAAATGGTGGTTCGACCACGAACTCGTCAATGGTGTCGCGGTCACGCCCAGAAGCACCAATCA
>DIYV01000011.1:62509-65332 GCA_002429165.1 Gallionella sp. UBA6045 | reverse complement strand
CGGTGATCATCATAGAGTAAAGCGAGGCGAGTTAGAGGGGCTGGAAGATCCTGAACGGATGGAAAACGTCATCGCTCACAATTCCGCACCATGTCGACAGAGCACCCACAGTACGTCCACAGCGCATTTGCCAATCGGTAACTGCGCAGACATGGTTGGACACAGCAACCACAGTACAACTGGGGGAGTAGGGTTCTGGATGGACTGGCAACAGAACGCCAATTCTTTCAATACAACATCGTACCCAAACAGTTTGATGGTAGTTGCTTTGCGATACAATCAAGCTCTGCCAACTAGGTTTAGGGGAGTCGCTATGAGTACCGCTGACACGTATGTTCGCGCTCGTATTGACACAGCCACTAAGAAACGTGCTGCTGATGTGCTGGAAGCAATGGGCCTGTCTATCTCGGACGCTATGCAAACGAAGTACGATTTATGGCAAGCCGAAACAAAACAGCACAACGTACTGATGGGGATGCATCGCATTGATAGCCCGGCTATCACATAACGACTGGGCGGGTGTAGTTTATCTCGTTAATGCCAACTGCTTGTTGAGCGATAGCGCTTGATAATAGCAAGGTACAGCAAATTTTGCGGATGGTATAAATGATGGTATCGCACTCTTTTTCAAATACAAATAATTTTGTAATCAATGTGATGCAATGTCTGTTGATGATTGAATGGGAGTAGCACCTCGGAGGGCGGAGCAGGGGCCCCGCTTGCGGGGATGTGACCCCGGAGAGGATGCGCCCGCGAAACGCTGAGTCTTAAAATTCACCGAGAAAGATATTGAGCGGGCAGCACCAGACGGTGCGGCGCAGCCGGCGGTGCGGGTAGGGGCGCCATCCGCGAATAAAGTGAATAGATGAATACCACTACTCTGTCTGAGTGGATACCCCAACACGTTACTGATAAAACAACTGATAGAGCTACTAGCCATCTGACTAACCCAGCAAAAGACGCCGGGTAAGTCATTGGTTATAGCCATTCGACTAGGCGAGCCGACTACTCTCGCCAAGTCGCTGGTTACGGCGTAGTTGGCAGCTTGCGGGAGGAAGCGCTGTTGCGAGAAAGTACATCACCCGCAAATGGTCGGTCATGATGACTTGCTTTGAGCTTTCTAATGGGATGCTACAATACTTCGCACCAAGAAAAAAATGAGCGGAAGAGCAACGCATCACTCTATCATCCCATGACGCCGACGATGCCTGACCAATCCACACTTGCTGGTCTCTCGCCCTCTCTCCATGTTCATGCGATGCTTTCGGCCATGCGCAGGAGCCGGATATTTTATGCATGCTGCCTGTTCCTGCTGTTTGCTATGGTACCGGCGCTTTCCGCCGCTGCAGAGCGCGTCAATGCTGAAGATGCACACGCCACGCTGAAAGTCGTGATGGACGACAATTATCCGCCGTATGTATTCCGCGATTCGAACGGTGCACTCAACGGTTATCTGGTGGATATTTGGAAATTGTGGGAAGGCAAGACCGGTGTGCATGTCGATCTGGTTGCCACCGACTGGAAAAATGCGCAGCAGCTCATGGCCGACGGGAAGGCCGATGTAATCGACACCATGTTCCGCACTCCGGAACGCGAACGTCATCTGGATTTCACCCCGTCCTACGCGGAGATCCCGGCGTCTATCTACACTCATACCCGCATCGGCGGCATTACCAATTTCAAGACGCTGCATGGTTTTCTGGTTGGCGTTAAGGCAGGCGATACATGTGCCGATAAACTCGACGCTGCCGGCATCACTACATTGCAGCCATACAATAACTATAAGGCTCTGGTTCAGGCTGCAGTTGCAGGTCAAATCAGGGTGTTCTGCATGGATGAACCCGCCGCCAACTATCTGCTTTACCGTGACCGCGTCGAGCGGGACTTTCACAAGGCATTCACGCTTTACACCGGAACGCTGCACCGCGCCGTGCATAAAGGCGATACCAGGACGCTGGCGCTGTTGCAGCAGGGCTTCTCTGCCATCACACCGGATGAACTGGCGGTGTTGCGGGATAAATGGATGGGCAAGAGCCTGCCCGATGCATTGAGCCGCACATTGACCTATGCCTTGTGGATTGCAGTGTTCATCATCCTGTTGCTTGGCGTATTGAGCCTTGTTCTGCGCTATCTTGTCAGGCAACGCACTGCGCAACTCAGGACTGCTTGCAACAGCCTTGAGCGGTCGACAAGGCTCTACGCCGCCTTGAGCCAGTGCAACCAGGCCATCGTGCGCTGCACGAGTGAGGCAGAGTTGTTTCCTCAAGTCTGCCGCGACGCGGTACAGTTTGGCGGGATGAGAATGGCCTGGATCGGGATGCTGGACGAGGCAAGCCAGATGATCAAGCCGGCAGGCGCATTCGGTGATGGCATGGAATATCTGGAAGGTATCCAGATATCGGTAGCTGCCGACGATCCGCACGGACGCGGCCCGACCGGTACTGCGATACGCGAGAACCGGCCGGTCTGGTGCCAGGATTTTCAGCATGACCCAATCACCGCGCCCTGGCATGAGCGTGGCGCGCGCGTGGGTTGGGGGACGTCTGCATCACTGCCGTTGCACCGGAACGGTGTCACCGTCGGTGCTTTCACCCTGTATGCCGGTGAGGCCAACGCGTTCGATGAAGCCGCGCGCAACCTGCTGCTGGAAATGGCGATGGACATCAGTTTCGCGCTGGATAATTTTGTCCGCGAAGCCGAGAGCAGACGGGCAGCCGTAGCGCTGCAACTCAGCGAACAGCACTTCCGCGCATATTTTGATCGTGCCATGGTGGGAATGGTTTCGACCAGCCCCGGGAAAGAATGGCTGGAGGTCAATGATGC
>DIYV01000011.1:60030-62344 GCA_002429165.1 Gallionella sp. UBA6045 | reverse complement strand
AACCTCATTCAATACGATCGCATACGCTATGGCGAAATCAACGAATATTCGATTGAAAATCGTTTTGTCCGCAAGGATGGGACTATCGTCCATGTCCGCCGTTCTCCCCGGGCAGTTCGCAAAGCCGACGGAAGTCTCGACTATATCGTTGCATGGGTTGATGACATTACCTTGCGCAAGCGGGACGAGGAGCACATCCAGCGACTGGCACATTTCGATCTGCTCACGGGCCTGCCGAACAGGGCTTTGTTCACGGACCGTATCAGCCATGCACTCAACATGGCACAACGCAGCAATTCGCAACTGGCCGTCATTTTTCTCGATCTTGATCACTTCAAAAACGTGAATGACAATCTCGGCCACCGCATCGGTGACGCATTGCTGATTGAGATCGCAAAGCGCCTGAAATCGGCGTTGCGCGAGGAAGACACTGTGTCACGCCTGGGCGGGGACGAATTCATCCTGTTGTTGCCGGGCACCAATGCCGATGGTGCGGCACATGTCGCTGAAAAATTGCTGGAGACGGTCGCCCAGCTATGCCGGATCGAACAGCATGAACTGGTCGTCACGCCTTCGATCGGCATTGCCATGTATCCCAATGACGGCGAGGATTTTGAAACGCTTTCGCAGTGCGCCGATGTCGCGATGTACCGTGCCAAGCACGATGGCCGCAACAATTATAAATTTTTCACCTCTGAAATGCAGACGCATTCGGCACGGACATTGCAATTGGAAAGTGCCTTGCGTCATGCGCTGGTGCGCGGCGAATTGAGTCTCAACTTCCAACCCCAGATCTCGATGCAGGACGGGCGCATCATCGGTGTGGAAGCGCTGTTGCGCTGGCAGCATCCCAGTCTTGGCATGGTTTCACCGGCGGAATTCATTCCGATTGCGGAGAGCAGCGGCCAGATCCTGCAAATCGGGGAATGGGTGCTGCGCACTGCGGTCCAGCAGATGAAGTCATGGATGGACGGCGGCATGGCGCCGATGATCATTGCGGTGAATCTTTCGGCGGTGCAATTCCGCCATCCCAACCTGCCCGAGATGGTCACGCAGATTCTCGACTCGGTGAAGCTGCCGGCGCAGTATCTGGAACTTGAACTGACCGAGGGAGTCGCGATGCATGACCCGCTCGGCGCGATCGCGATGATGGACAATCTGCACGAACGCGGCATCCGCATGTCAATAGACGACTTCGGCACCGGATATTCCTCGCTGAGTTACCTCAAACGATTCAAGGTCTACAAGCTCAAGATCGACCAGTCCTTCGTGCGCGATATCACCGATGACCCCGAAGACAAGGCCATCGTCAGCGCCATCATCAGCCTGGCGAGCAGCCTCGGTTTGCAAACCATAGCCGAAGGTGTGGAAACGGAAGGTCAGCTGGCTTTTTTACGTGAACAGGGTTGCAACGAAGTGCAGGGTTATTACTTCAGCAAACCGCTGCCCGCAGAACAATTCGAGGCGTTCGTAAAAGCGAAGAGCCAAGTCTGAAATTGCGGGCAACGGAGGAAAGGGATTTGAAATTTCACGATTTCAGCCAGGTCTTACAGGCCAGCCACAGTTTGCGTAGCGGGGTCAGTGAGACGCGTTCCTTCAGCACGTGGCAGCCGCTGGCAACGACCTCATCCAGCGTGGTGCGGTAGATCACCGCCATGATCAGGCCGGTACGCTGTGCCTTGCGATCCACTTCGGGAAGATGCTCCAGCGCTTGCCGGTAATAGCGTTGCGCACGTTCGACCTGGAACGCCATCAGTTTCTGGAAATTCTCTGTTTCTTTCGCGTTCAAAATCTCTGCCGCCGTCACGCCGAATTGCTGCAATTCGTCCATGGGCAGATAAATGCGATTGCGCCGCGCATCCTCGCCGACATCGCGGATGATGTTGGTGAGCTGAAAGGCGATGCCGAGATCGTGCGCGTATTTCTGCGTTCTGCGGTCGGTGTAGCCGAATATTTCGGCAGCGAGCAGGCCGACCACCGAAGCGACCCGGTAACAGTACAGTTGCAGGGATTTGAAATCGGGATAGCGCGCCTGGTCAAGATCCATCTCCATGCCGTCGATGATCTCAAGCAGATTTTCCCGGGACATATTGAATTGCTGCACCACCGGAACCAGTGCTTTTGCCACCGGGTGCTGGGGTTTTCCGCCGTAGATTTCCGCCACCTGTGCGCGCCACCAGTTGAGTGTGGTACGCGCCACCTGTTCATCCGTGCATTCGTCCACCACATCGTCAACCTCGCGGCAGAATGCGTACAGCGCGGTGATGGCGCGGCGTTTGTCCCTGGGCAGGAACATGAAGCTGTAGTAGAAGCT
>DIYV01000011.1:59422-59784 GCA_002429165.1 Gallionella sp. UBA6045 | reverse complement strand
GCACTCCTGGCCAGCATGATAACCCAGTCGAAAGGCTTCAATACCGGTCGGTGGCGGAACATGTCGTACTGCACGTTTTCCAGTTTGGAAAGTATGCGCAGTCCGCCCGCAATGATCATGCGCATCTCAAGGCCGATGCGCCCGGTGAGTATGGTCCCCAGAGGTTTGCCGGTAAGCATCATCGCGCGCGCTCTGTCCACCTGGAACTTCATCAATGCTCGCCACGCATCATTGCTGATGCCCTGTGCGATCTGCTCTTCGCTCACGCCATATTGCGCGAGTTCATTCAGCGGCAGATAGATGCGCCCGATCGCATAATCCTTTGCGACATCCTGCCAGAAGTTGATGAGCTGCAGGCTGGT
>DIYV01000011.1:49009-59227 GCA_002429165.1 Gallionella sp. UBA6045 | reverse complement strand
ACCACATCCTGTGAAAATGCATCGAGCAGATCGTACAGCGGCTGCATTGGCAGCGCGTGTTGATGGACTTCAGCGGCGAGGTTCCGGAACAGCGGGGTGAGGGGCGTTTCATTGTTTGCGATGAGTGCCAGTTCAGCACGGAATCCATCGAGTTGTCTCAGGCGTTCTGCGTCGGATAACTCGCCCTCGTCCGCAATATCGTCAGCTGCACGGGCAAAATGGTAAATCGCCGCGACCGGCTTGCACAGCCGTCTGGGCAAGAGGATGGAAGCGACCGGAAAATTTTCGTAATGGTTTACGGACATGAATCAAAGGAGGTCATTGCGGTGCAGCATGAACACAAACTCGTCACCCGCTGATACATCCAGCCAGGTGAACGGCAGGCTGGGGTAGGCGGCTTCCAGCACATCGCGGTTGTGGCCGATCTCGACGACCAGGATGCCGTTCTCCGTGAGGTGTTGAGCGGCATGTTTCAGGATGAGACGGGTGGCATCCAGGCCGTCGCGGCCGCTGCCCAGCGCCAGTTCCGGCTCATGCAGATATTCCTGCGGCAACGCGGCGACCGATTCGGCATCCACATAAGGGGGATTGCTGATGATCAGGTCATACTGTTTGTTATCGAGCTTGGCGAACAGGTCCGATTCGATCAGGCTGACTCGGTCTTGCAATTGATAGTCGGCGACGTTGCGCTCTGCGACGGCCAGCGCCGCAGATGACAAGTCCACGGCGTCCACACTGGCATAGGGAAAGGCATGTGTGGCAAGGATGGCAAGGCAGCCGCTGCCGGTGCATAGGTCGAGCACGCCATTGATTTTTTCCGGCTCGGCGATCCACGGGCTGAGCTGTTCCAGCAACAGTTCGGCGATGAAAGAACGCGGCACGATGACCCGTTCGTCCACGTAAAAGCTGAATTCACCCAGGAATGCCTGATGGGTCAGGTAGGCCGCAGGGATGCGATGTTCGACGCGCCGGTGAATGATATTCAATACTTCGGTGCGCTCGCCATCGGTCAGATGCGCATCGAGAAAAGGTTCCAGCCGGTCCAGCGGAAGATGCAGTGTATGCAGGATAAGGTAGGCAGCTTCATCATAGGCATCGCTGCTGCCGTGCCCGAAAAACAGTTTGGCCTGGTTGAAGCGGCTCACCGCGAAACGCAGATAGTCGCGCACGGTGTGCAGGTTAAGCGCGGCCTCTGAATAATAATTACTCATATATAACTTGGCTGGGTGCCTTTAAAAATTCAGAGTTCGCCCAAATGCAAGGCTTGGAAATGGGGTAAGCAGGCAAGCCGTATAGCGGCTGCTCGCAAAATATTTCGCCGCGCCGCATATGAAAAATATGTAAGCAAGAAATATTTTTCACAACGCAGCATAACCAGCCACTTGGTTGCCGTCATTTGGCAACTTAGTGGAATGGCTAGTCGTTCCATCAGTTGGGATGAAATCTGGGTTTTGAGAGGTATCCAGCAAGAGTTCAAGGGTGCGCTGGTAGGTAAGCTTGAGCGGCTCGATGTCGGCGACACCCACGCATTCGTTGAGTTTGTGTATGGTGGCGTTCAACGGCCCGAACTCGATCACCTGCGGGCAGATATCGGCGATGAAGCGCCCGTCCGAGGTGCCGCCGCTGGTGGACAGTTCCGGCGTGACACCGTAACTCTGTTCGATCGCGCTACTGATCGCAGCGACCAGACTGCCTTTGGCGGTTATATACGGCTTGCCGGACAATTCCCACTTCAGATCATAGGTCACGCCGTGTTTGTCCAGTATCGCGTGAACCTTGTCTTTCAGGCCCTGCTCGGTGCTGGCGGTGGAGAAACGGAAGTTGAACCAGATTTCGACCGTGCCGGGGACGACATTGGTCGCGCCGGTGCCGCCGTTCATGTTGGAGATCTGCCAAGAGGTGGGCGGGAAATATTCGTTGCCGTTGTCCCAGGTGGTGGCGGCCATTTCGGCGACTGCAGGCGCGACCATATGGATGGGATTCTTGACCAGATGCGGATAGGCGATATGGCCCTGGATGCCTTTGACGATCAGTGTGCCGTTCAGCGAGCCGCGCCGCCCGTTCTTGATCATGTCGCCGACCTGTTTGTTAGAGGTAGGTTCGCCGACGATGCAATAATCCAGCATTTCGCCGCGCGCCCGCAAGGCTTTCACCACGCGCACCGTGCCGTCCACCGCCACGCCTTCTTCATCGGAAGTGATGAGCAGCGCGATGGAGCCGTTGTGCTTGGGGTGCTGAGCGAGAAACGCCTCGATTGAGGTGATGAACGCCGCGATGGAAGTCTTCATGTCCGCCGCTCCGCGTCCGTACAGCAAACCATCGCGGATGGTCGGTTCGAACGGCGGGCTGAACCAGTTTTCCACCGGGCCGGTAGGCACCACATCGGTGTGCCCGGCAAACACCACGACGGGGCTGGTTGTGCCGCGCCGCGCCCAGAAATTGTCCACGCTGCCGAAGCGCATGCGCTCGATCTTGAAGCCGAGTTTTTCCAGGCGTTCGATAAGGATGTCCTGGCAACCTGCATCATCCGGGGTGAGCGAGCGGCGGGAGATCAGGGATTTGGCAAGTTGTAAAGTATCGGACATAACGTTTTCGGACATGAAAGTGATCAGGATTCTAGTTTGAAAATTTTTGAATAAGCCGCTTCGTCAAATCCGACATGCAGCAGTTTGCCATTCTGTTCCAGCACCGGGCGTTTGATGGCGCTGGTTTTTTCCAGCATCAGCGCGAGCACGGCATTTGCGTCCTGTATGCTTTGTTTGCGCTGCTCCGGCAGGCCTCGCCAGGTCAGGCCGCTGCGATTGATCAGCCTGGTCCAGTCGGTTTGTTGCAGCCAGTTTTGTGCAATGGCGATATCCAGTCCGAGTTTTTTGAAATCGTGAAACTCGACCGCGATGTCATGTTGCGCCAGCCAGTCACGCGCTTTTTTGACGGTGCTGCAGTTGGGAATACCATACAACTTGTTTTTACAGGTACCCTTCATTTGGGGTCGTTCAAATTAAGCTTGATGCCCCCAAAGTCAGCGCCGCGTGCGGGTTTTTGAGGCTGCGGGGCAGATCCGAATACCGGCACTTTCTGGGTATCGGTGCGCTCGGAGAAATCAACCAGTGAAGACAAATTGCTTGCCGAGTCGGCGTTGCGCAGCGCCTCTTCCTTGGTGATCAGCTGCTTCTTGAACAGCTTATAGAGGGCTTGCTCGAAGGTTTGCGAACCGGCTGATACGCTCTTTTCGATGGACTCGCGTATCTTGTCGAGTTCGTCATTTTTGATCTGGTCGGCGATCAACGAGGTATTGAGCAGAATTTCCACGGCCGGGATTTGTTTGCCTTGCACGCCGCGCACTAGGCGCTGCGAAATCACCGCGCGCAAGCACATCGACAAATCGGCCAGAACGCCCCTGCGGGATTCGTAAGGGAAGAAATTCACGATGCGGTTCAGCGCGTGATAACTGTTGTTGGCGTGCAGGGTGGTCAGGCACAAATGCCCGGTCTGAGCAAAGATCAGTGCGTGCTTGAGTGTTTCGCGATCACGAACTTCGCCTATCATCAGCACATCCGGCGCTTCGCGCATCCCGCTGTACAACGCACTTTCATAGGTGAGCGTATCGGTGCCGATTTCGCGCTGATTCACGATGGATTTGTTATGGCTGAAAATATATTCGATGGGCTCCTCGATGGTCAGGATATGGCCGCTCACCGAATTGTTGCGGTGCTCGATCATGGATGCCAGGGTGGTGGACTTTCCGGAACCGGTCGCGCCGACCACCAGCACCAGACCGCGCTTTTCCATGACCAGTTCCTTTAGTACGCCGGGCAGGTTAAGGTCTTCAGAGTTTCCGATCTTCGCCTTGATGTGGCGAATCACGATCGCCATGTCGCCGCGCTGGCGGAAAACGTTGACGCGGAAATTGCCGACGCCCTCGGCGCGGAAAGAGAAATTCATCTCCATATAGGTTTCGAAATCGGCGATCTGCTGCGGCGACATCATTTCATACGCGATACGCTTGATGACATCGGCATCCAGAGCCTGCGCGTTGACCGGCATTGTGATTCCATCGATCTTGATGTTGACCGGCGCACCGACAGAGAAAAACAGGTCGGAAGCCTGTTTGTTGGCGGCTAATTGCAGTAATGGTGTGACGATCATTGTGTGCTCCTTAAAATCCAAAGTTTCGTTGCCATACTTCGTTGTGTTCTAAAAATCTTGCATGCATATAAGCCATATGCGGCGCGACGATTTTTATCACACGCCTTGTCTGGCTAGCAGTTCCATCAGTTGATTCATCAGAAATTTGAATTTTAAGAAACACTCAATCTACTTTTTCAATTAAATCCCGCGCAACAATTCGTTGATGCCAACCTTGGATAATGTTTTGGCATCCACCTTCTTTACGATCACAGCGCAGTACAAACTGTAGCTGCCGTCCTTGGAAGGCAGGCTGCCGCTGACGACCACAGAACCGGATGGTACCCGACCATAGTGAACCTCGCCAGTTTCGCGGTCATAGATCTTGGTGCTTTGACCGATAAATACGCCCATCGAAATCACCACGTTGTCTTCCAGAATCACACCTTCCACGATTTCCGAACGGGCGCCGATGAAGCAATTGTCGCCGATGATGGTCGGGTTGGCCTGCACCGGTTCCAGCACGCCGCCGATGCCGACACCGCCGCTCAAATGCACATTCTTGCCGATCTGCGCGCAGGAGCCGACCGTCGCCCAGGTGTCCACCATGGTGCCTTCATCGACATACGCGCCGATATTGACATAGGAGGGCATCAGCACCACATTCTTGCCGATGAACGCGCCTCTGCGCGCCGCGGCAGGAGGCACCACGCGGAAACCGCCTTCGCGGAAATCGCGGCTGTTGTAGTCGGCGAATTTGGAAGGAACCTTGTCGTAGTAGTTGGTGAATCCGCCCTTGATGAAGGCGTTGTCTTCCAGCCGGAACGACAGCAGCACGGCTTTTTTGAGCCATTGGTGAGTGACCCACTGGCCGTCTATTTTTTCCGCAACGCGCAGCTTGCCCTGGTCCAGCTGGGTAATGACGTTATCGACGGCTTCTTTGAGCTGTGCGTCGGCATTGCGCGGCGTGATCTCGGCGCGGCGTTCAAAACTTTTTTCGATGATTTGTTGCAATTGGTCCATGATGATTTCCTGTTAATGAATGTTGTTTGCTGCCAGGGGTGTATGGCAATACGCCCTCGTCAATATCGCCATGACATTAGGGCGCATACGCCCCTGCAAATTCGGCTATGCGCCGAGCGGCCTCCACGGTCTCCTCGGTGCCGGCGACCAGGGCCAGACGCACAAAATTTTCGCCGGGGTTGATGCCATCGGCGCTGCGCGCGAGATAACTTCCCGGCAATACGGCCACATTATAGTCGCGATACAAGTCCTGCGCGAAGCCGGTATCGGCAACCGGTGTGCGTATCCACAGATAAAAACCCGCTTCAGGCAGCGTGACCGGCAATACCGGTTTCAGTATCTCCATCACCCTGGCGAATTTATCCGCATACATGCGGCGGTTTTCCGCCACATGATCTTCGTCATTCCATGCGGCAATACTGGCAGCCTGTACTGCCGGGTTCATTGCCGAGCCGTGGTAGGTGCGATAGAGCGCAAAGCTTTCGATGACCCTGGCGTCTCCCGCAACAAAGCCGGAACGCATGCCCGGCACGTTGGAGCGTTTCGACAGGCTGGAGAATACGACCAGGTTCTTGTAGTCGCTGCGGCCCAGGCGATGAGCTGCCTGCAATGCGCCCAGCGGTTTTTCGGAAAAGTAAATCTCGGAATAGCATTCATCCGAAGCGATTACAAAGTCGTGCCGGTCGGACATTTCGAACAATATTTCCCATTCCTCCAGCGTCATCACGCGCCCGGTGGGATTTCCCGGTGTACAGACGTAAACAAGCTGGGTGCGCTGCCAGGTGTCTTCAGGCAATTGCGAAAAATTCAACGCAAAGTTGTTCTCCGGGATATTGTTGAGGAAGACGGGTGTGGCCCCTGACAGGAATGCGGCGCCCTCATAAATCTGGTAGAACGGGTTGGGACAGACCACGACCGGGTTATCTTTGCTGCGGTCGACAACCGCCTGGGCAAATGAAAACAGCGCTTCGCGGCTGCCGTTTACCGGCAGGACCTGGGTATCGGCATCGGGCGTCGGAATGCCGTAGCGGGCAGCCAGCCAGCTGGCTATCGTACTGCGCAACGCGTTGCTTCCGGCAGTTGTGGGATAATTTGCCAGCCCGTCAAGATTGTTCGTCAAGGCGTCGCGTATGAATTGCGGAGCGGCGTGTTTCGGTTCCCCGATGGACAGGCTGATGGCACGATAGTCTGGGTTGGGCAGAACTTCGCAAAACAGCGCGGCGAGTTTCTGGAATGGGTAGGGCTGCAGTCGCTGTAAATCTGGGTTCATCTGGGTAAATCCTGGTTCATTTGGGTAATTCCCGGGGCATTTTCTATCCCATTTGTTTGCTGTTTCAGTGGCGCACGAAAATCAGCGCGCATTATACTGGTGCAATGCAATATTAGGGGCGGGCCAGTGTCATCAAAACAAAATGTAATGCCAGTCGCCGGCGCTTTGACCGGTGCATTGGTTTGGGGATTGATCTGGTATCCCTACCGAGTGTTGCAGGACGCCGGTGTGTCAGGGACGCTGGCTACACTGATCACCTATCTGCTGGCGATGCTGTGCGGCATGCTTATGCTGCCCGGAGCGTGGCGAGAACTGCCGAGGGCGGGCTGGTGGGCGTTATTGCTGGTATTTTGCGCGGGCTGGACGAATTTTGGCTATGTGCTTGCGGTACTGTATGGCGAGGTGATGCGCGTACTGTTGTTGTTCTACCTTGCGCCGTTGTGGACGATCCTGTTTTCGTATTGGCTGCTGGGTGAGCGCCTCAATCGCTATGGCTACCTGGTTATTCTGCTGTCTTTTTCCGGAGCAGTCATTATGCTGTGGGAGCCGCATCTGGGCCTGCCGCTGCCGCAAAATATTGCCGAATGGATCGGCTTGTCTGCCGGTATGGCTTTTGCGCTTTCCAATGTTGTGTCGCGCCGCGCCGCGCATTTGAGCTTGCAGATTAAGTCCTACAGTGTTTGGCTCGGTACGATCTTACTGGCGATACCGTTGTTGTTGTGGCAAGGCGGATTGCCCGAACGACTTTTGGCGATTGACGCCCAGGCCTGGCTGATACTCGGGCTGCTGGGTATCGTACTGTGCTGTTCCACTTTCGTATTACAGTTTGCCATTGCCAACCTGTCCGCCAATCGCGCCATCATCCTGTTCCTGTTTGAACTGGTCGCAGCGGCGATTTCGTCATATTTTCTCGCCAACGAAGCGATGCAACTGCGTGACTGGGTGGGCGCGTTGCTGATCGTCTCCGCCAGTTTGCTGTCCGGGAAATTGCTTGCGGTATCAAAATCATAGTGGAAATAGCAGCCGTACATCATTTGGTAATACAGTAAGCTCGTTTTTTTCAATAGTCGGGGGTATCATGCAGCATGGTTAGCGGGTAGATTGCAATGAATCAACCGGGTACCTAATGCGCTGATTATTTGAAAATGGAAAACATCCCGACATCCGCCGAGATCAACGGCCTTTTTGCCAACAGTGACCCGGGCACTGTTTGGGACAAGGCGGCCAGCATTCTCGTCCGTATCAACCCGGGATATGACACTTCATTAATCAAAACTGTTTTTGATGACGTGATGTCCCTGTTCCGCGGTGATTATCCCGGCTACAGTTCCATCAAGACGCTCTACCATGACAAGCGCCATACGCTGGACGTATTCCTGTGTGCCGTGAGGCTGATGCACGGCGTGCAGCTTTCCGGAAAACGTCTGAGCGACGACGAAATGACGCTGATCATGATCGCTGCCCTGATGCACGATATAGGCTATTCACAGATGGACGGCGAGGAAGGCGGAACCGGCGCCCAATACACCCTGACCCATGTCAAACGCGGAATAGCTTTCATGAAGAAATACATCGCCGAAAAGCATCTTCCATCCGGTTATCCGAACGCGCTGGAGCCGATGATCAGCGGTACCAATCCGGCGCTGAAATTTCCCATGATCGAATTTCCGGATGAACGCACACGCCTGCTCGGACAAGTCGTGGCCAGCGCCGATCTGACCGGTCAAATGGCTGACCGCACTTATCTCGAAAAACTGCTGTTTCTGTATCTGGAGTTCAGGGAGGCTAATTTCGGAAACTACCAGAATATGTTCGGCTTGTTGCGCCAGACCAACACGTTTTACGGAGTTACCAGGGAAAAGCTCGACGGCCCATTGGGCGGCATGTACCGTATGCTGAGATTTCACTTCAACGCCGTGATGGGCGTCGAGAATAATTACTATCTGGAGTCGATCGAGAAAAATCTTGCCTACCTGTCGAAAGTGATCGAGCATAACGAGAAGTATCTTTCCATGCTCAAACGCGGCGGAATCGCCGAGAAATCCCAAGCCCTGGATGCACGCAATTGATTCGTCTCCGAGCTTGCAACAGGAGTCCCGCCGCAAGTGCTTCGGCAACCTGTCATGAATGACGCCGGCTGATTACGCCACCGTCACATCTTTTGCCAGATACACATCCTGAATCGCATTGAGCAGTGCCACACCGTCCTGCATCGGTTTCTGGAATGCCTTGCGTCCCGAGATCATGCCCATGCCGCCGGCGCGCTTGTTGATCACCGCCGTTCGCACCGCCTGCTGCAGATCATTCTTGCCCGATTCTCCGCCGGAATTGATCATGCCGACCCGTCCCATGTAACAGTTCGCCACCTGGTAGCGCACCAGGTCGATCGGATGGTCGGTGGTCAGCTCGCTGTATACCTTGGGGCTGGTCTTGCCGAACTTGATCGCGTTGTAGCCGCCGTTGTTCTCGGCCATTTTCTGCTTCACGATGTCCGCGTTGATGGTGACGGCGAGATGGTTGGCTTGCCCGGTGAGGTCGGCAGACACGTGAAAATCCTTGTCGGCGGTCTTGAAAGCAGGATTGCGCAGGTACGCCCACAGGATCGTGGCCATGCCAAGTTCATGGGCGTGCTCGAATGCTTCGGAGACTTCCTGGATTTGTCTGCGCGAATGCTCGGAACCGTAGAACACCGTCGCGCCGACCGCCACCGCGCCCATGTCGAACGACTGATCCACGCTGGCAAATATTGTCTGGTCGTAGATATTTGGATAGGTCAGCATCTCGTTGTGGTTGATCTTCACGATGAACGGGATCTTGTGAGCATAGCGGCGCGCGACCGAACCCAGTACGCCTAGCGTCGAAGCCACTCCGTTGCAGCCGCCCTCGATGGCGAGTTTGACGATGTTGTCCGGATCGAAATAAATCGGGTTGGGCGCAAACGATGCGCCGGCGGAATGCTCCACACCCTGGTCCACCGGCAGCAGCGAAAGATAGCCGGTATTGGCCAGCCGCCCCTGGCCGTACAGGGCTTGCAGGCTGCGCAGCACGCCGGGCTTGCGGTCCTTGATTGCCACCACGCGATCCACGTAGTCCGCACCCGGCAGGTGCAAGGATTCTTTGCTGATGCCGGTGCAGCGATACTTCAACAGGTGTTCTGCTTCATCACCAAGCAATTGCACGATGTTCGTCATGATTACGCTCCCTGTGGTTGAGATGGATAGCTTATGTTACTCCTGTGCGACAGAAAAAAATCCATACCCCAGCGTGTATAATTTCGTTCAGTTTCAATGCTCGCAATCACATGGAATGACTACTCAAATGAAACCACTCGCTATCGGCACGCCGCTCACTCCTTCCGCTACCCGCGTCATGCTGCTCGGCAGCGGCGAGTTGGGCAAGGAAGTCATCATCGCACTGCAGCGCCTCGGCGTGGAAACCATCGCGGTGGATCGCTATGCCCACGCACCCGGACACCAGGTCGCGCATCGCGCGCATGTGATCAACATGGCGGACGGCACTGCATTTCGCGCGCTGATCGAACAGGAGAAACCGCATATCATCGTGCCGGAGATCGAGGCCATCGCCACCGACATGCTGGAACAGATCGAGCGTGAAGGATTGGCGCGCGTCATCCCCACCGCGCGAGCTGCCCGCCTGACCATGAACCGCGAAGGCATACGCCGCCTGGCAGCGGAGACACTGAGCCTGCCTACTTCCCCGTATCGTTTTGCCGATAGCCTGGCCGAGATGCGGGCCGCAATAGAGCATATCGGTTATCCGTGCATCATCAAGCCGGTGAT
>DIYV01000011.1:44153-48863 GCA_002429165.1 Gallionella sp. UBA6045 | reverse complement strand
AGGGCAGGGTGATCGTCGAAGGGCTGATCGATTTCGATTATGAAATCACCCAGCTCACCGTGCGCGCGATCGGCGCGGATGGCAATATCGAAACGCACTTCTGCGACCCGATCGGCCACGTGCAGGTGCACGGCGATTATGTCGAAAGCTGGCAGCCGATGGCGATGTCGGAACTGGCCCTGCAGCGCACGCACGACATTGCAAAATCGGTGACGGACGATCTCGGCGGGCTGGGCATTTTCGGCGTGGAATTGTTCGTCAAAGGCAACCAGGTCTGGTTCAGCGAAGTCAGCCCGCGTCCGCACGATACCGGCATGGTCACCATGTGCTCGCAGGTGCAGAACGAATTCGAGTTGCATGCACGCGCGATACTCGGCCTGCCGGTGAATACCGCTTTGCGCAGTTCGGGCGCTTCCGCGGTGATCTACGGGCAGCATGAAGCAAAAGGCATCGCTTTCGAAGGCGTGGCGGAAGCGCTGCGCGTGCCGGACAGCGATGTGCGCCTGTTCGGCAAACCGGAATCCTTCGCGCGCCGCCGCATGGGCGTGGCACTGGCGACCGGCAAGGATACCGACGAAGCGCGGGAACGCGCCAAACTCGCGGCGAGCAAGGTTGTGCCGGTAAAAGTGTGATGATCACCGGAATCCTGCACGCCTCTTTGCTAAGCTCTGATCTGGCAAGATCGCGCGCCTTTTACGAAGGGGTTCTCGGCTTGCAGCCCGACCCCAGCCGCCCTGAGATGAGCTACGACGGCGTGTGGTACAACGTCGCGCCCAACCAGCAAATCCATTTATTGTTGTTGCCCAACCCGGAAGCCGGCTTGCCGCGTCCGACTCACCCGCAAGGGGTACGCCGTGGTTGTAAGGGGCTGATAACAAAGTCAGGCAATTTGCTACTCAACAAGTTGAGTGCAAAGTTGACACAGCCCCAACAACACACGCAGCACGGCGGACGCGACCGGCATGTCGCGCTGGCAGTGTCCGATCTTGCGCAGTTGATTGAGCGGTTAAACCAGGCAGGTGTCGCTTATACGCTCAGTTCGTCGGGTCGACGCGCGTTGTTCTGCCGCGATCCGGATGGCAATGCGCTGGAGCTGATTTGACTAGAAAATATAAGGCACCATGCGCTTCGTGGCCTGGGCGTAGTCACGGTACTCCGGATAGATTTCAATGATCAGGCGTTCTTCACACAGCATTCTGCCAACGGCACCGGCAAAGAGCAGTGCACCCAGCATGACATTGATCAAAGACCAGTGCGCCAGGATACCAGACCAACCAAACAGGCACGCAGCCGTGTAGATCGGATGACGAATGAAACGATAAGGCCCAGTCGTGACTAAACCGCCGGTTGATGGATTTGCTGCCGCATGGAAGCTCCTCTGCCCGAAGGTCTGGCGCGCCCATACCATCAATGCTACTGCCAAAACTTCCGTAATGATCGCAACGGGCTGCGAGGAAAAGAATGCGCCGCGAAACAAAAGTCCCGCTAACGCAAGCGACATCAGCAACAGTGCTGCAAGCGAAATATTTCTCAACACGTCACTATTCCTTTGCCACGCGCTGGAGGCGTCTCCCTGTTATCGGCAGACCGCCCGCCCAGCACAATTATTTTGATAGTAAAAAATTATGAATCGCCGGCCATTTCGCTATTTGACATGGCCCAAGTCAAGGATCGCCTGCAGGGGTTGGGCGTCGGCGAACCCATGGCAAAGGATCGGGTGGCAGCCATGACCGACCAGGAAGTACATGCTGTGGCGCAGAAAATCGATTCGATGCCGGCCGGTGGCAGGCTGGATAATAACGATTTGACCCTGATCCTGCTCATTGTACTTTTGATATTGATTATTTAGACAGCAGGCACGGCGAACCAATAAAGAGCAGGATATTCTGTATCCCGGCGGATCAGAAGTATTGCTGTCGGGAGCGAGGAACATTTGATGTAAGACTCTATTGCTTCTTGCGGATTGCGTCAGCTTTCCGCAAGTTCTATATCTGTATATCACGGTGCCGGATTCGGATACATCCTGTGCACCGCCTCGATCTTCTCCAGTACTTCTGCCGATAGCACCACTTCTACACTGTCCAGATTTTCTTTCAACTGGTTCAGATTCGTAGCGCCGAGTATCACGCTGCCGGTAAACCAGCGGGTGCGTGCAAAGGTCAGCGCCATCTTCGCCGGAGTCAGCCCGGCTTCCTGCGCGATGCGCACATATTCTTTGCTGGCCACCGGCACATTGGGCTTTGCGTAGCGCTGGCCGAATCCGGGGAACAGTGTGATGCGCCCCTTTGCATTCGGGTCGGCGAGATATTTCCCGGTCAGATGACCGAATGCCAGCGGGCTGTATGCCAGCAAGCCCACCTTGGTGTGATGGCAGACTTCTGCCAATCCTGTCTCGAAGCTGCGGTTCATCAGGTGATAAGCGTTCTGCACCGTGATGATTTTCGGCAGCCCCATTTTTTCCGCGCACTTTACGAATTCGCTTACGCCCCACGGGGTCTCGTTGGACAGGCCGATATGGCGCACCTTTCCGGCTTTGACCATATCCGCCATGACTTGCAGTTGCTCGGCAATGGGGGTGCTGTCGTGTTCCTCTGCAACGTCATAACTGGTCGCACCGAACATCGGTACATAACGGTCCGGCCAATGGATCTGGTAGAGGTCGATGTAGTCGGTCTGCAACCGTTTAAGGCTGTCGTCTATCGCAGCGGTGATGTGTTCCCGGTTGATGTGCGGGCCGTTGCGGATCCAGGCAAAACCGCGCGAGGGTCCGGCAATCTTGGTGGCGATGATCAACTCATCGCGGCGCTGGTGTTTCAGCCAGGAGCCGATATAACTCTCGGTGCGCCCCTGCGTTTCGGCGCGCGGCGGAACCGGATACATTTCGGCGGCATCGATGAAGTTCACTCCGCGCGATACCGCCAGATCGAGTTGCGCGTGGGCATCCGCTTCGCTGTTCTGTTCGCCGAATGTCATGGTACCGAGGCACAACGCCGACACTTTCAAATCGCTGGCACCCAATTGCCTGTATTCCATATTCACTCCTTTAAAATCTCTGCAACTATTTTAATCCAGATGGAATATTTAGTTTTCGGCTTCACCGTGCTAGCATTTGCAGCATGAAAATGCCCGTCCTGTTCGTTTCACATGGTGCGCCCACCTTGCCGCTGGAGCCGGGCAACACCGGTTCGGCATGGCGAAAATTGGGCGAGCAGATGCCCAAACCATCATCCATCCTGATGATCTCAGCGCATTGGGAATCGCGCATTCCAACCGTCAGCCGTGCCGTGCATCCGGAAACCATACACGACTTCAGCGGTTTTCCCGCTGAGTTGTACACGTTGCAATACCCTGCACCCGGCGCACCGGAAATGGCGCAATCCGCAGCGCTTGCGCTGCAACAGGCAGGCATTCCGGCGCAACTGGACGACAAGCACGGGTTGGATCACGGTGCCTGGGTGCCGCTGAGTCTGATGTATCCCCGGGCCGATATCCCGGTTGCGCAACTCTCGCTGCAGCCTGATAAAGATCCGGCATGGCACATCGCGTTGGGCAAGGCGTTGCGTCCGTTGCGCGAGCAGGGCGTGCTGATCGTCGGCAGCGGCTCGATTACGCATAATCTGCGCGCACTGTTCAAACATCCGCAGAGTGCTCCCGCGCCCGAGTGGGTGACGGAATTCTGCGACTGGATGGCGGAGAAAATCGAAGCGGGGGATATGGACGAGCTCAGTGACTATCGTGTCCGGGCGCCTCATGCCGTGCAGAATCATCCCACCGATGAACACCTGTTGCCGCTGTTTGTGGCTCTCGGCGCGGCGGAAAAATCAGACAGCGTCCGGCATCTGAATCGTGTGATGACCTACGGCCTGCTGGCGATGGACGCGTGGCTGTTTGATCCGGTGCAGGAGCCCGATTTAACCAGCCCCTTATCCATCGTTTTTTGATGGATTAGTGGAATGGCTATGCAAGGCCATCGGGCGATTGATCTTCTCAACATTCGCGCAGCACCCGTAAAGGGTACGCCGGAGGGTGCCCCGCTACTTCCCCCCGTGAAGGGGACGCCGCCAGACACTCGCCCTTTGGGCGGTCTTGGCGCAGGCAGCGACCCTTCCGCAGCGAGCTGCACTCCTACAGGGAATTCGCGATTTCTTTCAGCGCATCCGCCGACAAGCTGACCAGCGGGACTCGCTGTGCCTTGTCGAGGTTCATATAGTGATTCGATGTCGCGCGAAAATAACTGGGGTCGTAATGCAGCGTGAGCAATTCTGCGACCATGGTCTCGAAGTCTCCCTGATGGATCAGCGAGCTCCAGTGTTCCAGCTGTTTAGTTCCGTGAAAACGGTGCAGCGGCTTCAGGTGTTCGATAAAAACTTCCGGATTATCGATGTAGTGTTTGTAGTCTTCCAGCAACCCGGCAACGCGCGTGGCCAACGGCGTTTCCACCAGCAGGCATCCGCTGGCATGCATGGCGGCGACAAGCGCAGGGGGCAGGGTGATCAGCCCGATCTTGCTGCTCTCCGCTTCCACGTAAACATGCTTGGCAGGGTCGAATTTCTGCAGGGTTTGCAGCAATGCGCTATCGAACCACTTCTGCGAAGGCTGTGCCTGTTCGGGCAACCTGCCCAGCACCGAGCCGCGATGCCTGGCCAGCATTTCGAGGTCGAGCACCTGATGATTGGTGTCTGCCAGGGCAGTGAGCAAATGGCTCTTGCC
>DIYV01000011.1:25601-44013 GCA_002429165.1 Gallionella sp. UBA6045 | reverse complement strand
CGGTAAGTTTTGTAGCCGCCTTCCAGCTTGTGCGCCGCCCAGCCGACCTGCGCCAGGATGATACTCATCGCGCCGCTGCGCTGCCCGCCGCGCCAGCAGTAGATCAAAGGGCGCCATGACTTTGGATGGGCATGAAATCGCGTTTGCAGGTGATGCGCGATGTTTTTCGCGATCAGTGCCGCCCCGACCTTGCGTGCCTCGAACGGCGATACCTGCTTGTATAGCGTTCCGACGGTAATGCGCTCCTCGTCGGAGAGCACCGGGCAATTGATTGCCCCGGGAATATGGTCCTCGGCAAATTCTGCCGGCGTGCGCACGTCGATAATTTCGTCAAAGTCGCCCAGCTGTGATAGGTTTGCAGTTCTGAAAAGCATTTTTTCCTGAAATGTGTTTTGCCTAGACAATATTATGAAAGAGGAATGATTCGTGTCTGAAGTCCTAGTAATGCCGGAAATCAAGTTAACCCAATTGTCGCACGGTGGCGGCTGCGGCTGCAAAATAGCACCGGCTTTGTTGCAGGAAATTCTTGGAAAAGCCAAAGATAAACTGCCGTTTGCCAACCTGATGGTCGGCACGGAGACCAGCGATGACGCGGCGGTATACCGTCTCAACGATCAGCAGGCGATCATCGCCACCACCGATTTGTTCATGCCCATCGTCGACGACCCGTTCGACTTTGGCCGCATCGCCGCGACCAACTCGCTGTCCGCCGAGGGTTACGCGCAGATGATCGCGACCACTACCCAGCTCAACGCGGTGGGCAGCGAACTGTCTGCCTTGCACGACGTACATGCGCTGACAGATGTGACCGGATTCAGCCTGCTCGGCCATCTGCTGGAGATGTGCCGCGGCTCGGGACTTGCTGCCGAACTGCAGTTCGGACAAGTGCCGATCCTGTCCGAGGCCTTGCCGCTGGCGCAGCAGGGTATCGGCCCCGGCGCGATCGACCGCAATCTGGCCAGTTATGGGCATGAAGTGGATTTTGCACCGCGTCTGGAAAACTGGCAGCGCCGTGTGCTGGCCGATGCTCAGACCAGCGGCGGGTTATTGGTTGCGGTTGAGCATGATGGTGTGGACGAAGTATTGTCCTGTTTTCAGAGTGCCGGTTTCGCGCAGGCTGCTGTGATCGGCACGATGAAAAGCGGTGCGCCGCGCGTGACGGTGATTAATAATTAGGGTGCCGCAATTTACGATTTACGGCCATTCGTGAACTTCTGCTATATGTTGCATCGACCGGCTGAATTCGCAGCTCAAATCCGATCATCTACCTCGAAGTCTAGTTCACTCGTCGGTTTAGGCAACGCTGAAGCAGTTATTCTGAATTCCCAATAATCAAGAAATTGCAATGGAAATTCTTACAAGTTGGCGATAAGTATCATCAATATAAACAATATATTATTGTAATTAGGAAGAGAGCTTAAGTGTGGACCGTAATATAAAAATCGCGCAATCTGCTTTGAAACGAACAATCATCGGACTGGCCAAAGAGCGGGCCAATATCCCGCCCGAAGCCCTTGAACCATACGGCCATTACAAGGCGAAGCTTTCTCTTGAATATGCGGCCCGGATTGCGGAAGAGCCCAACGGGAAACTGATCCTGGTTACAGCCATTTCGCCCACCCCGGCTGGTGAGGGCAAGACGACGACGACGGTAGGACTGGGCGACGCCCTGAACCAGATCGGCAAGAACGCGATAATCTGCCTGCGCGAGCCCTCGCTCGGTCCTGTATTAGGCATGAAGGGCGGTGCGGCCGGCGGCGGATTTGCACAAGTCGTGCCGATGGAAGATATCAATCTACATTTCACTGGCGATTTCAATGCCATTTCTCTTGCTAACAACCTGCTCGCCGCACTGATCGATAATCACATATACCACGGTAACGAACTCAATATCGATACCAGGCGCATCACATGGAAACGCGTCATAGATATGAATGACCGCGCGCTGCGCAAGATCACGATCGGCTTGGGAGGCCCTGCAAATGGTTATGTGCGGGAAGATGGGTTCGATATCGTGGTTGCCTCGGAAGTCATGGCGATATTTTGTCTTGCGAAGAGTCTGGTTGATTTGAAAGAAAGGCTGGGGAATATAGTGATCGGCTATACCACCGATCAAAAGCCGGTGCGCGCAAGCGACTTGAATGCGCAGGGTGCGATGACGGCTATGTTGCGGGATGCCTTTTCTCCCAATGTGGTGCAGACCATGGAGAACAACCTGGCATTCATTCATGGCGGCCCGTTTGCAAATATCGCACATGGCTGCAACTCGGTCATTGCCACATCCACTGCACTGAAGCTGGCGGATTACGTTGTTACAGAAGCCGGTTTTGGCGCCGATCTGGGCGCGGAGAAATTCATAGACATCAAGTGCCGCAAGTCCGGCTTGCAACCCTCGGCCGTCGTGCTTGTGGCAACCGTGCGCGCCTTGAAATATCACGGCGGGGTCGAGGTCAATGATACCGGCAAGGAAGATCTGGTTGCGCTGAAAAAAGGTCTGGTCAACCTTGAACGACACATCGACAATATACGCATCCATTTTGGCTTGCCTTGCGTCGTTGCAATCAATCATCGCACCGAGGATACGCCTGCAGAAATCGAGCTATTAAAAGCCACCGCAGCAACACACGGAGCAGAGGTCATTGTGGCACGGCATTGGGCCGAAGGCGGAAAAGGCGCGGTTGAGTTAGCTCATGCAGTCGTAAAAATGTGCGAACAGCCCAATGATTTTAAATTTGTTTACGAAGACAATGAAACGCTTTGGAACAAGATCAAAGCCGTCGCATTAAAAATATATGGCGCGTCTGATGTAGTGGCTGACAAGAAAATCATTGCGAGACTTGAAGCTTTGCAAAAGGCGGGGTACGGACATTTCCCGGTTTGCATTGCCAAGACTCAATATTCTTTTTCTACCGATCCGACCTTGAGAGGCGCCCCGAGCAATCATAACCTGAACATCAACGAAATCAGATTGGCGGCCGGCGCTGAATTCATCGTGGTAGTGTGTGCTGAGATCATGACAATGCCGGGTTTGCCAAAGATTCCATCTGCGCATTCAATTGATGTTAATGAGGACGGCGTGATTGTTGGCTTATTTTGAGTCCTCGATTCACAAATAATTGGATTTTATGAATTTATTGTTAAGATAATGAACTCCACCCTTAAAGTTTCAGCTCGATGAGGTATTGGTAATTCCTCACGTCCAGACAAATCTAGTTAGCCGCACAAATTCAATATTAAATTTGTGCTTAGCCGTCCGCTTCTGAGGATATCCACATTCCGCAATGTGTCGGTAACTGAACTTCACGACCGTCCGGTTTCGGGTGACCTAATCACAAACTAGACTGACTCATACGGGTCGAGAACGGACTGTTTGCAGTCGCTAACCTCCATGTCTGTTTTACATCTCCCAAGCCGCCGTTCGTGATTCTCCCATCCTTAGCTGATCTCAAAAAAATACCCTGCTAGTCTCCTAACAGGGTATTTACTAGCATCAAATCACCCCTTAAAAATCAACACGATTTAAGAGGGGCTTGCGTCTATGGCCGGGCTTTACCTGGTCACACATCAAAACGTGTTATTGGAAATGGTGTGCCTCCGGTGTTCCGGCGAAAGGCTGAGACAACGGAGTTGCGTCACTGCCCGCCGGTAGCTGCGGCAATACGATGCTCGGAAACTCGCCGGTCAGAGTCTTGAGGAAGGCGACGATCTCACCGTTCTCCTTCGGCGTGAGCTTCCTGCCCAGCTGGATTCGCCCCATAGTCTCCACGGCATCGTGCAGGGTCCTGGCCGCGCCGTCGTGGAAGTACGGATAGGTCAACGCCACATTGCGCAGCATCGGCACCTTGAACGTCATCCGATCCTTGTCCTTCTTGGTGACGTCATAGCGGCCCTCTGCCGGGTTGTTGGTCTTGTAGGGCGCGAACACACCAAGTTTCTGGAACGAGTTGCCGCCGACACCCTCGCCGTTATGGCAGGCGCTACAACCGATCGACTTGAACAACTGGTAACCGGCCAGTTCCTGGGCATCAATGGCATTCTTGTCTCCGCGCAGCCAGTGGTCGAAACGCCCGTTTGGGGTCTTCAACGTCTTCTCGAACTCTGCAATCGCGCCGGTCACCTCGTCGAAGGAGATATCGTTGGTACCGTACACCTCATTGAACTCGGTGACGTAGCCTGGCATCGTTTTCAGAACATCGGTCACTATCACATGGGTGAAGCCGCCCATTTCCACAGGATTTCCTATGGGGCCGCCAGCCTGTGCTTGGAGATCCGATGCGCGGCCGTCCCAGAACTGCACAAAATTCAGGCTGGAGTTGTATACCGTCGGGGTATTGATATCGTCCAGTTTCCAGCGATCACCTACCGAATATTGCAGGTTGTCGACACCGGCCTGGGCCAGATTGTGGCAGGTAGCGCACGAGAGGATGCCGGACCGCGATAAGCGTCCGTCGAAGAAGAGTTGCTTGCCTAAATCGGCCTTTGCCAGATTGATCTCCTTGACCAGCTGGATCGGCTGGATTGGCTCGTCAGTAGCTGCCCGAGCGGTGGAGACGCAGGCCACCAGGAGGACGGCTGTAATTATTCGTATTTTCATAATTTTTTCTTCTCAGTTAAAGTAAAAATTGGCTTTAAAAAATACATTATGACCATAATTTTTTTAGGGGAATTATGCAAGTTAATTTTTTATTAATGCCGTTTTCAACTACCAAGTGGAAAAAGTGCAGCATGATGGCTATTGCTATAAGCGCTCGTTTGATTTTAACAGTGGCAACCTGATACTTGCGGACGTCGAGTTTTGTCATTCTGTGGTTCAGCTCGGTGCCAGGCTGCCAGTCGAGGTTGTCATTCCATTCGTGGGGGGTGTCGGTCTCCAGCCCGCAGTCGACCGGTTTGAAGTGCATACTGTTGAACCACGTTATAGATAAAACTTATTGATATGGTTTATAGAATTTCGCGGGTTCAAACTTGAACTCGCGATTAAGGCATACTATGCGATAGGTTTAGTTACGGATTGGTCCAATATGAGTTTATTTTCATATCGTACGGTACCCCACATCCCTCTCTCCAGATAGCTTCATTATTCTGTCCGTCGGAATGACATCAACCAGTTGATCCAAAATTTGTATAGCAACACCATGTCCAACAGGAGAAAATCGTTATGGTAAAAAGCAAAGCTTATGCTGCACACAGTGCTTCTAGTCTACTGGTGCCCTTTGAAATTCAGCGCCGTGACCCCGGCCCCGAAGATGTACAGATTGAAATACTCTATTGCGGCGTTTGTCATTCTGATCTGCATACGGCACGCAACGAATGGAAAAATACCCTTTATCCTTCTGTACCTGGCCACGAGATTGTCGGACGCGTGGTAGCTGTAGGCAATAAAGTCAAGGGGTTCAAGCCGGGTGACCTGGCTGGCGTGGGTTGCATGGTCGATAGTTGCGGACATTGTCATTCTTGCAATGAGGGGGTGGAGCAATATTGCGAGAACGGTTTTACCGGGACATACAACGGCCCGGTCTTTGGCGGTGAAAATACCCTTGGCGGCTATTCCCAGGCCATCGTCGTCAAGGAATCCTTTGTGCTGCACATTCAGCATGACGAGAAGGACTTGGCGAGCGTTGCGCCGCTGCTGTGCGCGGGTATCACCACTTACTCGCCGCTGCGCCATTGGGGGGCCGGGCCCGGAAAAAAAGTGGGTATCGTCGGTCTCGGCGGTCTCGGGCATATGGGCGTGAAGATCGCGCATGCCATGGGGGCACATGTGGTGCTGTTTACCACCTCTCCCGGCAAGATCGCGGATGGCAAGCGATTGGGTGCAGACGAGGTATGCATTTCAACAGACCCCAAACAAATGGCGGCCCATGCCAACCAGCTCGGCTTCATCCTGAATACGGTCGCCGCGCCCCACAACCTGGATCCATTCCTGCAACTGCTCAAACTGGATGGCACCATGACGCTGGTGGGTGCACCGGCAGAGCCTCATCCTTCTCCGGGAGTTTTCAACCTCATCTTCAAGCGCCGCCAATTGGCCGGTTCGCTGATCGGCGGGATACGCGAGACACAGGAGATGCTCGACTTTTGTGCGGAACATAAATTAGTCTCGGATATCGAGGTTATTCCCATGGAATACATCAACACGGCTTATGAGCGGATGCTCAAGAGCGATGTGAAATATCGCTTCGTTATCGATATGGCGAATTTGTAGAAATTGGACTTCTGATTTTGGAGGGAATTTTGAAAATAGGATTTATCGGACTGGGGCGTATGGGTACAGGCATGGCCGCCCGTCTTTGCCATGCAGGTTATGACCTGACCGTCTTCAACCGTTCAGCGGAACGTATTCAGCCTTTGGTCGCGCAAGGCGCTAAAGGGGCGAAAAATATCGCCGAGACGTGCGCCGCTGATGTTGTTTTTACCATGCTGGCCGATGATGTGGCGCTGGAGGATGTGGTGTTCAGGCCTGACGGAATTTTGGGAAACTTGAAGCCAGGCGCTATTCATGTCTCCTGCAGCACGGTGAGCGTTTCTTTATCGGCGCGGCTTGCCTTGGCTCACGCCCAAAAACAACAAGGCTATATTGCGGCTCCCGTATTCGGCAGGCCGGATGCAGCCGCAGCAGGCAAGCTTTACATGGTCGCCGCAGGCAAGCCAAACCTCATTGCAAAGGTACAGCCGCTGTTCGACGTTCTGGGTCAGCGCACTTTCATTGTGTCTGATGATCCAGAAAAGGCTAATTTGGTAAAGCTGAGTGGCAATTTCCTGATCGCCGCGGTGATCGAGGGGCTTGGCGAAGCCATGGCACTGGTGGAGAAGGGCGGCGTAGATCGGCATCAATATCTCGATCTGCTTACTTCCAGTCTCTTCAACGTTCCTGTGTATAAGAATTATGGAACCCTGATTGCTGATCGCCATTTTGAGCCTGCTGGATTTGCCGCACATCTTGGACAAAAAGATGTTCGGCTAACGCTGGCGGCAGCAGAGGAACTGAAAGTGCCCCTCCCGTTCGCCAGCATTTTGCGCGATCGCTTTCTCGAACTGGGCGCTCATGGAGGTGATAATCTGGACTGGTCGGCCGTTGGAAGCCTGGCGGCGAAGGACGCAGCTCTTATTCCTTAGCTTTTCTATGGCCTTGTTGAATGGCTTTGTGCAATCTCAACTTACTGCAATGGGTCGCACAGAGACCGGGAGAAAACAAACATCGCAATGACCGGTTGAATCCGCATTTGCATAGCGGACACTGGCAACTAGCATGTTGATCGGGCAATATGCGGCCAATAACAGCCGTTCACGACTGGCAACTTTCCAGCAATCAATATGGCAACATGGAGTTCTGCAACGTGCCAAATAGCAGAAGTTCGATCTTTTGCTCGATAGCGGCCAGGCAGCTATTGAAATTGGTTTCCCATGGCTTGTCTTACCAGTGTGTGCCGAGGAGCAGTAATTGAAGACCTCTTCCAAAAGCGTCCAGTCGGCCTGTCTTAGTGTATGCTGGCATCAGTGCTGTAGCAAACTGTAAATAAAATATACCCACAAAAAAAGTTGCCTAAGCCAGTTAGTCCCACGTCTCCTTCGGTGGAAATCGTTAGGCCGATTTGGATGCGGAAGATTAACTGCTCGACCAGCGCTAGTACGACCTTCTGATATGACTTCCCTTAGAATATCTCTTACCTTTCCTCAGGAAATAGCTCAGCGCTGGTGGTTTTACCCGGTTCTCGCTGCGCTTGCTTCCGCTCTCCTCCTGTTGCTGTTGCTGGTGTTTGCGGCAATATTGGTCTACCCATCACTGCCATCACTGAAGGTGTTAACCGATTACCAACCAAAAATTCCTCTGCGCGTATACAGCGCTGAAGGTACTTTGCTCGGCGAATTTGGCGAAGAACGGCGCGAACTGGTGAAGATAAACGATGTGCCGGATCTGATGAAGAAAGCCATACTCGCTGCGGAGGACGACCGCTTCTATGAACACGGCGCCGTGGACTATTCAGGGATGTTGCGCGCAGCATTTTTTGATTTTACTTCAGGCGATGCCAAGCAAGGAGCCAGCACCATCACCATGCAGGTGGCCCGCAATTTCTTCCTCTCCAATGAAAAAACCCTGACGCGTAAATTCAAGGAGGTGCTTCTCGCGCTGGAAATAGAGCGCCACCTGAGCAAGGACGAAATCTTCCAGCTTTACATCAATCAGATATACCTCGGCCAGCATTCCTATGGTTTCGCCGCAGCATCGCGGACTTATTTTGGCAAGACCCTCAACCAGAACACCGTGGCCGAAATGGCCATGCTGGCAGGCCTGCCCAAGGCCCCCTCCGCCTACAATCCCATGGTCAACCCCAAGCGTGCCAGGCTGCGCCAGATGTATGTGCTGCGCCGCATGCATGAACTTCATTTCATTGATGGCCCGCAATTTGAAGCCGCGGAGCGGCAGCCCATAATCGCCAAGCACGGCAATCAGGAATTTCAGGTTAAGGCAGATTATTTGGCGGAGATGGTTAGACAGGTCGTGTATGACCGCTATCAGGATGACACCTACACGCAAGGCATCAAGGTCTATACCACTATTCGTCAAAAAGACCAGGCAGCGGCCTACAAGGCGGTACGCAAGGGTGTGCAGGACTATGACCGGCGTCATGGTTACCGCGGTCCGGAGGATTACGCCGACTTGAGCAATGGTACCGGAGATGAATATCTAGAAACGGCGTTGCAGAATGCTATCTACAGCGATGACCTGATTCCCGCTATCGTGCTGCAAGCGAGCCCCAGCGCTGTCCGCGCATACTGCAAGGGCGGGCAAACTATCGAGATTGGTCAAGAAGGTCTGAAATTTGCTCAGCCTTCGCTGAGCGTCAAGGCTGCGTTAAGTCAGCGCATTCGCGTGGGTTCAATCATTCGTGTAAAGCAAAATGCAAACGGTATATGGCAAATCACCCAGCTACCACAAATAGAAGCCGCGTTCGTTTCTGCCAGCCCGCGCGATGGCGCCATCTACGCTTTGGTTGGTGGCTTCGACTTTAACCGCAACCAGTTCAACCATATTACGCAGGCTTGGCGGCAACCCGGTTCCAGCTTCAAGCCGTTCATCTACTCCGCAGCACTCGAAAAAGGTTTTACTCCCGCCACCCTCATCGATGACGCGCCGCTGCAATTTACTGCGGCTGAAACCGGCAGCGAACCCTGGGAACCGAAAAACTACGAAGGCAAATTTGAAGGGCCAATGCGCATGAGGGAAGGACTCGTCAAATCCAAGAATTTGGTCTCTATCCGCATCCTGCAAGCCATCACACCATTATATGCGCAGGACTACATCACCAAATTCGGATTCGATGCCGCCAAGCAACCACCCTATCTGACCATGGCGCTGGGTGCAGGCTTGGTCACCCCGATGCAAATGCTGGCAGGCTATTCTGTTTTCGCCAACGGTGGCTTCCGCGTTATGCCCTATTTTATCCAGCGCATCGAAGATGCCAAGGGTGTCATCTTGTATAAAGCCAAGCCTGTCGCGGCCCATGAGAATGCAGAGCAAGTAATAGATGCGCGCAATGCTTTTACCATGGTCAGTATGATGCAGGATGTCATACGGCAAGGTACCGCCAGCCGCGCCATGCAGCTTGGGCGATCAGATCTGGCAGGCAAGACCGGCACCACCAGCGACTTCGTTGATGCCTGGTTCTGCGGCTTCCAGTCCACCGTGGTGGGCGTCTCCTGGATCGGCTTCGATGTCCCGGTCACTCTGGGCGAAAAAGAAACCGGCGCAAGAGCTGCCTTGCCAATGTGGATGGACTACATGGGGACTGTTTTAAAAGGCGTGCCGATGGGGACATACGCAAAGCCCGATAACATGGTAACACTGCGTATCAATCATAGAGGCTTGCCGGATCCGAATGGTGATTTGTTCGAATATTTCTACAGGGAAAACGTGCCTCTTGAACACCGAGCCGCGCTACCCGAAAAATCGCAAAGCCAGACGCTCAAAGACCAGTTACTCTAATCTGACTTGAACAAAGGTCATGCGTTGCGACTCATGTCGGTTGTAAAGTAACAGATTATCAGATCAACCGGTTGTCGGGCGCAACGTAAACCATTGCCTAATGTTGGGGCGTCCGGTGTGGCTGTAAAACTCTGAGAGGTGTTGGCGGAGATCGCCTAGGTCGAGATACTGCTTGATGCCGCGAAGAAGGTGGTTCTTGGGAACGTGATCTTCAAGGTTGAAAGAATAGAAGAGTCGTTCTTGGCTGTCCGTCCGGAAAGTAATCTATACGACAAACGCCATCGAATCGATTAACATGAGCTTGCGTAAAGTTCTCAAAACTCGCAGTTCATTCCCGACGGCAGTGTCAGGAATTTTATGTGTCCGAAGTCACGGTTAAATTTCACGGCATCCTCAAACTGAATCCGTGAAGCGTTCGCCGAACAGAATGGCGAATTGGGTTTTAGCAGCACGCCAAGTGATAGGCGGTATCTTCCTTTTTTCGTAATATTGTGCAAGGCCAGGTAGATCAACTTGAGTGCCGCTTCGTCATTGGGGGAGAGCGTAGCGAGGGGGTCGGCCACGGTTCTTGATCACCTTGCGCACCTGCATGTTCAGGCTCTCGATGGCGTTGGTGGTGTAGATGATCTTGCGTACCTCCAGCGGGTAGGCAAAGAATGGAATGACTTCCTGCCAATGCCGCCGCCAGATCGGCGCAATGGGCGGATATTTCAGACTCCACGGGCCGACGGCAAAGGCTTCCAGCGCAGCTGCCGCTTCGGCTTCGGTCGTGGCGCGGTAGATCGTTTTGAGTTCCGCCGCGACTGCCTTGCGATCCTTCCATCCCGCGTAATCCAGACTGTTGCGGATCATGTGCACGATGCAAGTCTGGATTTGTGTTTGCGGAAAGACTGCGGAAATTGCCTCGGGGAATCCCTTCAGCCCATCCACCACGGCGATGAGGATGTCGCTAGCGCCACGATTCTTCAGCTCGGTCATGACGCGCAACCAGAACTTGGCGCCCTCGGTTTGTTCGATCCAGATGCCGAGGACATCCTTCGTGCCGTCCGGTTGTACGCCCAACGCCAGGTAGACCGCCTTGTTCTTGACCGTTCCTTCATCACGCATCTTACCCGCAGGGCATCGAAGAACACCAGCGGGTACATCGGCTCCAGTGGTCGATTCTGCCACTCCAGCACCTCGTCCATGACCTCGCCAGTGATGGTGGAAATCAGGCCGGGCGAGACCTCCAGTCCATAGAGTTCGGTCAGGTGCCCCTGGATTTCCCTGACCGGCAATCCTCTGGCATAGAGCGAGATGACCTTGTCGTCGAATCCCGGCAGGCGGCGCTGGTGTTTGGCGATCAGTTGCGGCTCGAAGCTGCCGTCACGGTCGCGCGGAATGTTCAGCGCCAACCGGGTTTCCGTTGTCAGCACGGTCTTCCTGCTGCTGCCATTCTTGTGATTTCGCGAGGGCGTTGCCGCGCCACGCTGTTGTTCAAGATGGTGATTCAGTTCGGCTTGCAGCATACGTTCTGCTAGCGCCTTCTTGAGTTGCCCGAACAATCCTGCATCGCTGAAAATGGATTGCGGATCAGATGGATTCACCCCTTCAAGCAGTTTGTCCAGGGTGGCATTGTCTATCGTTGTCATACGAGTCCTTTCTATTGAAACTCATTATCGTCGTATGACTTCCTTCACACAAAAATTCTGACAGGCTCGGTGAGGGACTGCTACTTCAAGGCAGCCGCATCGGCATGGAATCCACCGGCATCTATCACGAGTTGTTTTCCAGCCTTGCACATAAGTTCGGCTTCGTCGTCTTTGTGCTCAATCCCAAGGACGCCCGCCATTATGCAAAAGGTGTCGGGATGCGTGGCAAGACCGATCGTGTCGATGCAGAGCTTATCGCACGAATGGTCGCGCACGAAGAGGCCGATCTGCACGCTTGGGTGTCGCCCACACCGGAGCAACGCGAGATTGATCGACTGATCAAACGCCGCGCCAAGCTGAGTTCCTTGCGTCAGGCACTCGGCATGTCGCTCAAGGGTGTGGACGGATTCGCCGCCGAACTCAAAGCGCTTAGAAAACGCTTCGATCAGGTCATTGTGCGCATCGACGAGCGAATCAAGGCACTGGTCGAGGCAAACCCCGAACGCAAACAACATGTCACGCACTTGCGCACGATCACCGGTGTCGGGCCAGTCGTCAGCGCTGCACTGGTTAACTCCCTTGAGCGTATGCCCTTGAAGAACGCAGATGCCTTCGTTGCGTTCACCGGCCTGGATCCCAGACCGGATGACTCGGGACAACATCAAGGCAAACGGCGCCTGTCCAAACGCGGACCGTCTGAACTACGTCGGCTGCTATATTTGGCTGCGATGGCAGCCAAGAATACGGCAGTATGGAAGCCGCATTTCGAGCATTACCGTGCTAAGGGCCTATCCACTACTGCATGTTTCGTCATTCTGGCTCGGCGCATCGCACGCACTGCCTGGTCGATGTACACTTGCAAAACAGAATTTGATCCTGGACGACTCACAAACGGCTTGACGTGAACCATAGAATCTTTCCAGTAAGTTGTTACCCGGATCGAAGTTCAGCTTCGTGCAAAGTCCGGATACTCGCTAACCCGCGATCATTAAGCATTGTGAATGCATGGATATCAGCCTGGGATGGAAGGAATCGCGGATTGGGATAATGAGCCATGAAACTGCCTAAACTTGAAACGGAAGATTTCTGGGGTGGCCTTGACGCGATGCTGGTCGCGCTACCCTCGGCCATTGCGTTCGGCGTCACCATCTACTCGCCGCTGGGCACTTCCTATGTGGCTCAGGGTGCCTTGGCCGGCATCCTCGGCACGGTAGCGCTCGGTCTTGTCGCTCCGGCGATGGGCGGTACCAACCGGCTCATCACGGCCCCGTGCGCGCCTGCGGCGGCGGAAGTGTCCGCCTTTGCCATCGAATTCATGAGTGGCGGCGGCAGCCCAGGCGCAGTCCTGCTGCTGATTTCGCTACTGGGTCTGCTGGCGGGCCCGTTACAGATACTTTTCGGCACGGTGCGTCTCGGGCAGTTGATCAAATACATGCCCTATCCGGTGGTGAGCGGTTATCTGTCGGGGGTCGGCCTCATCATTATCGGCAGCCAGGTGCCGATATTCCTTGGTACGCCCAAGGGCACGAAAATCTGGGCATCGCTTGCCGCACCGGGGTTGTGGAAATGGCAAAGCCTGATTCAATTACCATGACCTGCCAATGTTTCATGGGGCAGGCAGATATTCAATACACCAAAGAACCTCTGTAAAAGATTATCTGCCACTGCTACGATGTAGCCCGACTGTAGCAGCTTACAACACGCCACCCCACCCCATACAATACTCCCCAATAATAATTGAGTAATTTACATTGTTGATTTATTCATTGCAGAGTGTACATTTCGTTACAATTACTTGGTTGATTCATTTGAGGTTGATTTTTTATCGGGTGGTCGAACCCGCCGAAAATCGGGTTGCTGGCAATTAATAAGTAAACACACGTATATATTTTACTGTAATGCTAAGGTAACTTTTGCCTGACATGATCAGGCCTTTCCTGGGTACTTATCATCAAATGAGGGAGGTAAATTCAAATGAATAAAAAAGTATCGTTTGATACTCGACAAGCGGATCTCCATAACCCTGTTCAGGGTTTCCGTTTAAAAACATTTAACTCTGACAGGGTGGCTGCCGGCGCACAACAAAACCACCTTCTTTCCGTCCTGCCTGCGGAAATACTCGTTCGACTCTCCCTCAATATGGAATTGGTCTTTATGCCGCTCGGTGAAGTCCTCTGCGAATCAAGCAGCCAGTTACATTATGTCTATTTTCCGACGACCGCCATTTTGTCCATGTACTACTTCCTGGAGAATGGTGAATCGGCTGAAATCGTGGGAGTGGGCAATGAGGGCATGTTCGGCATTTCGCTTTTCATGGGCGGGATTACCAGACCCGGCAGGGTCACCGTGCAGAATGCAGGCTATTGTTACCGGCTGACATCCCGGCTCCTGATGGAGGAATTCAATCGTAACGGTGGACGCCGCGGCGGCGTATTGCACGATTTGTTGCTGCGTTATACACAGGTGCTGATTACAGAGATATCCCAGACTGCGGTTTGCAATCGGCATCATTCGGTGGAGCAGCAACTGTGCCGCTGGCTGTTGTCAACCCTCGATCGATTGTTTTCGAATGAATTGACTATCACACAGGAGCTGATTGCCGGCATGCTCGGCGTGCGCCGCGAAGCCATCACGGAAGCAGCTGGGAATCTGCAGCGTGAGGGTTTGATTAGCTACCGACGCGGTCACATCACGGTACTTGATCGATTGAAATTGGAATCTCGGTCTTGTGAATGCTACAGCGTAGTCAAGAACGAATCCATTCGATTGCTCTCCGAGGCACATAATTACCACTAATATTTCTATATTCCGCCAGTGCCATTGTAAGTGCAGGTATTGTGATCCAGGCATCAAGTCAGGCGCGCATCGAGCGACTTCCATGCTTCATCCGCAGACCGCAGCGCATCGATATCGCCGTTGTTGAGGAAAGTCACGGCTGCATTCAGCTCCTCGCCGCTGAGCGGCTCATGGAATACCTGCAATTTTTTCAATACGGCGACGTCGGCTTCTGAGGGATCGGTGCGTAGTCTGCTGCGCAGCGCCAGCCGCTCATCCAGCAAGGCCGCGTCGCTCTGCACGCTGGCAATGACAAATGGAACTTCGAGTTCCTGCGCCAGCTTGCGAAAGTTTTCGCGTTCAGCATGCAACACGAACGCGGCGTCGACGATCACGGTATACCCGGCGGCAATCACGCCGCGCGCCAATTCATGCAGGCGCACGTAGGTGCGACGCGTCGCGTCTTCGCTGTAGATGTCCGCATCGAGCAGGGCCTTGCTGTCGGCCAAAGGCGCCAAGCCGAACAACCGCTTGCGCTCGACATCCGAGCGGATGCGGATCGCGCCCAGCCTCTCCAGCGCGATCTGCGCGACAGTGCTCTTGCCGCAACCGGGCAGCCCGTGGGTGACGATCAGCGCAGGGTGCCGCCTGGTCAGGCAGCTATTGGCCAGGCGCAGATAACCGCGGCAGGATTTCATTTCTTTTTTCATTCTTGCGCCGCGCTGGCCGGCGCGTATCGCGGCGATCTTGGCGCGCACCATCGCGCGGTAGCCGAGATAGAAACGCAGCACGCCGACACCGGAAAAATCGCCGGTGATTTGCAGATAGGCGTTGAGCAAGCGCCAAGCCAGTTGCGGCCGGCCGCGCCGCAGCAGATCCATGACCGTGAAGCTGATTTCGCTGATCACATCGATCCAGCGCAGCGAGGTGCTGAACTCGATGCAGTCGAAAGGGGTGGGCACATCGTCCAGCAGCACGATGTTGCCGAGATGCAGGTCGCCGTGGCACTCGCGCACGCAGCCTGCAACTGCGCGCTGCCGGAACAGCGGCTCGCATGCGGCGAATTCGCGCACGCTGGTTTCGCGCACTGTTTCCAGCATCTCAATTTCGTCGGGCGAACCGAGCATCTGCGGCAACGGTGCGAAGTTCTGTTCGGCTGCTTTTTCTATTTCGGATGTCGCGCAATGCGGCGAATCCGCTGCGGCAGCGGGCAACGCCTGGTGGAAATCCGCGATGACAGCGGCCAGTTTGTCGATATGCGCGGGGGTGATGAGACCGCGCGCCATCATGCGGTCCATCATGTCAGATTCGGCGAAGCGCCGCATGTGCACCGCGTACTCGATGGCAGCGGGCTCTTTGTTTTTCACTGGGTCCTGCACAGGGCCCAGCACAGGCTCTTCCGGACTGCCGCCGATCGTCACGACATCGAGATAGAGTTCGGGTGCAAGGCGGCGGTTGAGGCGCAATTCTTCGCTGCAATAAAAGCGGCGCAGCTCAAGCGTGGAAAAATCGAGGAAGCCGAGATTGACGGCTTTCTTGATCTTGTACGCATCGCGCCCGGTCAGCAGCACCCATGAGATGTGTGTCTCCGCTATCCGGGGCCGGTGCGGGAAAAATCCGGGCGCGCACAAGGCATCCACCAGTTGCTGCTGGCGCAACAATTCCAGTGAGATGTTTGCCGTGAAGGACTGTGCGGGCATCATGGATAATCTCCCTTGTGAGCTGTACTTTAGCACGGGGCTGGTTTTTGAACAGACTGCGCGCTTCGCCCTTTATGATTTTGGTATATTGCGGTTTGGCGGTATTCTTGTTAGCGTTCGTCAGTTGGCTGTCCGCCTGTGCCATAACACAAACTCTATTTCGTGACACATCAGACACAATTTCAAATGATCTCACTACGCCACCTGTCGATTGCCATTGTCACGTTCGTGTTGATCGCCGCGCTCGTATTTCTTTATAACAAGACTGAAGCGGTCAACCTTGGTGAACGCAATTCGGTTGTTGCGCTATTGGGCGAATTGCAGGAGATAGAGGGCCGATGGGATATCGACGTGCTGCGAATGCGCACGGAGATGGATCCCGGCCGGAGTATCCTGCCGGACCGTGCTTCCGCAGCCCGGAACGCGCTCAGGGCTTTGAAAAATGCGATGCCGCACGTCAATAGTCAGGCATTGAACGAGAATCTGGGAACGATCACCAAAGCGTTCACCGAGAAAGCCGAACTGGTCGAAAATTACAAGGCCGTGATCGGCAGTTCAAAAAATGCGTTACTCAAGATCAAGTCAATTGCTCATCGACCGGTTGTGACGGAAGCGAAATTCGGCAAGTTCAAGGCGCGGCAAAAGGAATTCATCCAGACCCTGGACCAGGTCGCCGCAGCCGCTTCCGCTTATTATTTGCTTGAACAGGATGCGCAGCGCAAAACGCTCGAAAACTCGGCGATAAAGATGTTGGCATTATTCGGTGCCATGGATGCAGCCGAACATGAAAAAACCAACGAAATGTATGACGCTGCCCAGGAGATGCTCAAAGCCGAACCCGTCGGGCAGGAGTTGTTATCCAGGATAGAGCAGCTGAACTCGGGACCACGACTCAGCGGAATGCTGCTCTCGTTCAACCGTGAACTCGAAGCAAAGCTGGCCGAGAAGGAACGCTTCCGAGTTTACATGATCGCCTATGCCGCCGCGCTGCTGATCGGGCTGGGTTATCTCGGCATCCGGATCGTGGCGGCGAATGAATTGCTTGAACGCCGCGTCACGGAACGCACCAGCGAGCTTTCCGATGCGTTGCGGCATCTCAAGGAATCCGAAGCGCAACTGATCCAGTCCGAAAAAATGTCATCGCTCGGGCAGATGGTCGCCGGCGTTGCGCATGAGATCAACACGCCGCTTGCTTACGTGAACAACAGCCTGTCTGCGGTTGATGACCGCCTTCCGGAAATCACCAGCGCAATAAGCAATTGTGAAAAATTGCTGGCTTTGCTCAATGACCCGAATATCCTGCCCGAAGACTTGAACCGGCAGTTTGCGCTGGTATCCGGGCAGCTCGGGCAGATCAACCGGCATGAGTTGCTGGGCGAACTTGCCGGTCTGGTCAAGGACGGCCTGTACGGTACCACGCAGGTCGCGGAGATCGTTTCCAACCTGAAGGATTTCAGCCGTCTCGACCGCAGCAAGGTGAGCAGTTTCAATGTGAATGACGGCCTCAACAGCACATTGGGGCTCGCACGGCATTTGCTCAAATCGATCAAGGTCAACAAGCAGTTCCTTGAGATACCCGCCATCATCTGCGCACCGTCGCAAATCAACCAGGTGTTCCTCAACCTGATTACAAATGCTGCCCAGGTGCTGCCGCCGCAAGGCGGCGAGATCACCCTTTCCACGCGGATTGAAAACGATGGCATTGCAATCGATGTGGCCGACAACGGAACAGGTATCCCGCCCGGCGTGTTGCCGAAAATTTTCGACCCCTTTTTCACCACCAAGGAAATCGGCAAGGGTACCGGCCTCGGCCTGTCCATTTCATACCAGATCATCAAGGATCACGGCGGTCGCATCAATGTCGAATCTCAGGTTGGACAGGGTACAAAATTTACCGTATGGTTGCCCCTCAAGCCGCCGTCCGAAACCAAACTTGCCACCTGACCTACTGTGATGTCTCAACCGCAAAAAATCGGCAAATATGAAGTCCGCGAAGTGCTCGGCAAGGGGTCCATGGGGACGGTCTTTAAATGTTTCGACCCGCAGATTTCGCGTTGGGTCGCGATCAAGGCAATCGTAAAGGCGTCGCTCAACCCGATCGACCTGCAACAACTGGTCATCCGCTTCCGCCACGAAGCCCAGGCGGTAGGACGGCTCATTCATCCGCGCATCGTGCAGGTCTACGACTATGGCGAGGACGATCAACTCGCCTACATCGTGATGGAGCTGGTGAACGGTAAATCATTGCAGGAACACCTTTTGAATGGTGCACGCTACAGCCTCCCCGAGATCGCCGAGATCATCAGGCGGTTGCTCGACGG
>DIYV01000011.1:3218-25469 GCA_002429165.1 Gallionella sp. UBA6045 | reverse complement strand
GGCCGCATCAAGATTTGCGATTTTGGCATTGCGCATTCCGAATCGTCCGAACTGACCAAGGTAGGCGACGTGCTCGGCTCGCTGCACTACATGTCGCCGGAGCAACTCGTCGGCATGCCGGTCGACGCGCGCTCCGACATCTATTCGGTGGGCGTGATCGCGTATGAGCTCCTGACCGGCAAAAGACCTTTCCTCGGCAAAAGCGTAGCCGTCATGCAGCAGGTGGTCCACGAGCCTCCGGTAGCGCCATCCATCATTAACCCCGAACTGACCCCGCAGATCGATCAGGTGATACTGAAAGCGCTTGCCAAGGATGGCGGGAATCGATACCAGACTGCACGCGAGTTTTCCGATGCATTAATGGAGGCAGCCGGAATCACCGCCAATCAAGGGACGAAAGAGTCCCCGACAGGTCCGCAGCCGATTCTGCAGCCCGGCAATGCAACGGGTAACGTACTGGCCAATGCCCGCATGATCACCCCCCGGGTTGCCGAGCAAACCTCTGCCGGTACCGGCAGCCAGGATACCGAACCGGGACAGGCGCCGGATGGATTGTTTGCTGGAAGCGAGGACAGCCAGTTCGACCTCGACAAGAGCGTGAAGAAAGCACGCATCCTGGCGGTGGACGACGACGAGCGCATCCTGAACGGGCTGAAATCGCTGTTTCGCATGCGTTACCACGTATTCACCACGACCAACCCGAACCAGGCACTGGACTTCATCAAGCGCCACAAGATCAACGTCATCATCAGCGACCAGCGCATGCCGATCATGCACGGAGTCGAGTTGTTGCGCCAGGCACGCGAAATTTCTCCCAATACCGTTCGTATCCTGCTCACCGGTTATTCCGATCTGGCATCCATCGTCGGCTCGATCAATGACGGCGAGGTCTACCGCTTCATCAGCAAACCCTGGAATAACCAGGAATTACAGCAGACCGTCGCGGAAGCGGTGACCATTTCTTTGGAACTCTCCAATGTCCCTGCCGTCCCGGTGGTGCTGCCGCACAACTTGAAAGTGGGCATCCTGATCATAGACAAGGATGATGAGACTTACCGGGTCACCAAAGGGCTGATAGACGGTCTGTGCCCGGTGTATTACGCAGCCAGCCTGGATGCCGCGATCGCGCTGATGCAGGAACATGAAATTGGCGTGGTGCTCGCCGATGTTGGAGCGGACAACGAAGACATGGCGGCAATGATCAAGCTGCTTAAACAGGAGAATCCGCAGATCCTGACCATCGTTCTCACTGCCGCATCAGACTCGGACATGGTGATCGAACTGATCAATCAGGCGCAAATCTTCCGCTTCCTGAACAAACCGGTGAAAGTGAATTTGCTCAAGAAATATCTGCATGCCGCACTCGAGCAGTACGTGGCCTTTGAAAAATCACCGCAATTGCTGAAACAGTATCGTGTGCACGAATCCGGGCAGTTGCGCAACTCATCGGTCGGTAAAAAGATATTTGAAGGAATAACGGCACTATCCGATCGCTGGTTCAAGGCCAGATAACCCACGCATTCTTGCTTGTTTCTGCCCCCCGGCGGGCAGCTAATCATACGTTGATGCGTTCTGCCCGAACTCGGGCAGCAGTTCGTTGCTTTTTCCGGCTTTTGCGACTGAAGAAATCCCATTGCGTTGAAACGATTGGCCAGTAGGTGGCTGAATGTTTCAGGCCGAATAACAAGCGGGGTCAAATTGAAAAAAAGCAGCCAATCGTAACGAGCGGTCATATTGGGGAGATGAACGGTATGAAGCAGTAATGAGCGGTAAATAATCGGGATAAGCGGTATTGCCCCAATGGAGTAGCGCAGGCATAGTGTTCTTCGTTTGGGAAAGCGCTTCCTGGCCTTTCCCCTAAGTGAAAATCCGGTATTTTGGTGTTGAAATGCCGGTATAAAACTGGGAGGAATAAGCAATGATAGACCGGAATACATGGTTGTTTTGGCCCGACAGCGTAGCGCAGTCCGTCTTGGTTCTGGTTGTATTGGCGATGTTGTTCCTGTATGCAGCTCGCAAACCCATGCATGAAGTGATCCACTCGGTATGCAATCTGGTCACCCAGTCCACACGTTTCATTTCCCGATGGTTGTTCCTGAGTGCGGATAACCTGCGTTTGCGCAATCAGGCAGTGTTGCTGGCGCATAGCCAGGAGAGCACGGCTTCAATGATCGATCGGGAATTCGAGCGCGTGGGCAACGTCATCCGCAAAGACATGCAGGAATTCCCCGCCTTGCAGCGCAAACTGCTGGAAGAAGCAACCCGCATCGAGGAGGATTACCGCAGATGCGGAGAGGTCCCGCCGCCGCCCCCGGAATGGGTGGACGCACTCGAATCGGTCTCGCAACTCAAATCGGGCGGCGATATTCCGCGCAAACTGCTGGAGGACATCAACAAGTCGATCCAGAAAATCCATGACAAGACAGTGGCGGAGTATCGGCGTTCCTATGAGGAACGCCACAAGATACTGAAGGGGATGCAACCAACGTGGCGATCGGTGGACAAGCTGATGGTGGAGATGGACAAAAAGATGCAGACCCTTCACGGCAACGCCAAACAGATCGATGACGACATGACCAAGTTCGCGGGTATGCGCGCCAAGGACAGCAAGACCGAACATGCGCTGACTGTGTCCGCCTTCGTGCAACTGGCGATCTCCTCGCTGGTCATGGTCATCGCGATGGGCGGCGCATTCATCAACTACAAGCTGATCGCGCTGCCGATGTCCGAGATGGTGGGCGCCAGCGATTACATCACCAACAACCTGAGGACATCGGATGTGGCGGCATTGGTGATCATCCTGATGGAAGCGTCGATGGGACTGTTCCTGCTTGAATCACTGCGTATCACGCAACTGTTCCCCAAGATCGCCAGCATGGATGATGGGATGCGTCGCCGCTTGATGTTGGCCTCGCTGATCTTTCTGGTGATCCTGGCGGCTATCGAGTCGTCCCTAGCGCTGATGCGTGACATGCTGGTCGCCGACAAGGCTTCGCTGATGCATGATCTGTCCTCGTCCGCACCGGCAGCGACAGAAGGATTGATGTCGAACATACCGATGGCCGGCCAGATGATCATGGGCTTTGTGCTGCCGTTCGCGTTGGCGTTCGTGGCGATCCCGCTGGAAAGCGTGGTTCATTCGCTGCGCACCGTTATCGGCGTGCTGGTGGTGCAAACCATGCGCGGGCTGGGTTTCGTGCTCAGGTTCACCGGCGTGGTGTTCAGGCGCTTCGCCAAGGTGCTGGAGTTGAGCTATGACGTCCTGATCGTCATCCCGCTGATGGTGGAGCGCTGGGTGGTGGCGTTGCGCGGCAACACATCAGCCAAAGGACTAGCCAAATCCGGGAGCGCATCATGAAAAGATCCCTGCTCGCATGGATCATGCTGTTCGGCGCATTTCTCCTCGGCGCTTGTGGCGACAGTCGTGTGCACAGCCAGGCAGTGTATATGCTGGTGGATACATCCGGCACCTACGCGAAGGAGATCAACAAGGCTGCCAGGATCATCAATTATCTGCTGGCCACACTGAATCCGGGCGATTCGCTGGCGGTGGCCAAGGTGGAGACGCGCAGCTTCACCGAAAAAGATATCGTCGCGAAGGTCACTTTCGACAAGCGCCCCTCGCAGGCGACCCAGCAAAAGCGCGCGTTCAAAGCAAAAATCGAGGAGTTTTCCAAGGCCGTCCACGGCAGTGCATATACCGATATCACCGGGGGTCTGATCCAGGGAGAGGAATACCTCAACGAAACCAAGGCCGGGATCAAGACCATAGTTATCTTCTCTGACATGCAAGAAGAATTGGGCAAGGGAACGGTGCGTGATTTCCCGATCAAGCTCGATGGGATCCGCATCGTGGCGCTGAACGTGAGCAAGCTGGGTACCGATAATGCCGATCCCCGGTTATACCTCGATAGGCTGTCACGCTGGAAGGCGAAGGTTCTTAAGGCCGGCGCCACCGAATGGGTAGTGGTGAACGACCTGGATAACAACATGGAATCCATCTTGAACATCCGCTGATAGCGGTGTTGGCTTAAGTTTAGCTATACACATCAAATGGGGCCGGGATAAACCGGCCCCATTTTTTTCGGCTAACAGGATGGAAGCGGTTAGCACGGTTTCGCCCATTCTAATACCAGCCGAGTTTGCTACTATGTCTTCCTGAGTAATCTCGGGTAAATAAAATATTTCTGCCCACATCAGGAGGCCACCACATGAAAATCGGCATACCGAAAGAAATCAAACCCAACGAGAACCGCATCTCGCTGGTTCCGGCCGGGGCGGCGGCTTTGGTGTCGGCGAGGCACACTGTTATCGTGGAAACGGGAGCTGGGCTTGGCAGCGACTTCACCGATGCGCAATACCTGGCGGCGGGCGCGCAAATCGCCAAGGATGCCGATGCGGTGTGGGCTGCATCCGACCTGATCGTGAAAGTGAAAGAACCGATAGCGCCGGAATGGAAACGTATCAAACCCGGTCACATCATCTTCACTTACTTTCATTTCGCCGCAAACGAGTCTGTGGTCAGAGCGCTTATCGCCTCCGGCGCGGTTTGCATCGCGTATGAAACCATCGAGCTGCCTTCGGGTGAACTGCCACTGCTGACACCGATGTCGGAAGTGGCCGGACGCATGGCGGTGCAGGAAGGCGCCAAGTATCTGGAAAACCTGTATGGCGGGCGCGGCATATTGCTCAGCGGCGTGCCGGGTGTACCGCCCGGCAAGGTGGTGATCCTCGGCGGCGGGGTGGTAGGTATGAATGCGGCGAAGATCGCGGCCGGGATGGGTGCCCATGTCGTGATCCTCGATACTTCGCTGGAGCGGTTGCGCTATCTGAGCGATGTGATGCCGGCCAACGTGCAGCTGATATTTTCAAACCGGCACAATCTGCTGGACCAGATCACCGGCGCCGACTTGGTCATTGGCGCGGTTCTGGTGCATGGTGCCGTCGCACCCAAACTGATACGCCGCGAAGACCTGGCGAGATTGCGCAGGGGTACGGTGATCGTCGATGTCTCGATCGACCAGGGCGGCTGCGTCGAGACCATGCATCCCACCACACACGAGAATCCGACCTTCATTGTCGATGGCATTGTTCATTACGGTGTGGCCAATATGCCCGGCAGCGTGCCGCTCACACCCACCCTGGCGCTGACCAACGCGACCTTGCCCTATGTGCTGCAATTGGCGAACAGGGGATACAGGCAGGCGCTCGAGGAATCCTCGGCACTGCTGAAGGGACTCAACATCATCGGCGGAAGAATAACGCACAAGAAAGTTGCCGAGGCATTCGGACTGGAACATTACCCTGCCGAATCCCTGATCGGCTGAACCGCATCGCGCGGCCTGCCTGTTTGCCCTGGCACGGAATATTTCGGTTGTTAAGGCAAGGAACCTATTTCACTCTTTGCTGACTATAACCATCATGCACAACAACGAAGACCTGACAAAATCGCTGGTATCGAGATATTTCAACCGGTTCGAGTTGCTCATTACCACGGGCATCATAGTGCTGATCTCGGTGATGATCCTCGCTGCATTCTGGGGGCTGGTGGTGGAGACATACCATCTCGTGCACCACGGCGCATTCGACAAGCTCGATCACAAGGCATTTCAGGCCGCATTCGGCATGATCATGACGCTGCTGATCGCCATCGAGTTCAGCTATACGATCATGAATGCATACATGGGCAAGAGCCGAGAGGTGATCGTAAAAAATGTTGTGCTGGTTTCGATGCTGGCGATTGCCAGACAGTTCATCGTGTTCGAAGTGGAAACCTTCTCGCCCCTGATTCTGTTTGCGCTGGCTGCTTCGCTTATGTCGCTCGGTATCGTCTATTGGCTGATGGGCCGGACGTCATCGTCGGATGCCGTGAAATTTTCAGGGGGCTAGCGGTCTTGTGATTCGTTGTCATTTGCATCAACCGGGGAGCCGTAACAACAGCATGCCGGTTTCACCCTGTTAGCGATCAGGAAAGGTTAACGATGCGTCCCATGCCGCCCGGTGTCCGGATCATCCTCATCACCACGATAGCCTGCTACCTGTTGCAGACTGGCACCGGTGATGGAATGATAAGCAGCTTTGCGCTGTGGCCGCTGGGCAGCAACTTCATGCCCTGGCAACTGGTGACCTACGCGTTCCTGCACGGCAGTATCATGCATATTGCGTTCAACATGTACGGCCTGTGGCTGTTCGGCCGGGAGGTGGAATACATGCTGGGGCGCAGGGTGTTTCTCCAGCTCTATTTCGCCAGCGTGATATCGGCCGGAATGATGCAATTGCTGGCCACGGGTTACAGCGGTGGTGACTATCCCACGATAGGCGCATCCGGCGGCGTGTTCGGCGTGTTGCTCGCTTTTGGCATGTTCTTTCCCAACCGGGTCATCATGCTGTTGATCCCGCCGATTCCCATGCCGGCACGGATGTTCGTGGTCCTGTACGCAGGCATGGAACTGATACTCGGCGTGACCGGGACCGAAGCGGGCGTGGCGCATTTTGCGCACCTTGGCGGCATGATAGGCGGCTATCTGGTGATACGCCACTGGCGTCGCGGGCGCGGGGGGCGCCGGAATTGATTGGATCAAAGATCTTTTGACCATCTCAATAATCAGGTTGCGCGCCAACCCCAAATAAACCAGAATCCATGCGTAATAACCTAAGGAGGGTAAATCATGATAAGCAATCCCATCGACATCTCCGCCCGTGTAAGCCCCGAACTGTCCGGCCTCATCGAAACCCTGATCGGCCAATTGGATTCCGTCGAACCGGTAACGCTGGCCGCGGTCCGCTCATTCATCAAGCATCAAATGCCTGTCGAAATGGACGAAGACGAACATTTGCATCACTTCGACGTTGAAGAGTCTGTCATTGACGAACTGGATGAACTGATCGAACAGTTCGGAGAATCGGCCGCCGCGATGGACTTCATCTACGCCTTTGCCAGCGAAGCGCTCTCGCGGGTGATAGAAGAAGTCATGAACGACGAGAATCGCGAAATTCCGCCTACGCTCGAAGCTGTGCAGGAAGCGATAGCCGGCGGCCTGGGCGGTCGCATGGTCGGCGAGGGGATTCTGGAAGATGATGAGGACGACGTGCTGATGCCCGAGATCGAAAGCCTGATAGAGCGTTACGGCCCCGATGCAATGGCGGAAGATTTTTTGCGCTACGAGTAGCGGATGAGCACTTCCTGCCGCCGAGCTTGAAATCCGGCGAGCATGGCCAAGCCGGGATATCCGGCAAGGTTCAATCCGGCGGACTCCTGAGCGTGCGGCTGTCATTCAGGTTGCCGTGTTGTATCCCCTGGTGCAGTTCCGCCATTACATTCCGGGAATATTTCGGGGTGAAATTATCAAGCGCCAACATCATTAGCTTGGAAACAATCAGCGGCTATATCAGCACGACAAAAGCGATGCTGCATATTTCCGCAAACAGGCGGAAGAAGCTTTTTGTCTGGTAAAGTCCGCGCAGATGTGCGCGATATCTGGACAGCTTCCGGTGCAATGCGACCGCTTCGGCAAGCACCAGGATCGACCCGCTAAGAAACCGGTAATGATGGTCATCTTCAGTTCTATCGATCCCATGCCACCTCCCCATATCAACTTATATTTATAGTCATTCGCGCTTTCGGCCGGAATATTACTATGACAAAACTGAATCCGCATAGTGGCCCGACGAACAACGGGCATCCTGTATCTGTGGTTGAATTTCTTCAGGGCATAGTCTGGCCGTTGTTATGTTCGCTTTTTAGGTTTAATGTGCGGCAGCGCACATGATCAGCAAGCCGGCCGCGGTACAATCAACCCGCTAACCTCGACAATCCGCGAAGCTTGTTATACCCATGAAGCTGATTGACCCCAGAACAACTTATGTCATTAAAAATCCCGTCGCCTTCTCCCTGCGGGTGCTGAAAGGCTTTCAGGCCAACCAGGGCCTGCTGCTCGCAGGCGCGGTGGCCTACTACGCGCTGCTCTCGATCGTGCCGCTGCTCATTCTCATCGTCATCGCCCTGTCGCAAGTGATCGACCAGGACATGCTGCTGTCAACGCTGAACACGGCGCTGGCGTATGTGGTGCCGGGCGAAGGCAGGGCGGTGGTGGCGGAGCTGAAGGCGTTCCTCGATCACCGCGAGGTGATCGGCTGGGTGCTGTTCATCACGATGCTGTTTTTCAGCTCGCTTGGCTTCAAGGTGCTGGAGAGTGCGATCTCGGTGATCTTTCTGCATCGCGTGGAGAAGCGCAAACGGCACATCCTTGTTTCCCTGCTGTTGTTGCCCTTCGGTTATATCTTTTTCATCAGTGCGGTGCTGTTCCTGGGCACCTTCCTGATCGTCGACCTGATGGCGATAGGGGGCGAGCATATTGTTATCCTCGGGCATAGCTGGTCACTGGGCGGCATGTCGCGCTGGCTGATCTACGTTGCCGGCGTGTTTGGGGAGATCCTGCTCATTTCCGCGATCTACTATTTCATGCCGGTGGGCAGGCTGACGGCGCGTCACGCGTTGATCGGCGGCACCTCGGCGGCCCTGCTGTGGGAGATCATCCGACATGCGCTGGGCTGGTATTTAGGCACGCTGTCGCAGGTGAGCATGGTGTACGGCTCGCTCACCACTGCCATCGTCGTGCTGCTCAGCATGGAAGTGGCCGCCACGCTGCTGTTGCTGGGCGCCCAGGTGATCGCTGAATACGAACGCATCGACATCGGCGCGCCACCCGAATAGCCGGTGCCGGCATGCAGCACAGCCAGATGAATCAGCCGGGCTGTGGCTGGCATTTTGGATGAGCCATCTGTCCGGAAAACTTTTGGCCGGCTCCTACAAGAACAATATTTAAATTTTCAAGCCGCGAAGTGTTTTAAAATATGAAGATGAAAGAATCAATCGCGGATATCGCGAGATGAAACATGATTCCTTGCCGCACCCGGCGACCCGGAAGATGTGTAACGGCATGCCCGGATTGCCGAGACCTGCCGTCGTGCTTGCAAAGGAGATATATCAATGAGCAGATTGCTGCTGGTCATGTTGCTGTTATGTTCGGCTTTGCCGGTGCGCGCTGCCGGGCTGGCCGGGATGTTCGCGCAGGGGCGCACTCAATTTTCGCTGATGGGCGGGAATGGTTATGCCTTCGACAAAAGCTATTTCATCCTTGGCGCGAGCGTGAGCTATTACGTGCTCGACGGTTTGGGTGTCGGCTTGTCCCTCGAAAAATGGTCCGGGAATATTCCCGGCATCACCAAATATGCGCCTTTTGCGCAATACGTTTTCTATCAGACGTCCACCGTGGAGCCGTATGTCGGCGGGTTTTATCGCCACACCGTTGTCGACGGCCTGCCCGACATCAATTCGGTCGGCGAACGCGCAGGCATCAATATCGCTTCAGGATCGAATGCCTATTTCAGCCTGGGCTTTGTCCAGGAGGTCTACCTTGATTGCCGGAATACAGTTTACCTTAAATGCAGGGAAACCTATCCCGAGCTGGGTTTCACTTTCGGATTCTGATGTGGCAAATCCGCGCATCTTCAACCTGTATAAGGAATACCGATGAACCCGATACTCGATGCATTGGCAAAAGCCTTTCGCGACCTGTTCCAGTTCAGGATATTGCGGATCGTGGTCTGGCCGATGCTTGCCGCTGTGCTGCTGTGGCTGGTTCTGGGCATGACCTTCTGGGACATCTTCTCTGGATGGATCGTCAGCGGCCTCAACACCCTGGGTATCCAGCACTGGCTCGATGGCCTGGAACCGCGCTGGGTTGCCAACGCGATCCAGGCAACACTGCACATGATCCTGTTCGTGCCGATGGTGTTCATCACCGCGCTGCTGATCACCGCATTCTTTGCGATGCCCGCGCTGATCCGTCTGGTGGCCGATCGTGACTACCCGCAACTCAAGCGCGAAAGCGGCGGCAACCTAGCCGGCAACCTGCTCAACGCCGCGATTGCCGTCTGCATTTTCATCGCCATCTGGGTGCTCACCCTGCCGCTGTGGTTCATCGGCGTGGGCGTGGTGTTGCCATTCATTGCCGCGACCTATCTGAACCAGCGAATGTTCCGCTACGATGCGCTCGCGGAACACGGCAGCAGTGAGGAAATGAAAATCCTGTTCTCCAAATACCAGTCGTCATGGTGGGGCCTGGGCCTGCTGACCGGTTTGCTGCAATTCGTGCCGCTGCTGAATCTGTTTGCCCCGGTATTTACGGGACTGGCCTTCATCCACTTCGGACTTGCGCGCCTGGCTAAGCTGCGTCAAGTGTCATAAGGCACCCGGGCAGGGCGGCATCACGGGCAACAGGGTGGTCATTTTCCGTCGAGGACGGTTACATGATTGACGAAGGTAATGCTGGGGAAGGTGCGGTTCAATGTTTTACTGTTGAAATTCGCCACGGTTGAGCCGCTGTCAAACTCGATGGCATCCCCTTTTTTTGCTTTGACCGTCGAGGAGGCAATCCAACGGGTCTGGCTGTTCTGTTTGACCTCCAGATAGCTGAATTGGGGTATGTTGATGATGCTGACTACCGTGCCCTTTTGCGATTGGAAGGTTCCGGGCATATCGGCGAGTGCATTAGCCTGGCTATTGATAGCGGGGTGACCGGCGGGCAAGCTGCCCGAAGACGGTATCACCGGATCCGGAACGAAGGGTTCTTCAGCAGGTTTTTTGTTGCATGCCGTGAGGGAAAACATGACCAGAGCTGCGATGATCGCAATATTTCTCATTTTGCTTCCTTGGTTGTTGTGACGAATAACCAATACTACTCAAAAATGTGCCAGTCTTGAAACCTTTTCTTGATTGCATACGAACAGGCCTGCCCCGGGCAGGATTTCCCAACGGTGGTTTGTCACCGCTGCGGTTACACAAATGATGAACCGTTTGCAGCCGGCATTTTCCGCCAGTGTATTTTTCCTTGGTAAAAAATCGGATGTCCTGATAGATTAGGCGCGGGCATATTTGCAAATACCCTGTCGTGGGAATGACCGGGAGAGTGTCCGGTAATTCTGCCCGACGGCAAGCAATATGGACCTCGGCCATCGGCAAGCCAGAATATAAACGGATTGGGGGATTAATGATCGGGAAGGAAGGATTTCATGTGCTATTCAACTTGGCGGCGGATTCCATGTTTATCCTTGATCCGGGCGGTTTCATCAGGGAAATCAACCAGACCGCTCATGCCCGCCTGGGCTATACCAGGGCCGAAATGCTGGGGAAGCATATCGGCGAATTCATACTGCCGGAATGCACCGACATGCTGGTCGGCCGGATTGCGAAGGCGCAGAGCCAGGAATTTCTGATCTACGAATCGGCCCAGGTGCACAAGGACGGCACCATACTGCCGATCGAAGTGTGCAGCAGGGCAATCGTGCTGGAAGGCAAAAAGTTGCTGTTCAACATTGTCCGCGACATCGGCGAACGCAAGCGGCTGGACAGCAAGCTGCGCGAGAGCGAGGCCCGCTTCCGCGCCCTGGCTGCGGATGCGCCCGAGGCGATCCTGATTCAGGATCTGGACAGCGATCTGTTCATCGACGCGACATCCAGCGCGGAACGTCTGTTCGCCTGCAGCCGCGAGGAATTATTGCGCCGCGGCCCGAAACATTTCTACGCGCCCGACCAGCCCGCCGGTTCACCCCCGGTTGAAACGCATGTCGAACGCGGCGAGCGAGCTCTGGCCGGCGAGCAAATCAAGTTTGAAAGGCTGGTGCGGGACGCACAGGGGCGGGATGTACTTTGCGAGGTCACGCTGGTTCGCCTGCCTTCACAAAGCCGCAGACTGATCCGTGCCAGCTATATCGACATCACCGAGAGGAAGCAGATCGAGAAAGCGCTGCGGGAAAGCGAGGAAAAATACCGCTCACTTTTCGAGGAATCTTTGGACGGGCTTTTTATCAGCAATGCTGAAGGGAACTATATCGACATCAACCAGAAAGTCACCCAGATATTCGGATATGACTCGAAGGAGGAGATGCTTGCTCTTGATCTTGAAAAGGACATCTATGCATACCCCGCGGACAAGGCACATATCTTTGCCTTCGTTAATAAAAACGGCTTTGCAGAGCTGGAGGTTATCATCAAGAAAAAGAACGGTGAAAGGATAACGGCTCTCTGTTCTTATACTGCCGTGAAGGACAAGGATGGAGCTATCACCTCGTACCGCGGCATGATCTGGGACATCACCGAAAAGAAAAAATCCGAAGAACTGATCTGGCGGCAGGCCAACTTCGACACACTGACCGGATTACCCAATCGCAACATGTTCCACGACCGGCTGGAACAGGAAATCAAGAAATCATATCGCGAATGTCTTCCTTTGGCGCTGCTCCTGATCGACCTTGATCATTTCAAGCAGGTGAATGACACGCTCGGTCATGCGATGGGCGACCTGCTGTTGCAGGAAGCCGCCCGGCGCATCCGCGCCTGTGTGCGCGGATCGGATACGCTGGCCCGCCTGGGCGGGGACGAATTTACAGTCATCCTTTCCGCGATGTCCGAAACCGGTCATGTCGAGGATGTCGCGCAAAAGATCGTCAGCAAACTGGCACAGCCATTCCGGCTGGGTAGCGATGAGGTATATGTATCGGCCAGCATCGGTATCACCATTTATCCAAGCGATGCCGACGACATCGATTCCCTGATCAAGAATGCGGATCAGGCGATGTATGTGGCCAAGAGCAAGGGCCGCAATCGTTTCAGTTATTTCACCCGATCATTGCAGATAGAAGCACAGAACCGATTGCACATGATCAACGATTTGCGCGGCGCGCTGGACGCAGGGCAATTCAGTGTTCATTTCCAGCCGATCATCGATTTGTCGACCGGACTGATCCATAAAGCCGAAGCGCTTATCCGCTGGCGGCATCCGGAACGGGGCATGGTCAGTCCGGCATATTTTATCGCGCTGGCAGAAGAAGCAGGACTCATCAATGAAATCGGCGACTGGGTATTCAGGGAGTCGGCCAGATGGGCGAGTATATGGAACAAGCGCTGCCAGGGCGGTTTCCAGATGAGTGTGAACATATCGCCCTTGCAGTTTCAGCAGGGCGGCAGGATGTTCGATGAATGGATCGAGTATCTGGCCGGACTGGGTCTTTCCGGCAAGAACATGGTGTTTGAGATCACGGAAGGACTGTTGTTGAAAGCAGAGTCCGAAGTAACCGACATCCTGTTCAAATTTCGTGATGCAGGGATACAGGTGGCGATCGATGATTTCGGCACCGGCTATTCATCACTTTCCTACCTGAAAAAGTTTGATATTGATTACCTGAAAATCGACCAGTCCTTTGTGAACAACCTCGAGTCGGATGCAAACAACATGGTCTTGTCAGAGGCGATCATCGTGATGGCGCACAAGCTGGGACTCAAAGTCATTGCGGAAGGGGTGGAAACAAAGGGGCAGCGTTTCCTGCTGGTTGTCGCCGGTTGCGACTCTGCGCAAGGCAATCTGTTTTCAAAACCTTTGCCACCGGAAGAGTTTGAGAAGCTGCTGAATAACACCGGAATAACATAACAATCAGGTTCCGGTATGGCGACGGAGCCAGTCGCTAGGCCTCGTATACCAGCCGGTCATCCCTGCGCATCAGCCTGGTGCCAAATTCGGCGCACAGCATTTCCATGTTCGTGCAGATCGCGTCGAATTCTTTGCCGCGCGCCAGCGCGACGTGCGCCACGCTCAATGACACCGGCAGCAGTTCGATGCGGCACAGCTTGCCGTGCTCGAACATCAGTTTGAACAAACAGGAACGGTCGTTGCGCAGCAGCGGATGGACGGCGTAGTCATCGATAAAATTGCCGGTGTCGTACAGGATGGGTTTGCCCTGGTAAATTTCGATACCTTGGCAGATATGCGCGCTGTGGCCGTGATAGATGTCGGCGCCGAGTTCGATCACGCGTCTGGCGAAGCTGCGGAATTCCAGCGAGGGACGCTCGACGTAATTCGCGCCCCAGTGGTTGGAGAACACCACCAGATCGGCGCCCTGCGCGCGCGCCTGGGCGATGCCGTAGGCGATGCGCGCCATCGTTGTTTCATCCAGAGAGACTTCCAGATAGTTGGTGCCGGGGTGATCTGTACCGGCGGCAAAGTCAGGTTCGTTGTCGGTGCAGGAGAACAACGCGACGCGGCAGGGCGCAGTACCGGCCTCTTCAGGTAACCTGGCTTCGATCATCGCCGTGGCGGCAGCCCCTTCAGCATTGATCCCGGCACCTGCATGGCGGATGCCGGCTGCGTCGAGCACGTGCAATGTGTCGCGCAGTCCCTGTTCTTCATGGTCGAGGGTGTGATTGTTGGCGAGCGTGCAGGCGTCGATATGTGCAATCTGCAACACGCGCACGGCCTCCGGATCGGCGCGAAAATGGAACATCTTCCAGGTGCGTGACCAGGGTTGAAGATGGGTGGTGAGGGCGCATTCCAGATTGACGATGCGCAGGTCGGCCTGCGCAAGATGCGGCAGCATGTCGCCCCACACTTGTTCCGGTTGCATGCGCTTGAGCCTTTCGTTTACCAGGCGGCCGAGCATCACATCTCCGGCAAAGGCTAGCGTAATCATGATGACCCCAAAATTGTAGGAGCGGGCCATGCCCGCGACCAAGGTGTTCGCGGGCATGGCCCGCTCCTACAACTGGAAAAATTATTATCGTTATTAATGTACATAGAATAAATCACATCGTGCGTTTGAGCAGCGTGCGCAGCGCGGTCAGCGAGCGCGTGTTGAGCACGTCGGATTTTTCCAGCCAGCCGCGCCGCGCCTGTCCGACGCCATACTTGAGGTTGGCGAAATCGAATGTACTGTGCGCGTCCGAGTTGATGCTGACCAGCACGCCTTCTTCCCTGGCGCTCTGGCATTGGCTGTCGAGCAGGTCCAGGCGTTCCGGGTGGGCGTTAAGTTCGAGGTAACAGCCGCGCTGCTTTGCGTGGCGGATGATGCGCAGCATGTCCACGTCGTAGGGTTCGCGCTGTTCGATCAGGCGTCCGCTCGGATGCGCGAGCATGGTGAAATGCGGGTGATCTATCGCGCGCAGGATGCGTTCGGTCTGCCTGGCGCGCGACAGATCGAATTTACTGTGCACCGCGCCGACCACCAGGTCGAGCCGTGCCAATACTGAATCCGGCAAATCGAGGCTGCCGTCCTCGAGGATGTCCACCTCGATGCCCTTGAGCAGCGTGAAACCTTTCAGCTCGGCGTTGAGGCTGTCGATCTCGTCGCACTGTTTTGCCAGCTTGACCGGGTCGAGGCCGTGCGCGACGGTGAGGCGGCGCGAGTGTTCGGTGATGGCGAGATATTCCATCCCGAGCGCCTTGGCCGCCAGCGCCATGTCGAGCAGTGTGTCGTGGCCGTCGGTGGCCCTGGTGTGCGCATGCAGGTCGCCTTTGAGGTCGGATAATTCCACCAGCCTGGGCAGACGATTGGCGCGGGCCGCCTCGATCTCGCCGCGGTCTTCGCGCAGCTCGGGTGCAATGTAGGGCAGGCCGACCGCGCGATACACCGATTCCTCGCTGTCCCCGGCGATGCGCTGCGCGCCGCGAAACACGCCGTATTCGTTGACCTTCAGGCCGAGCTGCTGCGCGATGCGGCGGATCGCGATGTTGTGCGACTTGGAACCGGTGAAGTAGTGCAGTGCCGCACGGTAGCTTTCCTGGGCGACGACGCGCAGGTCGACCTGCATGCCGCATTTGAGCAGCACGCTGGCGCGCGTTTCTCCGGCTGAGAACACCTCGGCCACTTCGTCATACGCGGTGAAGCGCTGCATCACCGGGCTGTGCGGCGCGGCGGTGACCAGGATGTCCAGATCGCCGACAGTCTCGCGCATGCGCCGGAAGCTGCCGGCCACGACTACCTGCTGCACGCCGGGTATGGCTTGCAGAAAGGCGCGCAGCGTTTCGGCATATTGCGCCGCGGTTGCAAGCTTGAAGCGGCGGCTCTGGCTGGCATGGGCTTGCACGGCCTGCAGGATGTTCTGCTCGGTCTTTGCGCCGAAGCCGTGCAGCGCGCGGATGCGTCCATCCTGTGCTGCACGATGAAGTTGTTCGACGGTCTGCACGTCGAGATCGTGCCACAGCGTCTTTACCCGCTTCGGCCCGAGGTCGGGGATCTTCAGCAGCTCGGTGATCGTGGGAGGCAGCTCCTTGCGCAGGCGGTCCAGCAGGCTGCAATGTCCGGTGGTGACGATCTCGTTGATCTTGGCGGCGAGATCGCTGCCGATTCCGGGCAGTCGTGTCAGGTCCTCGCCGCGCTCCACCAGCAGGCGTGCCTCCTGCGGCAGGTCGCCCAGGATGCGCGCGGCATTGCGGTAGGCGCGGATGCGAAACGGATTCGCCCCCCCGATCTCCAGCAGGTCGGCGATCTCTTCGAAAATAACGGTGATGTCGGCGTTATGAACAGGCATAAAGCATTGTATTCCTCTGCTTGACCGATAGACAGGCTGGGCCAGTTTCCGGATTGCCTGTTATAGTAATCGCTTCACGCTACGCTTGATGCAGACATGGCAGTTGAAACCGAACTCAAATTGCGCATCGCCCCCGAGCAGCTTGCCAAGCTGAAGCGGCACGCGCTGCTCAAGACATATTCAATCACGCGTCCAACTACGCGCCGTCTTCAAAATATCTATTACGACACCCCTAAACTGGATTTGCAAAAATCCGAAATGGCGTTGCGCCTGCGCCACACCGGGCGGCAATGGCTGCAAACCCTGAAGGGCGGCGGTTCGGTGCAGGCCGGGCTGCATCGGCGCAACGAGTGGGAAGTGCCGGTGAAGCGTGCGGCACTGGATTTTTCGGCTACGCTGGAAGTGGAATGGGACGAACATTTGCGGCCGTCGTTGCGCAAGAAATTACACCCGATATTCGTTACGGATTTTGCCCGCAACAGCCGGATGCTGGATTTTCAGGGCACGCAAATCGAGTTGTGCATGGATCAGGGCGAGGTGCGTACCGAGCAGCACAGCATGCCGATCTGCGAGCTGGAACTGGAATTGAAATCCGGCGAGCCAAGGCTGTTGTTCGAGCTGGCGCTGAAGATACTGGAGGTCGCGCCTTTCGAACTGGAAACGGTCAGCAAGGCGGAGCAGGGTTATCGTCTGTTGTCCGGATATGCCGTGCAACCGGTCAAGGGCGTTGCGCCGGTTTTTGCCATGACGGACTCGCTGACGGATGTGTTGAAAGCACTGATCTGGTCCTGTTTGCAGCATTTCCAGGGCAACCTGTCCGGTGCGATGGGCAGCGATGATGACGAATATCTGCATCAGATGCGCGTCGCGCTGCGCCGCCTGCGCGTGGTGCTGCGCATGGCGGAGAAGGTCCGCGCCGACGGGCAATTGGCCGGCCTGTACAAAGATGTCGCGGATTTGTGCGTCGCATTGGGGCGCATCCGCGAATGGGATATGTTCATCGCCGGGACGCTGCAGCCGATGCGCGCGCGCATGGCCGGGCATGGCGGTTTGCAGGCTTTGCTGGCGGCCAGCGAACGGCAGCGCGCGGCCTGTTATGCGGAACTGCGCGGCGAGGCACAGGCGCGTGAAATGCAGCGATTGCTGTTGCATTTCTCCATCTGGATGAACGGTGACTATTGGCAGCAACAGACAGAGACAGCGCAGCAGGCGCAGGATTTCGCCGCACGGCGTTTGCGCAAGTTGGCCAAACGGTTCGCACATTTCGGGCAGCAGCTGGATACTACCGATGCCACGCAGTTGCATGCACTGCGCATTATTGCCAAGAAGCTCAGGTACAGCGCGGAATTTTTTGCGGATTTATACGACAAGAAAAAAGCCAAATCTTTCCTTGCCGCGTTAAGCGAAGTGCAGGATGTGCTCGGGCTGATCAACGATATCGCGGTGGCGCATCGCTTGCTGGATGGTCTGGCGGCAGATGCCAGTTTGGCAGCGCATCAAGAGTCCATCACTTTGTCCAGGGGATGGATCGCGCACGATCTGTCACATCAGCTAGTCGTGTTGCGCAAAACCATACAACGCTTCAACAAACAAGCCGTATTTTGGCAAAAATAATTAGCAACTGGTCATTGCCAGCAAGGACATTGCAGTTTATCGTGTGCGGGTAAACCTGCTAATTGAATGTGGCCAATGTTGATTGAACTGTGGGTTTTGCTGGGGAAGAGAAAATCGTGGACAGAACAAAATTGTTGCTTGCAGGTATCCTGGTCATAGCCGCCGCCGGGGCATTTGTGTATCTCGACCCCATGGACCTCGGCCTTCTGGGCTCGAAGAAGAGTTCCGTTGTTGCGAAACCTGCAACAGCACCTCATACTCCAATGCCCGTGGCAAAACCGCCTGTAATTGTGCCCAAAGCAGCCGTTGCGCCTGCACAAACGAAAGCCTCCGTTGCAGTATCACCCCTATCACCTGCGCCTGCTGCAACATCACCCGTTGCAGCACCTAAAGCTGTTGCTACAAAGCAAGCAACAATGCCTGCTGCCTCTGCGCCTCCGGTTGCGGTAGCGACCCAGGTCCCGCAGCCGGCAATGAAACCCGCGCCGGCCAGCATCACCAGCAAACCCGAACGGCCGAAAGATCAGGATCTGAGACACTGTCTGGAACTGGAGACCGACGCAGCGATTGCAAAATGCGCAGGTGAGTAAGCATGGCAAAGCCGCCGCTTGAGAAGCGGCACCAGCCGTCCGGTTTGAATTCCAGCTTCAATGGTGACCGCCTGGTTTTTGCGGATTATGTGGCGCGAAACAGGAACATGCTCCGCAGGGCACATGCCGGTGCCGCCGATCTGGAAAAGATAGTCGACGGCAACACGCCGTTCGAACTGCAGCCGCCACCCGGTTTTTCGCCCGGGCAACAAAAACCCTACCGTCGCGGCGTGCTGCTCACGCATGGCCTGAGCGATTCCCCTTATTCGATGCGTCACCTGGCTGCGTTTTTCCAGCAGAACGGTTTTCGTGTGATGACCGTATTGTTGCCTGGGCATGGAACGCAACCGGGTGATCTGCTTGATGTGACCTGGCAGGAGTGGGCCAAGACGGTTGCCTATGGCGCTTATAAGCTGGCCGAGGAGGTCGATGAAGTCTATCTGGCGGGATACTCCACCGGCGCGACACTGAGCGTCTACCATAGCCTGCGCGACAGCCGGGTGCGCGGCCTGTTCCTGTTTTCCCCCGCACTGAAGATAACGCGACGGGCTGCGTTTGCGAACCTGCACAAGTTGTATAGCTGGTTGATACCGTCCGCCAGGTGGGTGGATATCAAACCCGATCTGGACATCTACAAATATGAGTCCTTTACCAGGAATGCAGCTGCCCAGACCTATGCCCTGACCAGGGAACTCGGCAGGAAACTGCAAGAGCATCGGTTGGACATTCCGGTTTTCATCGCCGCCAGTGCAGATGACATGACAGTCAAAACATCGGTGATATTTGAATTCACAAAACACGCGTGCCCTCCATCCAGCAGGGTGGTGATCTACACCACCGAGCCGGAAAAATTTCCGCGTGATTTTCCGGCAGATAAATTGGAACTGGTGAACAGCGTGTTTCCCGCGCAGAAAATATTGAGCTCCGCGCACACCGCCATCGTGCTACCGCCGGAGGACAGACATTATGGTATTAACGGGGAGTATTCCAATTACATGCATTATTATCCGGACGATATGGAAAAATACGCTGCCTGTCTTGAACATCCTGAGCAGGATTTTCAGGGCGAGATCACCGAGAAAAACCTTGAAGCCGGTATTCTGCGCCGGCTGATGTACAACCCGAATTTTGCGGCACTCAAGGTTTCGATGCAGCGGTTCATCGACCAATTGCCATGATCAAGACGTTGAGCGCAGCGCCGCGCGCTTGCCGCGCCAGACGTTCACGCCCGACAGGATCGCCAGCCCCGCGACAAAATAGCTCCCGGTGATCAGGATCGCCAGGCGGTGGTCGCCCCGCGATAGCCAAGTTACCAGGCCATAAGTCAGCGGCCCCAATATCGACGAAAGCTTGACCGCCAGTCCCCATAGCCCGAAAAATTCGGCGCGCCGCGTGGCCGGGCTCAACAGCCCGACCAGCGCGCGCCCCGCGGATTGGCTGGAACCCATGCAGATTCCCGCGAGGTTGGCGGCGAACCAGAACATCATCTGGCCTTGCGCGGCCCATGCCATAACGATCATGACGATCCAGCCGATCAGCGTCAATGCGATGGTGGGAATATGGCCGATGCGGTCTTGCACATGCCCGAACAGGAAAGCGCCGATGGCGGCGGTGATGTTGACCACGAAAATCAGCATGATGGTCTGCCGGGTGGTGAAGTGCATCGCCTGTTGCGCATAGATCGCCGCGAGCGTGATCACTGCCTGGATGCCCGCCTGATAGAACACCGTGCAGATCAAAAAGCGCCGCAGGTCGCGGTAATCCTTCGCGTGCCTGAGTGTCTGCATCAGCCGGGAAAATGATTCCTGCACCAGGTTAAGTCCCTGCCGGTGAGGCTGCGGCACGGCGCGTTCTTTGAGGAACAAAAAAGTGGGCAGGCTGGAAAGCGCGAACAGCGCGGCCGTGATCAGCATGGTTACCGGCACAAAATCCTCCGCGTGTTGCCCCTGTCCCTGAGCCCAGGTCACATAGGCGAGGCAGGCGCCCAAGCTGACCAGGCCGCCGACATAACCCAGGCTCCATCCCCATCCCGACACCTTGCCGAGCGAACGACCGGTCGCCAGTTCCGGCAGAAATGCCGCGACGATATTTTCTCCGCTGCCGTAAAAGAAATTGGACAGCACGATCAATGGAATGGTGAGCCACAGGCTGCCCGGCCNNGGAAAACGCAAGCAGCGCGGTAAACACCACGCAGCCGATCGTGGTCAGCGCCAGCAATTTTTTCTTGGCGGCATAGGCGTCCGCATAAGCCCCGATGACCGGCGCGGTGACCATGATCGCGGCATACGAGACCGCCAGCGCAGCCGTCCACGCGAAGGTCGCCCACGGCTGGTTGTCCGCCACCACCGAGACGAAATAGACATTGAAGATCGCGGTGATGACCACCGTGGTATAGCCGGAGTTGGCGAAGTCGTACATCGCCCAAGCCCAGACTTCGCGGGGCGTGACGGTTTCAGCAAGTGATCGGCGCATGGTTTCTATTGACTGCCATGGGTGAGTGAGGGGATATTGTTGACCATTATGGTTGAAAATCCAAATAGTCCGTGCTTAACCGCGCTCAAAGTTTCGATGCGGTGGATTATTGATATAGTAGTCACAGATGAATAGGACATTTCGTGAGGAACCATCAGCTTTATACAAGCGCTGATGGTCTGAAATGTGCCAAAAACTGCCATTCGCGCATATGTGGTAGATCGAATCCTTGCTTTCTTGTATTGTAGGAACGAATAGCTGTCTTCCTTCCGAACGCCGTATACGCCCCACTAACTTAAATGACATCCATGGTACTGCTTGAATTTTCGATGTCGCCAATGACCCAAGGAGAAAGCGTGAGCCCCTATGTCGCACGCTCGCTTGATATCATTGACAAGAGTGGATTACCCTATCAACTTACTCCCATGGGTACCATCATCGAAGGCGAATGGGCCGAAGTGATGGCCATCGTGACTGCCTGTTTCGAGACCATGCGGGCGGACTGCGATCGGGTTGAAACCCACATCAAGATCGATTACCGGGCCGGGCCAGGCGGCCGCCTGAAATCTAAGGTCGACTCCGTGCAAAAGAAACTTGGGCGCAAACTTTCGACCTGAGCAGATGCGGACTTTACGTTGAATGCTATTGGGGGTGAAGCAGAAATTCGCAAGCTTCTCTTGCTATAACCGGAATGTGTCGCGGGTTATGCATTGCGTATGACTGCTTTGGGGAAGCCAGTTAGTATCTTTGAATAGCAGCTGTGTGCCAATTCAAGTCACTCAAGATTAGAAGCTTTTGCATGATCTGCCAGATATTATGGGGCGAGTTCAGTCTGCCCATGCTCCCAATTGAGTTGATTTCCCGGAATTCCGCTGTGCGCGCCAACACACAGAGAAGATTTTGAGAAAGGGGATAATGAACATTACGGTCAAGAGACAGAGGCCAAAATAATTTGGCCTGTCTGCTGGTCTGGGTCGTAATTCTCAATCAACCATAAAGGAATCTATCATGAACTGGGATCGTATTGAAGGTAATTGGAAACAACTCAAGGGTAGCGTCAAGCAACAGTGGGGCAAACTTACTGACGATCAGCTCGACGTGATTGCAGGCAAGCGAGATAAACTGGCCGGCAAAATTCAGGAATCGTACGGTATCTCCAAGGACGAAGCGGAGAAACAGCTTACCGCATGGCAAGATCGTCAGAAAACAATGGAA
>DIYV01000011.1:0-2983 GCA_002429165.1 Gallionella sp. UBA6045 | reverse complement strand
CCAAGCATCACAAGGAAGCCGCCAAGCTCCACGAATCCGGCGACGAGAAAGCTGCATCACACCACGCGCTGATAGCCCATGGACATACGGTCCAAGCCACAGAACAAGAGGAGGAAGCCAGCAAGAAATACGCGAACAGGTACAATGTTGAAAAGTAATCGGGATCGACCGTAATCGCAACCAAGTTCGTAGATAAACGAAAATCGGCACTCACAGAATGAGTAAAAACTCTGTCGTAGCGGTTCAATAAAAACCGCTTCGGTTTCCGACGTCCAAATGACATAGCGTGGGGGCGAGTGCCCCCACGCTATGCATCACTTCTTAATTCACCACATCAAGGAGAACAACAATGAACAAACCATACATTACCGCAATCCTGGCCGTAACCAGCCTCGCATTCAGCGCTGGCGCGATGGCGCAAAACATGTCGAAGAACGAATACAAGGCTGCCGAGAAAAATATCAAGACAGAGTACAAGTCCGCCAAGGCGAGTTGTGGTTCATTCGCCGATAACGCTAAGGATATCTGCATGACCGAAGCCAAAGGCAAAGAAAAGGTCGCAAAAACCGAACTCGAAGCGCGCTACAAGCCTTCTAAAAAGGCAAGCTACGAAGTCAGTGTTGCCAAGGCGGAAGCCGATTACTCGGTAGCCAAAGAAAAGTGCGATGACAAAGCGGGCAACGACAAGGACGTCTGTGTGAAAGAAGCGAAAGCCGCCCTGGCGGGCGCCAAATCTGACGCTAAGGCGCAGCTGAAAACCTCGAAGCAATAATTATAGCCAACGAGGAGTCCTCTGCGGCGCGCATGAAGGCGAAAGAAAAAGGCAGCGAAGCGCGCCATGACGCAGCGGCTGATAAGCGTGACGCGGATTATGCGGTGGCGAAAGAAAAATTCGATGCAATGTCGGGCGATGCCAAGGAAACTTGTGTGAACTAAGCAAAGAAGCACTACGGCAAATAAGCCGCCGGGCAAAAGTTTCCCCAGCACCGGATGTTTAACGCAGAGGTATTCAAAATGAACACGATACAAAAATCAGCAGTAAATGCAGCGGCAGTAATCCTGCTGTTCGGCCAGGCAGGGTGTACCGTGATCGGCGTCGGCGTCGGCGCTGTGGGCGGCGCTGTCCTGACAGGCGGCAACCCTGTCGGCGTAGTGGGTGGCGCGGTAGTCGGCGGCGTCATTGGCCACGGTATCGGTCAATAATATTGTAGTCGTTATGCTTATCTTGCGGCTGCTGGGCTGAGCACTTCTTACACCAGGGGCGGTTAGCGACAATTGTGCCGACATCATCCGGCTTCGCACGATAACTATTGGAAGAGGACGAAGTCCATGACCTACAAAAGCGCTAACCCCTATGACGGGAAAATCCTGAAGACATTCGAGGAATTCACCGACAAGCAGCTTGAGTCGGCGCTTGAAACTGCCGAGACCTGCTTCGAGAGTTGGCGGCACACGACTTTTACAGAGCGCGCGACCGTGGTCGCGAAAGCGGCCGCCATCATGCGCGCGCACGTCAACGAGCTCGCTCGTCTGGTGACGCTCGAGATGGGCAAGCTCATCGACCAGGCCCGGGACGAAGTGGTGCTCAGCGCGGACATCATTGACTACTACGCCAAGAACGCCGAGGAATTCCTCGCACCACAACACCTCAAACCGAGTTCGGGCGAAGCAGAGGTTGAAAGCACGCCGTTTGGTGTGCTCTTCGGTGTCCAGCCCTGGAACTTTCCCTACTATCAGCTCGCGCGCTTTGCCGCACCCAATCTGATGGCAGGCAATGTCGTGATGGTGAAGCACGCCGGGTGCGTTCCGCAATGCGCCATCGCTTTTGAGAAGCTGTGGCTGGAAGCGGGTGCGCCAGCGGGCACGTACACTAATCTGCGGATATCATATGAGCAGGTGAACCGTGTGATCGACGATCCCCGGATCAAGGGCGTGGCGCTGACCGGTAGCGTGGAAGCCGGAAAAATTGTTGCCGGGAGAGCGGGACTAAACCTTAAGAAGTCGACAATGGAGTTGGGCGGCAGCGACGCCTTCATCGTGCTGGAGGATGCCGACCTCGACAAGACGGTCAAGTGGGCGATCCGGGGCAAGATGAACAACATGGGACAGTGCTGCGATGCAGCGAAGCGATTCATCGTCGTCGAAGAATTGGCCGACCGTTTTCTCGACAAGTTCCAGACAGCGCTGGCGGCATTTAAGCCAGGAGACCCGATGGACGAGGCCACGACGCTCGGTCCCCTGTCCACGGAAGCAGCCCTGATAAAACTGCTGGATCAGGTCAAACGAGCCATCGCCAATGGCGCCACCCTGGTGATGGGTGGCAATCGGATCAATCGACCGGGCGCGTTTATGCAGCCGACGATCCTGACGAATATCCAGCCCGACAATCCCGCCTTCAGGGAGGAATTCTTCGGGCCGGTCGCGCTGTTCTTCCGGGTCAAGAACGAGGACGAGGCAGTTGCCCTCGCCAACGATTCGGAATTTGGTTTGGGGGGCGCAGTCTTCACCAAGGATGTTGCACGCGGCAAAAGTGTGGCAAGCCGCATTGACACGGGCATGGTGTTCGTTAATCACCTGACAGACTCGGCGCCAGACTTGCCGTTCGGCGGGATCAAGAACTCCGGCTACGGCCGCGAGCTCTCCAGCATGGGCATCCAGGAGTTCGTGAACAAGAAGCTGATTCGCGTCACCTCGATCGACGCGCCGGCATAAACAACAATGAACAGAAATTATCTGGGGCGGCTATCGGAACACGACCCTCTGCACGGTTATCTCCAGCATGACATTCAGCCGCAGATCAGCGGCGCCTCGGGTAGCTCGGGGTATCGTGTATTCAGGCTTAATGGCTCAAACGACGTGTACCTGTATGAAGACCGCAATACCGGCACTAAGCTCATAGGCAAGTTTTTTCTTTCATCAAGAAAGAAAGACGCAGTGAAGGCTGCCTTACGCTTGACGCGCGAATTCGACAATCTGTGCATGA
>DIYV01000114.1 GCA_002429165.1 Gallionella sp. UBA6045 | reverse complement strand
GTGGCGCGCACGGTCTGGTCGTCGTCGGTCGGTCCGCGCCAATAGGTCATCCAGTCGGTCATGCTCTTGTCTTCGGCAAAATCGGCAGTGTGGTCCTGCGCGTAGTAGCCGATCTTGGCCTTGTCGGTCCACTTGATGGTGCCGGTGTCGGGTTGCAGATCGCCCGCCAGGCAGCGCAGCAGCGTGGTCTTGCCGATACCGTTCGGGCCGATGATCGCGACTTTTTCGCCCGCATCGATGCGGAAGTTGACGTTGGAGAACAGCACCTTGTCGAAGCCCTTGGTCATGTGCTGCACTTCAACCGCGGTGCGATGCAGTTTTTCGCGCTCGTCGTATTCAAAACGGATGAACGGATACTGGCGGCTGGACGGCTTGATGTCCTCGATCTTGATCTTGTCGATCTGGCGCGCGCGCGAAGTGGCCTGCTTGGCCTTGGACGCATTCGCAGAGAAACGCGCCACGAATGCTTTCAGCTCGGCGACTTTTTCCTTGGCCTTGGCATTGTCCGATGATTGCTGCTCGCGTGCCTGTGTAGAGGCCAGCATGTAGTCGTCGTAAGTGCCCGGGTAGGTGGTGATCTTGCCGTAGTCCAGATCGGACATGTGGGTGCACACGCTGTTCAGGAAATGGCGGTCATGCGAGATAATGACCATCGTGCAGTTGCGCGCATTGAGGATGTTTTCCAGCCAGCGGATGGTGTTGATGTCGAGGTTGTTGGTCGGCTCGTCGAGCAGCAGGATGTCCGGGTTGGAGAATAGTGCCTGCGCCAGCAGTACGCGCAGCTTGAAGCCTGGTGCGACCGCACTCATCGGCCCCTGGTGCAACTCGATCGCGATGCCCAAGCCGAGCAACAATTCTCCGGCGCGCGGTTCGGCGGTGTAGCCGTCGAATTCGGCAAATTCCGCTTCGAGGTCGGCGGCGCGCATGTAGTCTTCTTCGCTGGCATCCGGGTTGGCATAGATCGCATCGCGCTCCGACATCGCCGCCCACATTTCGGTGTGTCCCATCATTACCACGTCCAGCACGCGGTTGTCTTCATAGGCGAACTGGTCCTGGCGCAGCTTGCCGAGGCGCTCGTTCTTGTCGATCATCACATTGCCGCCAGTCGGCTCCAGGTCGCCGCCGAGTATTTTCATGAAGGTGGATTTGCCGCAACCGTTCGCGCCGATCAGGCCGTAACGATTGCCGTCACCGAATTTGACGGAGACGTTTTCAAACAAGGGCTTGGCCCCGAACTGCATGGTGATGTTAGCGGTGGAAAGCATGAAAATATCGATTTTGAAAATTTTTGGAGCGCAATTTTAACACCGTAGCGCTTATCTACGCGGGCATTCATGATCAAAGAGGGTTAGGGGGAACTATTAAGGCTGACGCAATTTCCTACTTTGCGTCATGCAAGATCGATGAAGGACAGGTGACTACTCAACCCGATTAATACAGCCGCGTGTTTCCATTTAATTAGCATTGTTATTGCCCTGTCAGGGGTATAGAATCGCATGCGGAAGGGGTAATTTGTATCGAAGTGGACCCTTTGCTTTGGATCGCTATATTATTTTATTGTAACAATTTATTATTTTTTAACAGGACGGAGGAAGCATGAAATCTATTATTTACAGCATCGCGGTGGCAGGTCTGATGGTTGCAGGCAGCGCAATGGCTACCGACATGCCGCCTTTGGCAAAAAGTAACGGCTGCACCGCGTGTCACTCAATTGATAAAAAGATAGTTGGTCCGGCCTGGATGGATGTCTCCAAAAAATACAAAGGGGATGCGGGAGCCGAAGTCAAGTTGATCGCCAAGGTATCCAAGGGCGGCGGTGGCGTGTGGGGTCCGGTACCTATGCCTGGTATGGATCCGGCCGGCAAGAAACAGGCTGACATCAAGAAATTGGTTGAATTTGTCCTGTCTCTGGCCAAGTAACTGGGCAACATTCCTGGAAAAGCCGGCTCGAGCCGGCTTTTTTTGCGGCCCTAATTTGTGTGCGCTAAAAGCATGCGATCTTCGTAATAGGCCGCAGATTTATCCCGAGGCAGCAGCTATCGGCTAGAATGTGCCGAGTCAATTATTCACGAAGCATTATGGTCCCCCATCTCACCACAGCACTGACCGGCCCCTTGTACGATCTGGAGCGACGCTTCCTGACGGCTATGCCTAGCATCGAACATTGGTTCCGCACGAAATGGCTGGAACACGCCGTGCCGTTTTATGCCTCAGTGGATTTGCGCAACAGCGGTTTCAAACTGGCGCCTGTGGATACCAATTTGTTTCCCGGCGGCTTCAATAATCTCAACCCCGAATTTCTGCCATTGTGCGTGCTGGCCATGCAGAGCGCAGTCGAGAAGATTTGTCCGGAAGCGCGCGGTGTGTTGCTGATACCGGAAAACCACACACGCAACACGTTTTATCTGCAGAACGTGGCACAGATCGAGTTCATCCTGAAGCAGGCCGGGATGAGGGTGCGCATCGGCAGTCTGTTGCCGGAGATCACCGCGGCCACACAGATACAATTGCCCAATGGCAGCGCGTTGACGCTGGAACCGCTGGTTCGTCGCGGCAACAGGATCGGGTTGGCGGACTTCGATCCGTGCGTGGTGTTGCTCAATAATGATCTGTCTTCCGGCGCGCCGGACATATTGAAAAATATCGAACAGTCGGTTTTCCCGCCGCTTTCGGTAGGCTGGTATGCGCGGCGAAAATCTCAGCATTTTGCCGTCTATGACAGTGTGACGAAGGGATTTGCCGAGTTGCTGGATATCGACCCATGGCTGATCAACCCGTATTTCGCCACTTGCGACAAGGTCAATTTCCAGGAGCGCGTCGGGGAAGAATGTCTCGCCGCCCAGGTGGATATCGTGTTGCAAAAGATACGCGCCAAATATGCCGAGTATGGCGTGAAAAACGATCCTTTCGTTATCGTCAAAGCCGATGCGGGGACGTACGGCATGGGTATCATGACGGTGAAGGACGCGAGTGAAATCATCGGTCTGAACCGCAAGCAGCGCAACAAGATGGCAGTGGTGAAGGAAGGGGTGGCGGTTTCGGATGTGCTGATACAGGAAGGGGTTTATACCTTCGAGCAGATCAACGAAGCAGTTGCAGAACCGGTGGTGTATATGATCGATCACTATGTGGTCGGCGGATTTTATCGTGTGCATACCACCCGTGGTGTGGACGAAAATCTCAATGCGCCCGGAATGCATTTCATGCCGCTCGCGTTCGAGACCCATTGCACGCTGCCCAATCCGGACCGGGAACCGGATGACACGCCCAACCGTTTTTATGCGTACGGCGTGGTGGCGAGATTGGCGTTGCTGGCTGCATCCCTGGAAATCGAGGCGGCTGAAAACCCCCCTGAAAATCCATAGATGTCCGCACCGATTCGTCTTTTCGCTTTCGTTGCCATTCTGTTGCTAGCAGGGTGTCAAAACAAGGAGCCGTTGTATCAGGAACAGGGCTATGTTTTCGGCACGCTGGTGGAGGTGAGCGTGTATGGCGAACCCGAGCCGCGCGCCAGGCTGGCTGTGAGAGAGGTGATGCAAGAGTTTCAACGGTTGCACAACATGTTGCACGCGTGGCAACCCAGCGAGCTCAGCAAAATAAATGCTGCTTTCGCGAAGGGAAAGAGTGCCGTCATTTCGCCAGAGCTGGTCTCGATACTGCAGGATGCCACTCAGCTATCGCAGCAGTCGCAAGGCTTGTTCAATCCGGCTATCGGGGGATTGGTGCAGTTATGGGGGTTTCACGCCGATGAATTCAAACCTGTGCAACCGGACAAAAAGAAAATCGAGCTATGGGTTGCGGCCAATCCGCAGATGAGCGACATCACGATCGTGCACGGCAGGGCGCAGAGTAAAAATAAATCCGTGCAGGTGGATCTGGGCGGTTACGCCAAAGGCTATGCACTGGATCGCGCCGCCGAGATCCTGCGCAAACAGGGTATCCACAATGCGCTGATCAACATCGGCGGCAATATTCTGGCCCTGGGCCGGCATGGCGATCGCCCGTGGCGAATCGGCATCCAGCATCCGCGCAAATCCGGGGCGCTGGCGACCATGGATTTGCGCGACGGCGAAGCCATCGGCACATCGGGGGATTACCAGCGCTACTTCATGATAGGCGATGTGCGTTATTGTCATCTGATCGACCCGCGCAGCGGTTATCCCATGCAGGGCGTGCAGGCGGTCACCATACTGACCCGTGACCCGCGCGCCGGGGTGTTGTCCGATGCGGATTCCAAGCCGTTATTTCTCTCGGGAGCGCAAGGCTGGCGCACTGCCGCCAAGGAGATGGGCCTGTCCGAGGCGATGCTGGTGGACGGGCAGGGCAAAATCCATATCACAGCAGAATTGCAGAAACGGCTAGAATTCACCGACAGGGACATTCATCCGGAGGTCGAACCGTGAATAATTCCGGACCGGAAATCGTAAAACATAAAGTGCGGCGCGCCGCGGGGATCAACGCATTGCGCAAGATCGGGCTGATCGTCGCCAGGGAACAGCAAGCGGATACCGACAAAGCCAGAGTGTTGCGCTGGTTTGCCCGCTATGGCTGGATTGCATTACCGGGGGTTGCGTTGCTGGTGGCATATCTGATCGTAATGATTTAATTGGCAGGAGTGACTTGTGGCCGGAATTTTATTGGTGACTCACAACGGGCTGGGCAACAGCTTTGTGGATTGCGTCAAACATGTGCTGGGCAAAGTGCCGCCCAATCTTAAAGTGTTATCGGTATTGGCCAGTGATGATCCGCAACTGAAACTGGTTGAAGGCCAAGTACTCATCAAGCAACTCGATACGGGCGGCGGCGTGCTGATTTTGGCGGATGTGTTTGGCGCCACGCCCAGCAACATCGGGCGGCAACTTTGCCATGCCGAACGCGTGATAGGCGTGGCGGGGTTGAATCTGCCGATGCTGTTGCGCGTGGTATTCAGTCCTGACAAGCCCTTGCCCGAGCTGGCACAGATCGCTGTCGAAGGTGGCCGTGAATGTATCGTTAAGATGGCGGGTTAAATGTTGCAACAAGATGTGCTGATTATCAACAAACTCGGCCTGCATGCGCGCGCCTCGGCCAAGCTTACGCAACTTGCCACCAGCTTCAAATGCGAGGTGATGATGTCGCGCAACAATCGCCGCGTGAATGCCAAAAGCATCATGGGCGTGATGATGCTGGCCGCTGCCAAGGGCACGACGATAAGCATCGAGACCAATGGCGAAGACGAGGCCGAGGCGATGCAGGCTTTGGTGAAATTGATCAACGATTACTTCGGAGAGGGCGAATGAGTTTTACTCTGCACGGCATTGCAGTCTCCAACGGCATCGCCATCGGTTATGCACACCTGATTTCGCATACCTCGCTGGATGTTGCGCATTACGTGCTGCCGAAGAAATTCATTGATGAAGAGATCGCGCGCTTTGATACCGCGCTGCTGGCAACCCGCAACGAGTTCTCCAGTATGCGCAGCAATCGTCCGACTTATGCCGCGGCAGAATTCGATGCGTTCCTCGAGTTGCACCAGATGATATTGGACGATCCGTTGCTGAGTGTCGCGCCGCGCGAGATGATCGCAAACGAGCAATGCAATGCCGAGTGGGCGCTCAAGGTGCAGACCGAAACTCTGGTTGCGCAGTTCGATGAGTTCGAGGATGCCTATCTGCGGGAGCGGCAGACAGATGTGACACAGGTGGCAGAACGGCTGCTCAAGCAATTGCTCGGGCAACCCGGACACCAGCCGCCGTCTGCGCGTCACGATGTCGAGACGATACTCGTGGCGCATGACTTAAGCCCCGCAGATCTGATCCAGTTCAAGCCGCATCAATATGCGGCATTCATCACCGATGTGGGCGGTGGAACTTCGCACACAGCGATTGTTGCGCGCAGCCTGAACACGCCGTGCGTGGTGGGTTTGCATCATGCGCGACAACTGATCCGCGAGGACGATCTGCTGATCCTGGACGGCGAGCAGGGCGTGCTGATTGTCAATCCCGACAAGCTGATACTCGACGAATACAAGCTGCGCCAAAGCGCATGGGAACTGGAGCGCAAGAAACTCAAACGGTTACGTACCGCGCGCGCCAATACCCTGGACGGAACGGCCATCGAGTTGTATGCCAACATCGAGAAGCCGGAGGATATAGCCGAGGTGAAAGCGAATGGCGCCACCGGAATTGGTTTATTTCGCAGCGAATTCCTGTTTCTCAACCGCGACATCCTGCCGGATGAGGAAGAGCAGTTCGAGGCTTATCGCGCAGCTGCGGCCGGCATGGAAGGCCAGCCCGTCACCATCCGCACTTTCGATCTGGGCGGGGACAAACAGCTGAGTGGCATAAAGCGTGTCGCCAACAATCCGGCGCTGGGGTTGCGCGCAATCCGTTTTTGTCTGGCCGAGCCGCAATTGTTCCGCACCCAGATGCGTGCGCTGCTGCGCGCCACACATTACGGCAACGTCAAAATACTGATACCGATGTTGTCCGGCGCTTCCGAACTCAACCAGACGCTGCAGTTCATCGCCGCGACCAAGCAAAATCTGGATGATGAGGGCATACCCTATGACCGCGAGGTGAAAATTGGCGGCATGATCGAGATACCGGCCGCGGCTTTGACACTCAATGTGTTTGCCAGGAAGCTGGACTTCCTGTCCATCGGCACCAACGACCTGATCCAGTACACGCTGGCGATAGACCGTACCGACGAGGAAGTCGCACATCTCTATGACCCGCTGCATCCCGCCGTGCTGCACTTGCTCTCGCACGTCATTTCCACGTCGAACAAACTTGGCGTGCCGATCTCGGTGTGCGGTGAAATGGCCGGTGAACTGGCTTACACGCGCCTGCTGCTGGGATTCGGATTGCGCCAGTTTTCGATGTATTCGGCGCAAGTGCCCAACATCAAGCAGCGTGTGCTCACCACCAGCCTGCTCGAAATCGCCCCGTTTACGCAGAAGATCCTGCGCTCCGATGATCCGATGAAGATTCGCGAACTGCTGGACAAGCTCAATGCTTAAAACTCGTACTCGACCTGCATCCTGAAGGTGTGATCGGGCGCGGCGCTGTTCGTGCCGAGCAGCCATGCGGCGTTGTATCTGATGGCCTTCCTGTTGCCAAGCGCGAGTCTGCCGAAGACTGCGGGACCGATGCGGTGGCTCTGGCCGGATGGCTTGTTCCAGTCGTTCCATTTCCCCATATCGCCCATACCCTGCATGCCAAATTCCAGAATCGGCCGCCAGCGGTATTTGGCCTGCCACTGGTAACTGAAGTTGGTGCTGTATGGCACGCCGCTTTCATCCGCTTTCCCGAACGCGCGCTCAAAAAGCAGGTTGCCGTTCAACTGGAGCCTGCCGTATTCGGTCTGGAATAATGGCCCGAACTTGAACTCCCATGGAGCGTTGGCGCCCAACGGTGCTTCCAGTTCTGTGATGAGCCCGAAATCGACCGGGTATTCACCGGTGTCGGTGAGTTGGAACTTGTTTTCCCATTCAGCCAGATTGGCAATATCGTTACCGTTGCGTTCCTGTTTCAAATAGATCTCGGTGAACCAGTATTCCTTTGCGCCGTAACCGTAACCGATGCTGGCGCCCTGCGCACGATTTCCGGCCAGAGGAGAGGTTGCGCCGATCTTGACGTCGATCTCGCGTTCGCCGTATTCGACTGCGGGGGTATAGACATAATCCGCGGCACCGGCAAAAACATTCCGGACGAAAACGATTCCGCAGAGCAGGATGACCAGTGAAAGATTTCGTGGCAACAGGGAATTATTCATGGGTATGCCGGTTTCAGATGGAAGTTTGACGCGGACGGGAGGCCAATTTCATCCCGATAAAGATGGTGATCAGCGCCGTCAGGTAGAAAACGATCTGCATGCCTGCGGGACGGGAATCGTAGCCGACCAGGCTGTGCAGCAACATGCCGGGCAATCCGCTTTCCGGCAGCACCGCCGAGGTGTCCCACAACGGTGCGGCCAGGCTGGGCAACAAGTCCGCCTGGATCAAAAAACGCGCGGCCTGTGAAGCCATGCCGGCTGCCAGCAACAGCACCAATATCCCGGTTGCAGTAAAGAACCAGCGCATCGGCACACGCAGCAGACCGGCATAAAGCGTGTAACCGACCAAGATGCCTGCCAGCATCCCGATCATGCCGCCGAGCATCATCGAAGACTGCCCGCCGTCATTCGAGGCGGCGATGCCGTAGAGGAACAACACGGTTTCCGAACCTTCCCTGAGTACCGCGATTCCGACGATGACCAGCAATATCGAGCACTCGCTGGTCCCGTCGGAGATGTTCCTGCCCACGGATTTTGCGCTCGCGGCCAAAGCCGCGCCGTGCGACGACATCCAGATGTTGTGCCAGGCCAGCATCAGCACCGCGATGCCAAGCACGATGGAATTGAAGATTTCCTGGCCTATACCGTTGGCCAGCGATCCGATCACATCGGTAAAGGCGGCAACCAACCCTGAGCCAGCCAAGCCGGCGATCACTCCGGCGATCAGCCAGCGTCTGCTGTTGGGTACGCTGCGCGTCGCGGCAGCAAGGATTCCGATGATCAGGGAAGCTTCCAGTACTTCCCGAAATACGATGATGGCCGTTGCGAACATGACACTTCTCCTATTTGACGACGATGACACCCTGGGCGGTGGCTGAATGAAATTCTCCGGTGAACGGGTAGCGCCCCGCCTCGAGAGGGCCGATGAAAATCGTCGCGGTGCCGAGTCCGGCGATCACTTTTTCCCGGTTCAGCGCATAACTGTCGAATTCCTCGGGTGTGGCATCCTGATTTTCGATCCTGAGCCTGATCTTCGTGCCGGACGGAATCGTGAACTCGGCCGGCTGGAATTTATGGTCCTTGATTGTCAGCGTATATTCGTCAGCATGGGCAGCGATTGGCAGCAGCAGTGCAACAAGCAACAAGCGTTTCAAAACGATCTCCTTGGTAATTGCTGCGAATGATAATCGTTCTTATTTGCATTTGCAACAAGTTTCTGGCATGATGCTTTCATACAGTTGAGAGGTAACGATATGCACCAACCCGAACATCTCAAGAGTGCCGGTCTCAAATCCACCTTGCCGAGGCTCAAGGTGCTGGATCTGTTCGAAAACAGCAAAGAACGCCATTTGAGCGCGGAAGACGTTTACAAGCAGTTGCTAGGCAGCGGAGAGGACGTGGGTCTGGCAACGGTGTACCGGGTGCTCACCCAGTTTGAGCAGGCCGGACTGTTGGTGCGTCACCATTTCGAGGGCGGCAAGTCGGTATTCGAACTGAACAAGGGGGATCATCACGATCACATCGTTTGTCTGCAATGCGGCCATGTCGAGGAGTTCTACGATGCGGCCATCGAGACACGTCAGGAAAAAGTGGCCGCCGGGCTGGGATTCGCGATTCGCGACCATGCGCTGCATATCTACGCGGATTGCACTAAAAAGAAATGCCCGCATAAACGCTGAAGAATTCCACTCATTGACAGCATTTCGCAAAACGCGGAAACTGCACACCATGACCATCGACTTAACGAGTGTTGTGTGCTCGCCTAGTCAGATGGCTAGGGGCTTCATCAGTTGTACTATCAGTAGTTTCATCAGTGCCGATTTGACATCAGCTTGCGGGGCACTTAAAACATACCAGCTAAAGCGAGGCAACCCGTCCCGCGAAAGCTGAACGGGTTTTTTGTTTTTTGGTAACTACTAAAGTCTTGAAATTGGTTTTGCGGCGTGAAGCGCAAGGAGCCGCACAGCGATTGACGAGACATACAGCAAAGGCAGGCGAGGATTGAGCGAGCACGCTACACAGCAATTTGCCCGCAAAGCAAATTTATGAACAACTCTGTAGGTATCGTCAGCGCACAGCGCACCACATTCGACACCCCGCTGGTTTTCCGCAGCGGCGCGGTGTTGCCGCGCTATGAGCTGGTGTATGAGACCTATGGCACGCTGAATGCGGACAAATCCAACGCGATCCTGATCTGCCACGCGCTGTCGGGGAATCATCATGTGGCCGGCTATTATGCCGACGACCCCAAGAATGTGGGCTGGTGGGATACCATGATAGGCCCCGGCAAACCGATCGACACCGGCAAGTTCTTTGTCATCGGGCTCAATAATCTCGGCGGTTGCCACGGTTCGACCGGCCCGTCCACGATCAATCCCGAAACCGGCCGCGCCTATGGAGCGAGCTTTCCGGTCATCACGGTGGAAGACTGGGTCGAATCGCAGGCTCGTCTGGCTGACTTGCTCGGCATCAGGCAATTCGCGGCTGTGATCGGCGGAAGTCTGGGCGGGATGCAGGCCCTGCAATGGTCGCTGGCTTATCCCGACCGGGTGCGCAACGTGTTCGCGATCGCCGCCGCACCGCGCCTAACCGCACAGAACATTGCTTTTAACGACGTGGCACGCAATGCCATCCTCACCGACCCGGATTTTTACGGTGGTGATTTCTACCGGCACAATGTGGTGCCGACGCGCGGATTGAGACTGGCGCGCATGCTGGGGCATATCACCTATCTTTCCGATGATGCGATGGCGAACAAGTTTGGTCGCGAGCTGCGTACCGGCAGTTTCAAATACAACTTCGACATTGAGTTTGAGATCGAGTCCTACCTGCGTTATCAGGGAGACAAGTTTGCCGCCTATTTCGATGCCAACACCTATCTGCTGATGACCAAGGCACTGGATTATTTCGATCCGGCGCATGATTTTGGCGGCGATCTGAACAAGGCCTTTGCCCGGGCAAAGGCGAATTTCCTGGTGGTGTCATTCACCACCGACTGGCGATTTTCGCCGCAACGCTCGCGCGAGATCGTGCGGCCCCTGTTGCACAATCGGCGCAATGTCAGTTATGCGGAAATCACTTCGGCGCACGGACATGATTCGTTCCTGATGCAGGACGCCTATTATTTTGATGTGATGCGTGCCTATCTAGATAACGTCGCCAGTGAGTTTGTAGCATGAAGCAGATCAATTCCGAATTTATCCAGACTCGCCCCGACTTCGCCGCGATTGCGGCTTGGATACCGAAAGGTGCGACGGTGCTCGACCTGGGTTGCGGCGACGGCAGCCTGCTGCGTTACCTAAAGGAAACCCGGGAGGTGCGCGGCTACGGCGTGGAGATCAGCGATCTCGACGTGCTGTCGTGTATCGCCAACGGGGTGAACGTGATCCAGAGCGATCTGGATTCCGGCCTGGCGGATTTTGAGAACAATTCATTCGATTACGTGCTGCTGTCGCAGACGCTGCAGGCCACGCGCCATACCGAGCCGCTGATACAGGAAATGCTGCGCGTCGGACGCGAGGGCATCGTCAGCTTCCCCAACTTCGGCTACTGGCGCAATCGCCTGAAAATATTGCGCGGGAACATGCCGGTTTCCAGGGAGCTGCCTTACCAGTGGTATGACACACCGAATGTGCACCTGTGTACGCTTCATGACTTCGAGACCTTCTGCAACGATCGTCATGTGGCCGTGCTCGATCGCAGAGTGATGGCCGGTAAGAATGAAGTGCAGCTGTTGCCGAACCTGCTCGGCAGCACGGCGGTGTACCGATTCCAGCGCGGCATATGAGCGTCTGGCAGCAGCTCTTCACCCGGCGCATGCTGATCTGCGTGTTCACCGGATTCGCTTCCGGTCTGCCGCTGTACCTGCTGCTCAATCTGGTTCCCGCGTGGTTGCGCACCGAGCACATCGATCTCAAGGTCATCGGCGCATTCGCGCTGATCCAGTTTCCCTACACCTGGAAATTCCTCTGGGCGCCACTGCTGGATCGCTATGCGGTGCCGGTGCTTGGTCGCAGGCGCGGATGGATGTTGATTATGCAGGGTGCGCTGCTGGTGGTGATCGCGGCACTGGGCGGATTCTCCCCGCAAAAAGACCTGATGATGATCGTGATGTTCACCACGCTGCTGGCCCTGCTGAGTGCCACGCTGGACATCGCGCTGGATGCCTATCGCCGCGAATTGCTGTTCGATAACGAGCTTGGCCTTGGCAACGCGGTGCACGTGAATGCGTATCGCATCTCGGGATTGATCCCCGGCTCGCTGGCACTGATCCTTGCCGACCATCTGCCGTGGGACATGGTGTTCATGATCACCGCGCTGTTCATGCTGCCGGGCATGGTGATGACGCTGCTGGTGAAAGAGCCGCACCGGGCCGAGCCGCCCAGGACACTGCGCGAAGCGGTGGTCGAGCCGTTCCATGAGTTCATCAATCGCAAGGGCTGGCAAAGCGCGCTGCTGATACTGGCGTTCTTGTTCTTCTACAAACTCGGCGACAGCCTGTGCACCTCGCTGGCCACGCCATTCTATCTGGACATGGGATTTTCCAAATCACAGATCGGACTGATCGCCAAGAACGCCGGGCTGTGGCCGGCAGTGATAGGCGCGCTGCTCGGCGGAATCTGGATGCTGAAGATCGGCATCAACCGTGCCCTGTGGGTGTTCGGCGCGGTGCAGGTGGTGAGCATTTTCGGATTTTACTGGCTGGCCATGCAGGGGGCACAACCGGAAGTGACCACGCTGCACCTCACCCAACTCGCGTTCGTGATCGGATTGGAAGCATTCGGCGTGGGACTGGGCACGGCGGCCTTCGTCGCCTACATCGCGCACACCACCCATCCAGCCTACACCGCCACCCAGTTTGCGCTGTTCACCAGCCTAACCGCCGTGCCACGCACCTTCGTCAACGCCACGGCGGGCTGGCTGGCGGACCAGCTGGGCTGGGGCGGATTCTTCCTGCTGTGTGCGGTATTGGCTATACCCGGGATGCTGTTGCTGTTGAAGGTCGCGCCCTGGGGAGAGATGCAGTCGATTTCAGAGTGGCGTTAGCATGTGGTGACTACGTTCGGTGCAATGCGCTACGCTTGGTGCGAACGGGTCCCTGCGTGGATTGAAACCCTACGCGGCTTACAAACCAAAAAATTCAGAGTTCGCCCAAATGCAAGGCGCGGGAAAAATTTCGCCGCGCGCATATGGGTTATATGTAAGCAAGATATTTTTCCTGCAACGCCGCATAACCAGCCACTTGGTTGCCGTTTTTTGGCAGCCTAGTGGAATGGCTAGTAGTTCCATCAGTTGGGATGAAATCTGGATTTTTAAATCTTCCGCACAAACACCTTGGATTTCCGCTGCCAGTTATACAACGACTTCTTCTGTGCGGGCAGCGCGGAAACATCGCTCTCGACGAAACCGCGCTCGATGAACCAGTGCGCGGTGCGCGTGGTCAGTACGAACAGCTTTTTCATCTTCTGCGTCTTGGCAACAGAGAGCATGTGGTTGAGGATGGCTTCGCCGTAGCCGCGATCGCGGCTTTGCTTTTCCACCGCGAGGCCGGCCAGTTCGGCGGCGGCTTCGTCCGGGAACGGATACAGCGCGGCGCAGCCGACGATGCGGTGGTCGTGTTCCAGCACCACGAAGCGGTCGATTTCCTGTTCCAGCAATTCACGGCTGCGTCTTACCAGAACGCCGCTCTCTTCCAGCGGGCGCAGCAGTTCGAGTATCCCGCCTATATCCTCGATGCTGGCATCGCGCAGGGTGTTGAGCGTGCTCTCCACCACCATCGTGCCGATGCCTTCGTCGCTGAACAATTCCTGCAGCACCGCACCGTCGGTATGGCGGCTGATCAGGTGGGTGCGCGCCACTCCCGCTTCGCAGGCGCGTATCGCACAGGGCAGGAACAGGTTGACATCGTCCGTCAGCTTGCGTTTCGGCTTAAGTATGTCCTGGGCCTGGGCGACGGTGAGTTCCTTGATCAGCTTGCCTTTCTTGTCATGCACGCCGTCGGTGTCCATCAGGAACATCAGCTTGTCGGCATCCAGTGCGATCGCGGTGGCAGTGGCGACATCTTCCAGCGTAACGTTGAATACTTCGCCGGTGGGCGAGTAGCCGAGCGGCGAGAGAAGCACCACCTCGCCGAATTCCATCCTGTCCTTCAGCGCGGCGACATCCACCTTGCGCACTGTGCCGGTGTGCATCAGGTCGACACCATTGATGATGCCTATGGGTTGGGCGGTGATGAAATTGCCTCCCGCCACACGGATATCGGCATTCGCCATCGGCGAATTCGCCAGCCCCATCGACAGCAGCGCCTCGATCTCGACCCGCACCCGCCCGACAGCTTCCTTGACGCACTGCATGGTCTGAGCATCGGTGAGGCGGATGCCCTGATGGTATGTATCACCTAGATTGTTCTTGGCAAGATGCTGCTCGATCTGCGGGCGTGCACCGTGCACCAGCACCAGCCGGATACCAAGACTGGCGAGCAGGTTGAAATCATGCGTCAGTTCGACGAACTTGCCGTCAGCGACCACTTCGCCGCCGAAGGCGATCACGAAGGTACGGCCGCGGAACGCGTTGATGTAGGGCGCGACGGAACGGAACCAGGCAACAAATTCGGCGGAGGTGGTGATAGGCATTTATATCTCCCAAGTGGAATGTGCGGATAATGCCGTGCTATTCCTCATCCAGCAACTGTCCGGCGATGGCCCAGTTCTCTTCCGGCAGTTCGTCGAAGGCGATATATGTATAGCTTTTGGGCTTGAGCGCGATGCGTTCCAGCGTGTCGGTGATCTCTGCGGCGATCTGCTTCTTCTGTTCACGGGTCAGGGTTCCCGCGATGCGGATATTGACGTAAGGCATATGCAGCTCCGGATAAAATAGTTGCGAACTGTGTAAAGTATATAGACATTCCTGCGTATTGCCATTATAAGCGCGGGCGCCAAATCTTTTTTTGTGAGACGTTCTTGATCGTTAAACCCGTATTGTCAGCGAGTGCCTTGCGCCGCAAGGCGCGGCTTGATTCCCTTGCCGCGATAGAGTTCCCTGCCGATCTGCCGGTGGTGCAGAAGCGCGAGGATCTGGCGCGCGCCATTGCCGACAACCAAGTGGTGATCGTGTGCGGCGAAACCGGTTCGGGCAAGACCACGCAGTTGCCGAAGATCTGCCTAATGCTGGGGCGCGGCGTGCTGGGCTGCATCGGCCACACCCAGCCGCGCCGCGTGGCGGCGCGCACCGTGGCGACGCGCATCGCGTTTGAATTGAAAACCGAACTGGGCGGCGCGGTCGGTTTCAAGGTGCGCTTCCACGACAAGGTGTCGCCCGACACCAGCGTCAAACTGATGACCGACGGCATCCTGCTGGCCGAGATACACAGCGACCCGCTGCTCAGGAATTACGACACGCTGATCATAGACGAGGCGCACGAGCGCAGCCTGAACATCGATTTTCTGCTCGGCTACCTCAAGCAGTTGCTGCCGCGCCGTCCCGATCTCAAACTCATCATCACTTCGGCGACGCTGGATGCAGACCGTTTTGCGAAACATTTCGACGCGCTGGTGATCGAGGTGTCCGGACGCAGTTATCCGGTCGAGACCCGTTATCGTCCGTTGCAGGTGAGCGAGGAAGGCGAGGCGCAGGATGTGCCGCAGGCGGTGAGCAGCGCGCTGGATGAACTCGCCGCTGCGGGCTTGCGCGGCGATGTGCTGGTGTTCCTGCCCGGCGAGCGCGAGATACGCGACACCGCGGAAACCTTGCGCAAGCACCACCCGAAAGGCATAGAAGTGCTGCCGCTGTTCGCGCGCTTGTCGGCGGCGGAGCAGGACAGGGTGTTCAAGACAGGAGGACAACGCCGTGTGGTGCTGGCGACCAACGTCGCGGAAACCTCGCTGACCGTGCCCAACATCGGTTACGTGATCGACTGCGGCCTGGCGCGGGTAAACCGCTACAGCATCCGGCAGAAGGTTGAACAGCTGCACATCGAGAAGATCTCGCGCGCCGCCGCGAACCAGCGCGCCGGACGTTGCGGGCGAGTGATGAGCGGCGTGTGCGTGCGCCTGTACGACGAAGCGGATTTTCTGCAGCGCGTGGAATTTACCGACCCGGAAATATTTCGGGTTTCTTTGGCCACCGTGATTCTGCGCATGAGTGCGCTGGAACTGGGCGACATCGCCGAATTTCCGTTCATCGAGCCGCCCACCCCGCGCATGATCGCGGACGGCTACCAGTTGCTCGGAGAATTGGGCGCGATAGACGAGACGCGGCAACTTACCAAACTTGGCCAAGAACTGGCCAAGCTGCCGCTCGACCCGAAGATCGCGCGCCTGCTGCTGGCGGGGCGGCAATATCACTGCCTGACGGAGATACTGGTCATCGCCAGCGCGCTGTCGGTGCAGGATCCGCGCGAACGACCTCTGGACAGGCAGGAGGCAGCGGAAGCGGCGCACAAAATGTTTGCCGACGAGCGCTCAGATTTCCTCGCCTATTTGAAGATATGGGCGTGGTTCGAACAGGCTGTGGCGGAAAAAAAATCCAATCGCCTGCTGGCGGAAGAGTGCCGCAGGAATTTCCTGTCGCCACTGCGCTTGCGCGAATGGTGCGAGCTGCACCAGCAACTGCATGCACAGGTTGCCGAAATGGGCATGCGCGAAAATGTACAGCCCGCCACCTACGAGCAGATCCACAAAGCGCTGCTGTGCGGCCTGCTCGGCAATATCGGCATGAAGAGCCTGGAAAGCAATGAATACCTGGGCGCGCGCGGCATCAAGTTCTTCATCGCCCCGAATTCCGTGCTGGCGAAAAAAGGCACGAAATGGGTGATGGCGGGCGAGCTGATCGAAACGCACCGTTTGTATGCGCGTTGCGTGGCGCGCATCGAGCCGGAATGGCTGGAGGAAACAGGCAGCCACCTGATCAAGCGGCATTATTACGATCCGCATTGGGAGAAGAAGGCCGCGCAAGTGGTGGCCTACGAGCGCAGCACGCTGCATGGGCTCATCCTCAACCCGAAGAAGCGTGTGCATTACGGGCCGATGAATGCAGATGAATCGCGCGAGGTATTCATACGCCAGGCGCTGGTCGGCGGCGAGTTCGAGACACGCGCGCCGTTCTATGCGCACAACCAGAAACTGATCGCCGATATAGAGGCGCTGGAGCATAAGGCGCGCCGCCCCGATGTGCTGGTGGACGAGGAGCTGATCTTCGCGTTCTACGACAGCCGCATCCCCAGCCATTTTTCAGGGCATGGCCTCCACAACGGCGCGACTTTCGAGGCATGGCGCAAGGAGGCGGAACGCGCCGACGCTAAACTGCTCTACCTGAAAAAAGACGACCTGATGCGCCACGAAGCGGCGGGCATCACCACCGACCAGTTCCCGCCGCAGTTGAAGATAGCCAACATCAGCTTTGCGCTGAGCTACAACTTTTCGCCGGGCAGAAACGATGACGGCATCACGCTCACTGTGCCGCTGGCGCTGATCAACCAATTGGTGGCGGCGCGCTGTGAATGGCTGATCCCGGGCATCCTGGCGGAGAAGGTCGTGCAGCTGGTCAAGACGCTGCCGCAAAAGTTGCGCCGCAATCTGGTGCCGGTGCCGGAATTCGCCGCGGCATTCTGCCGCGAAGTACCTGTCTCGAATACGCCGTTGCTGCAGGCGCTGGCGCGCTTCATACGCGAGCAGAAGCAGCTCGATGTGCCGCTGGATGCGTTCCGGCTTGAACAGTTGCCGCCGTACTTGCTGATGAATTTTCGCGTGGGGGACGAACATGGCCGGCAGCTCGGCATGTCGCGCAACTTCAGCCAACTGCATGCGGAGCTTGCGCCGCACGCCGCGCCAGTGGCGATTGCGAAGACAGGGGCAGCGACGGAGGGAAAAGACGTATCCGTTTCAGAGCAGCGCTATACCGCGTGGAGTTTCGGCGACTTCACCGAGACACGCGAGGTGAAGCGCGCTGGACAGAACGTGACGCTGTTCAACGCGCTGGTGGACGAGGGCGATGCGGTGGTGCTGCGCGCGTTCGATACCCGCGATGCCGCGCAAGCCGCGCATCGCGGCGGCTTGCGCCGCCTGTTCATGCTGCTGTTGAAAGAACAGGTGAAGTACCTGGAAAAAAACCTGCCCGATGCGCAGCAGCTGGGTATGCTGTTCATGATGCCCAACTCCCCGTTTGGCGGCACGCAGCAGGAATTGCAGCAGCAGATACTGGCGATGACCTTCGAGCGGTGTTGCCTGAACGATCCGTTGCCAACCAGCGAGGCGGAATTCGCCGCGCGCGGCAAGGAAGCGAAGAACCGTTTGCTGCTGATCGCACAGGAACTCGCGCGGCTGGTCGGCAACGTGCTGAGCGAATATCAGGCCGTGCAAAAAAACCTGCCGCAACTCAAGGCTCACGCGCAGGCAAACCAGGATATACGCGCCCAACTCGAATGGCTGCTGCACAAACGCTTCATCGCGGATACGCCGTATGAACGCCTGCAGCATGTGCCGCGTTACCTCAAGGCGATCAACCTGCGCATCGAGAAACTGCGCAGCAACCCGGCGCGCGACGCGCAATGCATGGCGCAGATGCAGCCGCTGACACAGGCATGGCAAAAGCTGCGTCAGGCACAGCAGGGCAACAGCGATCCGCGCGTGGACGAGTTTGCCTGGATGTTGCAGGAATTGCGCGTATCGCTGTTCGCGCAGGAACTGAAAACGCCGGTGATCGTGTCGGTGAAACGGCTGGAGAAGATGCTGGCGGGGATCAGAAGCTAGCCATGCTTTGGGTGGTGATCGCGCCTATAATCCGGCGCATGCATTTATAGCTCCCGTTACATGGACAGGCAAGCCGTATCATCAACCTGATAAGTTAAGGAGGAAAAAATGCCGATCTTTCAGGCAGTCAAAGGATAACTGGTAACGATCGAACCCACCACGTTTTCAGAGGCGGGTTTTAGGGAGCGCGCAGACCCAGCTACTCAAGCAACAAATCGATGTAATCGCGCCAGACAAAACCTTGTCTGCCCGTCCTATGAAACTGTTCAAGCCAAATCAACCAGCAGACTTTTACCTTGGCCAAAGAGAGCCGCCCGCGCAAGCGTTGATGATTGCATTTGGTCGTCTCCATCACCGGCATAACTTGGCTGTAAAGTTCGGCATGTATAATCCGTCCATATCAAATAGCAGGAAGCACTAATGTCCACGACCATTCTGATCATCGGCCTGATGTTGTTTTTCTCACACTTTCTATCGCTGCAATTTCGCAGGACCAATATCCCGGACGTGTTGATACTGATGCTGGTCGGCATCGTGATCGGCCCGGTGCTGGGCATAACCACGCCGGAGGATTTCGGCAGGATAGGTTCGTTGATCGCTACCATTGCGCTGGTGGTGATCCTGTTCGAGGGCGGCACGACGCTGAATCTGGACGTGCTGGGCAAATCGCTGGGCACGACCGGCCTGCTGGCCATGGTCAGCTTTGTGCTGACTGCGGCCATCATTGCGTTGATCGGTTTTTTTACGCTGGGATTATCGCCGCTGGCTGCTGCTATCCTTGGTGTTACCCTGGGAAATACCTCTTCGCCAGTAGTCATTCCACTGGTGAACTCGTTGCGCTTGTCGGAAAAACCCGCCACCGTGCTGGTGCTGGAATCGGCGCTGACCGACGTGCTGAGCATCGTCGGCGTATTCGCGTTGCTGCAGATTCATACGCAAGGCGGTGTCGAACCGGGCAGGCTGGCTGGCAGCGTAATGGCCTCGCTGATCTTCGC